>PMDX01000072.1 GCA_003154635.1 Actinomycetota bacterium | reverse complement strand
TCCGGTCTTGCCCGCCACGCGATAGTAGTTGACCGCAGCCTTGATACCCGTATTTCCCGGGGCAACGACATTTTCGAGTATGGCGGTCATTTGCTGACAGACGGCCTTTGAGAGAACCTGCTCGCCCAGTCCGCCAAGTCCCATGTCCTGCACGCCCTTGTCCGTTACCTTCGCCTTCAGGAAATGCGGGATAATCTTACGACCGCCGTTGGCGATCGAGCCCATGGCGNNATGTACCCCGCAAGCCTCTGGGAACCCAGCCTCTGCCCTACCTGGATGGTACCTACGTTCGAGGATTCACCTATCACCTGAGTGAAGGTGAGCTGCCTGTACGGTTTCACCTCGGCGTCCTTGAACACCTTGTCAGCTACCTTGAGCTCGGACGGTATGGGAATGACCGTCTGTGGAGTCACAACGCCCTGCTCGAGCGCACCCGACGCTGTCACGATCTTGAGTGCGGAGCCAGGCTCGTATACGTCGGTTATCGCACGGTTCCTCATCGATGCCGGATCGATGTGCTCTCTCTTGTTCGGATCGAACGTTGGGCTCGACGCCATAGCGAGCACATCACCCGTGTTGCAGTCGAGCACGATGGCGGTTCCCGCTTTAGCACCATACGTATCGACCCCTTTTGCAAGTGACTCTTCGGCCTGGGCCTGGATGTCTTTATCAATCGTGAGCTGGAGGTCTACTCCGTCGACCGAGGCTTTGCGGTTTTTCTCGCTACCCGGTATCGCATTGCCGGCGGCGTCCTTTTCGAGCTGGATCTCGCCTGGCTTTCCTCCGAGGAGATTCTCGTAATACATCTCGATCCCCGCCTGTCCCTTGTTGTCGACATCGACGAGGCCGAGGATCTGCGAGCAGAGAGAGCCGAGCGGATAGTATCGTTTGCTTTCCTCTATGAAGCCGATTCCGTCCAGCTTCAGCTTCTTTACCTTGTCAGCGACAGGGTTCTCGATCTGGCGCGCGATGTAGACAAAGCCTGAATGCTCGTCGAGCTTGCTCTGAATTTCAGCCTCGTCCGTGCCGAGGACACCAGCGATCTTAGCCGCCGCGTCTTTTTTATTCTTTACAAGGTACGGTGTGGCGTAGACAGAGGTTACATCCTCGCTGATGGCCAATATCTCACCTTCACGGTCAAATATCGTTCCTCGCCGAGGAGTGATCTTTATGGTGGAGTCTCTTTGCTGCGCGGCCAGCTTCTTATAGCGTCCTGCCTCAATCTCCTGGATCACGATGAGCTTGCCCGCGACCGCCGCTAGACAGAGGAAGATGACCGCGGCTACGACTATCAACCGCCTGTCGCTGGGTTCCCTCTTTTGCACTGTCGCTTCCTATCTTCGAGTCAGGTTCCCCGAGTTCTCCTCATTCGCTGAGGGTTGCGTCCCTGCGGTCTGGCTCTGCGGCTCGCTCCCATACTCTGTAGTGCTCTGGCATGTGACTTTTCCACTGTGATCCCGCGAGTACTTCAGATATATAACCGTCGACGGGTCGGTCATATTAAGCTCGTCGTCAGCTATCTTCATCACCCTGTCGGGCGATTGGAGGCGCGCAATCTCTACCCTCAGGCTCTTTTGCTTCGCCTTTTCGGCGGCCTCCTTATCCTCGATGCGCCTCTCGGCGAGGTCCTTGCTCACCGCGCCCTGCTGCATGGCTACCATGAACACGCCGGTCCCGGCGAGTATGAACAACACCATCATCAAGAAACCGAAGGTGAGGCCCTTCCTCTCCCTTGGCGCCCGAGTCTTCTTTTTACACTTCTTTTTGTCTGTCTGTTTTCCCTTGGTATTACCGCGGGCCATCTGTTTTCAGCCCTTTTTTATAGCCGCTCGGAGCTTTGCGCTCCTGCTTCTGGGATTTGTCTCAATTTCTTCTTCGTAAGGCGTGACCGGTTTGCGCGTAAGTAGCTCTATCACCGGTTCAATNNCGGATCGCCGGGCAGATAGTCCATTCCTCTTGCCAGGGAGTTAAAGGTGCGCTTCACGAGCCGGTCCTCATGGGACTGATACGAGAGCACTACTATCCGCCCGGCCGGGGCCAGGCATTTTATTCCTGTGGTTATCCCCTCCTTCAGGTCATCCAACTCGTCGTTAACCGCAATTCGGAGCGCCTGGAACGTCTTTCGAGCCGGGTGTTTGCGGCCACGCCTCGCCGAGACGGGCACCGCGTCCTCCACGACCTTCGTGAGCTCCCATGTTGTCCGTATGGGCCTGCGCTCCCGAGCCTCTATGATGAAGTGAGCTATTCGCCTGGCCCACCGCTCATCCCCGTAGTTGTAGATAATGCGCGTCAACTCGTCCTNNCGCACCGTGGCGCGGGCAAGGAATTCGGCAGCGGACTCGCCTCGCGACGGGTCCATTCGCATGTCGAGCGGGCCGTCGTGGCGGAAGCTGAAGCCCCGCTCCGGGTCATCAACCTGCATGGATGAAAGACCGAGATCCAGCAAGATGCCGTCGACCTCCTCTAGGCCCTCGTCATCAAGGACGGAGAGTAGATCTCGGTAATTTTCGCAATGGTAACCGACCTGCGCGGCCTCCACCGCCCCCAGCCGTTTGCGGGCGGAAGCGAGAGCTTTCGGGTCTCTGTCAATACCAATGAGCCTGCCTCCCGGTGAGAGCCTTTCAGCGATAGCTGCAGCGTGTCCACCTGCTCCGAGTGTGCCATCAACGATCACCTTCCCCTTCTCCGGCGCCAGGTACTCTATGACCCTGGCGACCATTACCGGCCGGTGCTCGGCCCTGTCGTCGTCCATCTCAAACACCGATGTCGGACGCCGATTGTTCGTAATGCTCCGCGCTTTCGCTCGCGTAAGCATCCCATCTCTCGGGATTCCATACCTCCGCTTTGTTTGAAAGGCCGACGATTACTACCTCTTTGGTCATACCGACCATCTCGCGGAGGCGCGGCGGGATCAGGACCCGCCCCTGTCCGTCGGGCATTATGTGGCTCGCGTTTGCGAAGAAAAGTCGAGTGAACCGGCGGGTCGACTCGATACCCGAAGGCATCTCATCGATGCGGTCGACAAGCCTGTCCCACTCTTTCATGGGATACAGCAGGAGACAGGAATCGAGGCCCTTGGTTGCCATGAGCCCCCCCTCGAAATCACGGCGGAACTCTCGGGGCAGGATAATACGCCCCTTGGTATCCACTGTTCTTTGAGACGAACCGACCAGCATAGCTTTCCCTTTGCTCTAGCCACTTTGGACCACTTTACTCCCCTATTCTCCCTTTTGCAACACTTTTACTCACAAAACGACACGATTGGCCCGTTTGGGTGACCAAAATGGAGTTGAAGAGACCTGATTTCAGGGATGAGAATGTTAGTATGTGGAATATTTTGTGGACAACATCAGTTCATACCACAACATATTGATGTGGAGAGCTGTCCCATCGATTTTGGGCGCGTTAATGTGGAAAAACTCGCAGGCGGTCAGTTAGAGTGCTCGCCCACGCCAAATTGCAGGCATTTCAAGGGATCGGGTCCGGTGCGCCCTGATGATGATCGAGCGCGGAAGCGGCAGCCGCCTCCGCATTCCGAGAGGAACTCACAGTCGCAATCGAGGTCGGAGAGCCTCAATCGCGGCATTCGAAGCCAGGCCTCTCTAAGACCCCCAGCCACCAGCCCGCCGCTCCAGTCGTCGAAGAAACCGCACTTGGCCAGGGTGCCGTTCGCCTTGAGGAACGCAAGGTGTGCGCCGCATGCCCAGTCGCCCGACGGCTCGTGCTGCTCGGACCCGAACGCCCGCTCGAGCTGCTCCGCCGCGAGNNGGAACATCCAGGGTCCAGGAGACCGCCCCGATATCCGTCGCGAGTTCCTCGAGTGCATCCAATTCTCCCAGGTTCCGGCTGTGTATCATCGTAGCTATCGAAACGTCCGCGCCTGCGCGCCGAAGGCTGGCAATACCGTCGAGCGAGGACCTGAAGCTTCCGGTGCCGCGGATAAAGTCGTGCCCCTCCTCCATCCCGTCGAGCGATACCTGTACCTCGTGAAAGTTCAGCCGCGCCGCCAACCCGTCATCTATCAACGTGCCGTTCGTCACGAGGATGGCCCGGAATGCCCTGCCCCGAACGAGCTCGTTGACAGTGTCAAAACCAGGGTAGACCAGGGGCTCACCGCCTGTGACGACCAGGCGAAGGCCGCCCATCAGCTCAAATTCGTCAAGCACATCCGCGACAGTCTCGATACGGATATCCTCACCGCCTGACTCTCCGAGGTAGCAGTGCAGGCATTTGAGATTGCACCTGTCAGTCAGCTCGACCATAAGGTACCGGAGGGATGGAACCTCGTTNNCGGCAACCAGGACCCTTTCTTCAAGACAGAAGTCGAGAAACTCCCGCGGAAAGACCGAAGCGGATGACGCGAGGGTTCCATCGCATCGTGAGAGTTCCTCGAAACCATCCGGGTCGACCTCGTAGACGTCATCAGTCACGGTGTTATAGACGGCAGGGAATTCCAGGTGCTTGATGAACACTCCGTCGCCCAACCTCAGGAAGCTACCCGCGGAGGGCATCGGCCAGTTGCTCCAGCGTCACATAACCCCTGTCAATGAGTCGCATAAGCATGTGATAGCACCCGCACTCCAGCTCTTCGTCCTCCCCTGGAGAGAAGAACTCGCAGTCGGCGCAGATGAGCCTCTTGAACTCCTCAGAGTCCTGTTTTCCCAGCTCGCCGCGCAGGAAAGGCCCCACCCTTGCTTCAAAACCCGAAAATTCACTCATCTTCTCACCCCGATTCTTATTAACCTCTATAAAAAACCGCCCGGTCAAGTCTTGGCAGGAAACCCTTGCCGTCAGTTGAATTCAAAGGATTGAAATCGCAAGACTCGCGACGTATGCTTTAAGCAATGCCCATCCATGAACGGAAGGGGGTCACGATGAAAATCGTGAAGTTGGCCAAGAAGGCCTCGAGCACCTGCAAGTGCTCAAAGAGCTGCTAGCAGCAATAAGCCCCGAAAGGGGCTTTTTGCTTATGACATCCTGGCTGTTGCGGGTTGGTCGACCACGCGTTGAACGCGTGAAAATGAGACCCGCCCCGATCCGGTTCAGACCCGGGCGCCACAATACGAGCAGAACTGGGCATCTCCCGGCACCAGGTTCCTGCACTGCTGACAGACCTTGTTCCTTGGCGGCGGTTGTCGTGGACCAGGTTCCGGATCATTCCCACTCTCCCGGTCCTCGGGCGGTGGCCGATAATATCTCTGGTCTGGATATCGCATCTCGTGATCGGACGGCAGGCGGGCAGGTTTTATTAAGTAAAGAACAATTATGCCTATGAGACCGCCGAAAAATCCCACTGCGAATCCCAGACCGAAGCTATACCCCTTGCGCTGTGCAACTTTTCCGCCCCAGTAGCCGAAGAGCGCCCATATCATCACGGCAAAAATGTAGAAGAACACGAGGGAACTCGACGATACTCCATTACTTTCCATTTCTTCACACCTCAATATATCAGCGGCGCCTGCTCGTTCCATCCCAGGGGCATGTGATTCCCTCAAATAGCCCTCTTAAAAAGCATATCGCGCCGGGGCGTGGCATTCCATCAGTGCGTGGAATACGATAAAGAAGTATATGAATGGAGGTAGGAAATGGCCAGCAAAAGAGTACTCGTACTTTCGCCGCTGACGGCTGAGCTCATAAACGCGATGCTCCAGGCAAACGCGGACGGCGGGGACATAGGAACCGTCGAAGTGACAACATACCAGGGCGGCGGCAGGGATGAGCTCCTCGAAGCCGTGGGGCAGGCCGAGATCATCATCGGCGATTACACGTTCCACAACGAGATGGACCAGGAGGTCATCAAGGCGGCGTCTTCGTGCATCCTGATACAACAACTTTCGGTCGGATACCAGCATATCGACGTCGAGGAAGCGGCGCGGCAGGGTATACCCGTAGCCAATGTCGCCGGGGCAAACTCCATAGGGGTCGCCGAGCATACGATAATGGTCACACTCGCCTGCCTCAAGAAGCTGATGCTGCAATACGCCAAGACAATGAGCGGCCAGTGGGCACAGGACGAGATGGCTAATTACGGTGTGTTCGAGCTCTTCGGCAAGACAATAGGCATAGTGGGGATGGGCAGGATCGGCAGGGAGGTCGCCATACGCGCAAAGGCTTTCGGATGCAACGTCATCTACAGCGACGCCAACCGGCTCGCGGAGCCCGACGAACAGGAACTGGGTGTGACGTTCAGAACTCTGGAAGGGCTTCTTGCCGAAGCCGACGTGGTGACCCTTCACGTTCCACTGACGCCCGAGACCGAGCTCTTGATCAACGAGGAGCGAATCTCCTTGATGAAGCAGACGGCCGTTCTCGTCAACGTTGCGCGCGGCGAGGTCATTGACGAAAACGCGGTGGCCGCCGCACTGGCGGAGGGCAGGCTGGGGGGGGCGGGCATCGATGTCTTCAGTGTCGAGCCAGTGACTCAGGACAACCCTCTACTGCACTCTCCAAATACGATCGTCACTCCACACACAGCCGGCGCAACCAACGAGAGCCGGATGCGGATCATCATGTCCGCCATGGCTAACGTCGTGTCGGTATTGAAAGGACAAACGCCTGAGAACATCGTAAACGGCGTTGAGCCGCGGTTGGAATAGCCTCGAGTCGAAACGCCCCGCTCGCAGGAGCGCTATCCTCTCTCTAGAAATCCGTTAACACCCGCAGGCTCGCTGCGCCATCATGTCTGGAGGTTGAAAAATGAGTGAGATGACCGGGGGCGGCGCACTTGCCGAGGCCCTCGTAAGAATGGGAACGAACCGGCTGTACGGAATAATCGGCACGTCCAATATCGGCTTCGTCGATTCTCTGTACCAGGTTCGAGACAGGATCCGCTATATCTCGTGCAGGCACGAGCAGGTGGCCGCCAGCATGGCGGACACCGAAGGCAGGCTCACCGGGCGTCCAGGCGTGGCGCTCGTCCATTCGGGAGGTGGTGCGCTCAACGCCGCTATCTCAATGGGCAACGCCCGCAAGGACTGCTCCCCGATGATGGTGATATCCGGTGCGGTCAAACACTCCCTGGCCGGTAGCGACGGGATGCTGGAGCTCGACCATGTCGGGCTTTTCGCACCGCTGTGCAAGGGCACTTTTCGCATAGACTGCGCGGCGGATGTCCCGTCCGTTCTCTCGAAGGCGTACCGCATGGCGATGAGTGGCGCGCGGGGTCCCGTCATGATCGAGGTTCCGGAGGATGTGTGGGGCGAGACGACACAGGTCGATCTCGATAGCCTGGAGTTCGCTGTCGACCCTCCCCCACCGGTTCAGGACAAAGATGTCGCCGAGGCGATCGAGCTACTGTCCAGCGCGAAGCTTCCCATGGTTCTCGCCGGTGGAGGCGTGGCTTACTCGAATTCTTCCGACAAGTTGCTGAGCTTCATCGAGGCGCTTGGTGTGCCTGTCGTGACCACCGGTAACGGGCGCGGAGTCATTTCGGAAACTCACCCACTGAGCCTTGGCCGAGCGGGCTTCGGCGGTGGCAACCCGGTGGCGGACAAAGCCCTTGAGAATGCCGACGCGATCGTGTGTCTGGGAGCGGGCATAAGCGACATGACCACGTATGAATACACGTTGCCCATCACGGCCGCGGACATCATGGTGTTTAACATATCCGGTAATTACACTTCCCAGGCACCCCCCGCCAGGGTCTTTGCCTGCGATGTCGGTGAGTTCCTCTCGGTCGCGCTCGAACGGCTTACAGGCAAAAGGCTGGAGCCGAGGCCCGGCTGGGAAGAAGCGCTTTCCCAAGCTCGCGTGATGTGGGACGGGCTCTGCCAGATCGCGCTCTCGAGGGAAGGCGACCTCCCGGCTGGAGCGCGCGTTGCGCGCACTCTCGACGAGCTCCTGCCCCACGACACGATCGTATCGGTAGGCGCGGGAACACATCTCCTGTACGCCATGGACTTCATGCCGTCACGAAATCCACTCACCTTCATGTCGACCGTGAATTTCGGCTCGATGGGGTTCGGGTTCGCGGCGAACCTGGCGTCCAGGCTGGTCTTTCCCGACCGTAGCGCTATCGCAATGCTCGGTGACGGCGACTTCATGATGACCATACAGGACCTCGAGACCGCGGTGCGCGAAGACATACCTGTCAAGGTGTTCGTCATGAACGACAGCCAGTACCGGGTTCTGAACATCCGCCAGAAGCTGCAATTCGGAGGGCGAATCCACGGGACCGAACACGGTAACCCCGACTTCGCCGCGCTCGCGCGCGACTTCGGCGCCGCCGGATATCGACTCGACAGGGACAGCGACACGCGCGACGTCCTTGAAAAGGCTCTGGCCGAAAAGGGTTCAACGGTGATCGACGTGATCATCGACCAGGATGACCTGCCTCCGCTCAACATCGAGGCGAACCTCCGCATGTCGATGTGAGGTCAGTCGCGAGATAACCTGACGCCTGGAACGAGACCCTTCAGATGGAGCACACGCGGCCCGCGGCGAGGTCCAACCATCGCTCGCGCATGTACACTTTCTCGTTGACGAACGATCGCAGGATATCGTCAACGACCTGCTCGGTGCCCGTGTAGTCCAGGTCGACCGTGCGATTGGCTACTGACGCCACCATGCCGAAATACAGCGGCGAGGAAAGGTCTATAAGCTTGTGTGTGTTGCCGGTCCAGCAGTTGAATACCACCGCGATATCGTAGATTATCCGCGCCCAGAGGTCGGGTGGCATATTGAAGTCGCAGTAGCCCTCGGGCCGGCAGACCTCGGAGCGGGCTATCTGTTCGAGTCGCATATAGGTATCCTTGCTGAGGATCTCTCGGTATAGCGCGCTGAAGTGCGCCATGCCCAGGTTGAACTCCTCGACCAGCCTCGTGACGCTGATCGGTATGGCCTCCGGCTCCCAGGGCACGGCTGTGCCCTTCACCGGGACGTCTTCGACGATTTCCTTTTCCCGCCAGAAATCCTGAAACTTGTTCATCGAGCGGAATATCGTGGATAGTACCTGCATATACATAGGCCCGAGAGAAAAAGCGGGGTCTTTGGCGCTGTGGACCTTGGCGCCGAGGTTCGCCTGACAAATCTTGGCTCCACCGGTTATGGCCGATATGGTCATCCAGATATCGATTCCGAACTGCCCGACGAAAACGTCCCAGACGTCTTGCTTGGCGAGCATCTCGATAAACCCCGCGGACATCCCGAAGTCTCCACCGATCGGCTGCCTGAGCTTCTTGCCGTACAGTGAAGTGACGAGCGGGTAGATGAGGAGGTTGGTTATCGTTCCATCGTACTTGTACCGCTTGTAGAACGGCGCGACGAAACCGAAATCTTCACGGACTGCCGGCGCAAGCAGGTTGTTGACCCAGTCGGGAGTAAAGCTCCTCATGTCGGCGTCGATGAGCGCCAGTCCCTTCACACCAAGGTCAAGCGCGGCTTTGAAGACGGCCCGCAGTGCGTTGCCTTTTCCGGCTTCCCCCCTGTAGGTGCCGACGATCTTGTTGACGGTCATTCCGATATCCGTCATGTGGGCTACGTTCTTTGTCTCGTCCAGTGAACCGCCCTCGCAGACGAACACCACTGACCTCATGTCGGCGAAAAATGTGGAGAGTCCCTCGGCCGCCGTCTTCATGACGCTGGAGATGGTCTGCTCGTTGTTGTACGCGGGAATCGCTACCATGACGTCCGCCCTGCCGATGTCACGCACGGCCCCCGCTATCTCCGGAGATACAGCAGGAAGCATATCCATCGTGCCACCCCCTCAAATCGCCTGTGCTTCGCTGCGCGCCTCCTTGGCCTCCCGCCAGTAGTAGCGCAGGTAATCCTTTAGCGCTTCGAACGTCTCCGCCGTCCGCTCGACCTCGATCTCGGCCTCGAAAGAAGTGACCTCCTCGGTCTTGCGCGCGAAGTGGGCGGTACGCGCGCAGAACAGCGGCAGGAGGGCCTCGACGACCCTGTCGCACTGTACGGGCCCGAAGTTGTACGCAATGGCAAAATCGTATACCACGCGAACCCAGAGACCGCTCGAGAACTCAAAATCGGTTTCGCTCAACCTGTACGCTTTTTCTACCTGGTCGAAGTTTTCCCTGCGGAGCACAATTCGCCAGAGGCCGCTCAACTCCTCGAACCCCTTGCGGAAATGGTCCAACAGGTTCTCGAACGACACCTCGACCTCTTCGGGTTCGTCCGTGCATTCCTCGCCGAGTACCGGCGCCGCCACCGAGTGCCTGATCTCCATCCAGTTGCCTTCGTAGTAGCACATCAGGTCGAATATCGTGCCGGTGACCTGGCTGAACATCGCACCGAGGTCGCTGCCCGGATCCTTGTTGTTGTGAAGCTTGAGACCCATGCACGCCTGGCAGACCCTGAACTCCTCGTTTATGGCGAGGGTGGTCATCCAGATGTCGATCCCGAACCGCGCGATGTCGGTCTCCCAGACATCCCTTTCGGAGTATACGGCGGCCAGCTTGCCCGAGAAGCCGAAGTCGCCCCCGATAGGCTGGCGCACTCGCTTTCCGTATAGAGATCGCGTAAGCGGGTAGGCGAGCGAGTTGGTGATCGTACCGTCGTACTTGTACCTGAGGTAGTGAGGAGTGACAAAGTCGAACCTCTCCTCGAGAACGGGGCCTCCGAGGTATTTCATCCATTCGGGGGTGATGCTCCTCAAATCCGAATCGACGACGATGCATATCCTGACGCCGAGCCGGGTCGCGATCTCGAAGATGGTGTTGAAGGCGCTTCCCTTGCCGGCTATTCCCCTGTAAGGAGTGACTATCTTGGTGACGCCGGGAGGAACGTGGGTCGCGAGTACTATGTCGCGCGTCCGGTCTTTCGACCCTCCATCGGAGTTGACCAGAACGGGCTTCATGCCGGGGAAATGCCGTACAAGTCCTGTCGCTGCCTGCTGGACGACGTAAGCAATCGTGTCCGCATTCCTGAAAGACGGTATGCCGACAAGGATGTCTGCCCCGCCAATCGTTTCTATATCATCGATTACGGCTTGATCTAGTATCGTCAACTTATCGTCTTAAGGTCGTCATATGTTCTTACTTCTTGAGCCGGGTCTATCCACCTTCTTGAGCCGCGTCTCTCAGGCCCGGCTCCGGACGGCCTGAGAGACCGCCCTCAAGTGTTTGGTCTCTTCAGGCTCCCCTGGTCACAGCCCCGACAATACGTCCCTGGAAAGAGCATCGTCAGCCGAAAGCAATTCCATTAGCTTCTCCCAGCGCGACCTGCACTCGATGTACCACTCGAACGGGTCGTGCCCGGGGGGAGCGTCGTAGCGCGCCAGGTGAATGTTCTTCATGCTCTCGTTGAAGCCGAACTGGTCGTCCAGGCGCCCGTACATGAGACCCATCAAAACCGATGTCTTGAAAATCATATCCTCGAGGTCATCGCGCATGCATTTACCCGGATACGGGTCGAGTTCGGAAATATCCACCATTCTGAGCGCTTTGCCGGGAGCCTGCCTGCGTATCTTCTCGCGCGCATATACAAACCTGTAGATGTTTTCCCTGAAATGCTGCCATGGCGGCACGTGGGTCTTCGGCGGAGGCAGGTGTCTTATGGCCAGTTCCCTGTCCAGCACGAAGTCAATATCGAAGAACTTGCAGTTGGTGAGATAATCTATGTCCTCTCCCCTGCGCACGTTCGGGTCGAACGATATGGTGCGGAAAACATCTCTGTGTATTACCATGTTCCCGCCGAAGACGAACGGCGTCAGTTTGACCCTCGGCTCTTCNNTCATCAGGGGCACCATCGGCCATTCGGTCATCCAGTACTCTTCGGGGGGCGGCAACAGGTAACTTCCATCGGGCTGCTGGTAGTAGCCTGCCACGACACGGACCGGCTTGCCTCCGTACTCGGAATCGATGGTCTCGAAGACCTTGTCCAGGTATTTGGAGTCCTCGTAGACCTCGTCGTCGTCGAACAGCACTGCGACTTCAGAGCGCGCCAGCTCGGCGGCCACCAGGCACATGTTGCGTATGTTGGAATAGCCGGTAAGCGAGATGAGCTCCGCGACGTCATCGCCCGCAACGGCTGCGATCCTGGCCCTTGTCTTGCTTTCGAAGCTGTGGGAGATGACCTTGACCGGATACTTGCTCCGGTGCTTCGCCGTAATGTCGTTGACGTGCCTCTCGACTGCGTCGTAGACATCCGGATTAGTCGCGCATGCAAGCACTATCACGTTGAAGTCGCGGTTCTCGAGCACGTCGATGCTCTCCAGCGCGCGGTCGAGCGTGCTCTCGGCATCGAGGGGCGTCGGGTGATCGTACACAGCGTCGTTCAGGTTCAGCGACTCACTGGATTCCCGGGCCCAATAAGAAGGAATCACTATGGTTGCGCGCACTGTGTTTCTCCTCCCGTGTCAGGGGTCAACCGATGCTCTGCTCGATCGCCTCGATGACCGCGCGATTCTGCTCCCGCGTGCCTATGGTCAACCGAATATATCCGGGGTATCCGAGCGCGGCTCCGTCGCGTACGATTATCCCCTTTTCGAGCAGCTTCCGGGACAGTTCATCTGTGACCTGGTCGAAGCGGAACAGTATGAAGTTAGCCTGCGTGGGCACCGATTCGAGACCGAGCCGGGACAACTCGTCCGCGAGATACCGCTTGCCTTCAGCGTTGAGTTTCCTGCTGAGCCGCACGTGCTCGTCATCGGCCAGCGCGTGAAGCGCGCCGACCTGGGCCAGCCTGTTGACGTTGAACGGCGGCCTGACCCTCTCGAGGAAATCGACGATCGATGGGTCAGCCATACCGTAGCCGACCCGAAGCCCCGCCAAGCCGTATATCTTGGAGAACGTCCGGAGCACCACCAGGTTGGGGTGGCTCGCCAGGTACGGCAAGCTGTCGGGATACGCAGGGTCGTCAACGTATTCACAGTATGCTTCGTCCCATATCAACAGGACGTCCGGCGGCAGGCCGTTCAGCATCCGCTCGAGCTCCAGGGTGGTGCAGATCGTTCCGGTCGGGTTATGTGGAGTGCCTATAAAAACCGCCTTGGTCCGTTCGTCGACAGCAGCCAGCATCTCTTCGACGTGATGCGAGTGGTCGCGTAGCGGTACATACCGGAGAGTCGCCCCCATCATCATCCCCGAGAGAAAGTACGATGAGAACGTAGGGTCGCCCATGACCGCGACGTCTCCACAGTCGAAGAACGCGAAGAAAATAAAGTCGATTATCTCGTCTGTGCCATTGCCGAAGATAAAACACTCGGGCGGCACGCCCAGCTTCTCTGACAGGCGCTTCCTCAGGGCGGTGCATGCTCCATCCGGATACAACGAGATGTCGTTGACAGCCTCACGGACCGCTTCGACGGCAAGTTGAGAAGGGCCCAGGGGGTTTTCGTTAGAGGCGAGCTTTATGACGTCGGCTACACCGTAGCGCCGCCTGACGTCTTCAATGTCCATGCCAGGGCTGTACACGGGTAGCTCCCGTATCTCCTCCCTGGTGATCTTTTCGAAATCGCACTCCATCGTCGGTGTGTCGGGCTAGGACCCGTGCTCCTCTCTCATGAGGCTCTCGATCGCTTCCTGGAAGACCACTTCGCCGTCCTCCCCCTGCTCCGGGTAAGACCCGGTGCCGATCTCTATGTCCACCTCGGCGTAGAGATCGCCAAGACCCGAGAGGTACTCCATGACCTGCATGCGCAGCCTCTCGGCCGCAAAGACGGCATCCTGAGCCCTGGTCTCGGGTACCAGGATGGCGAACTTGCCGTTTTCTATTCGTGCCAGTATATCGGAAGCCCGGGAATTGCGCCTGAGAACGCGGGCGACGGCTCTCATGAGCTCAGACTCGTCAGCCGATTCCGGCTCGAACTGCGAGTTGATGTGCAGCAGCACGACCGTCACGTCTCTCAGATACCTCTCTGAGCGCTTTACCTCCTCCTCCAGGCGCGTCATGAAGTAGAGGGAGTTGAACACCCCGGTGGCATTGTCCCGCAGTGGATCGAGGACGTCGACAGTCGGCTCGCGGGTCTGGTAAGCGCGCACGGTGGCCTCGAGCAGGCTGTTCATGCACTGGCACACGCGTTTCTCAGTGGGAAAGTCGTGCTCTCTCCCGGCGCGGGCCCGCCGAAAATCCCAGAACACGTCGCGCAGGAGTATGTGCTCCCGCATGACTTTCTCGATCGGAACACTGTCCCGCCTCCTGCGCACGCCCAGCTCTCCGGCCACCCTGTAGGTCGCACCGAACGGCAGAAACTCCTTAAGGTAGAGCTCGTCTTCGACGCAGGCCAGCAGCCCCTCGTAGATACTCTCGACAGCAAGCTCCGTCTCGCCGTCCGCCAGCATTTCCAAACCTTCCTCGTCCAGCCCCTGCACATAGGCCTTGACCATTGTTTTGAGGTTTTGCTTTTCCGAGAACGGGACCACCTTCGCCCCCTGTCTTGCTCTGATGCCAAGCGGCTACCTTATAATATCTGTATAACGCACCGGAAGGAATCGTGGTTACGCCTGAAATGCCTTCTGAACTGGAAACTGTCTCGATCGCCGCGGTGGACGTGGGCGGAACGTTCACGGACCTGGTGGCTATCACCTCGCGCGGCCCCGTGACCCTCAAGGTGCCTTCGACACCCGCCGCGCCCGAGAAGGGCGTCCTGGATGCCATAGCCGGCGCCGGGGCAGCCGGCGCTCCACTCGTCCACGGCTCGACTGTTGCGACAAACGCCATACTCGAACGCAGCGGTGCGAAAACCGCGTTCGTCGCCACCGCCGGTTTCGCGGATATTATCGAGATAGGGCGCCAGGAGCGTCCATACCTCTATCGCCTCGACGTCCGCAAGCCGGAACCCCTTGTGCCCCGGAACCTGAGATTCGAAGCTCGAGAAAGGGTCGGCCCGGGCGGAGCACTGCTTCAGAAACTCACGCGCTCGGATGCAAAGCAGGTGGCATCGAAGGTGGCCTCCAGCGGAGCGCGCTCGGCCGCCGTTTGCCTCCTCTTCTCTTTCGAGCACCCGCACCACGAGGAGATGCTGCGCGAAGAGCTCGAGAAGCTCGGGGTCGCGGTATCCCTGTCGAGCTGGGTCCTGCCCGAGTACCGGGAGTACGAGCGGGCAAGCACGACGGTGATCAACGCGTTTGTCTCTCCGGTGATGGAAGGTTACCTCGACCGCCTCGAAGACGAGCTTGATACCTCTGAGAGCGGCGGCATGCGACTCATGCACTCCGCCGGCGGTACTATTTCCTCGGAGCTGGCCAGGCACAGGGCCGCCGATCTCGTGCTGTCCGGGCCCGCGGGCGGTGCCGTCGCGTCGAGCTGGCTGGCCGGCTCGCTCGGCCTTGACGACGTCATAAGCTTCGATATGGGTGGCACATCCACTGACGTCTCGCTCATGAGCGGTGAACCCACAGTGACCCGTGAGACACGTATCAACGGGCTCCCCGTCGCTTTGCCCATGATAGACATCCACACGATCGGCGCCGGCGGGGGCTCCATCGCTCACGTCGACAGGGCCGGAGTCCTGAAAGTCGGGCCCGAGAGCGCGGGAGCAGACCCCGGTCCCGCATGCTACGGCAAAAGCATGCTCCCGACCGTGACCGACGCAAACCTTGCACTGGGAAGGCTCGAGCCTTCGTGGTTTCTTGGTGGCCGCATGACCCTCCAGGTTGACAAGAGCATCACGGCCCTCGGCTCTCTGGCCGGCCCGGCGAACGTCGCGCACGCCGCGAGATCGACTCTCGAGGTTGCTTACAGCCACATGGAAGCGGCTGTCAAGAAGGTCAGCCTCGAGCGAGGTTTCGACCCGCGGGAGTTTGCGCTGGTGGCTTTCGGAGGAGCCGGCCCGATGCACGCATGCGAGCTTTCGGCCAGGCTCGAGATCCCGCGCGTGATAGTCCCGGTCTACCCCGGGCTCTTCTCGAGCATAGGGATGCTGCTGGCGCAGCCGGGCCGAGACCATTCGCGCTCATCGATCGGGCCTCTCGACGACCTTCACATCGAGTCGCTCTCCCGCACCTTCTCCGAGCTCGAACGACAGGCTTCCGATGAGATGAAACGCGAAGGTTTCAGCGACGGCCTTCAATTCAGGAGGACTCTCGCGATGCGATATCGCGGTCAGTCACACGAGGTCTCGGTGCCGGTGAGGCGGCTGCGGAGGGCGGAGGTCGAACGCCACTTCCAGCAAGCGTACCGCGCCGCGTTCGGGTACCTGCGCGAAGGCCAGGAGATCGAGGTCGTGAACGTGCACCTTGCCTGCAGGGCGCCCCGCCGCGATGTGCCGCTGGCAACGCCTGTTGCGGGAACCGGACGAGCGCCCCGACCCCTTTCGCGCAAGAAGACTTATTTCGAGCGCGGCGGGATGACAGAGTGCCGGGTGTTCGCACGCTCTGAGCTATCGCCGGAGCATCCCATAAAAGGTCCCGCGCTCGTGTTGCAGGCTGATACGACCACGCTCGTCCCCCCGGGCTGGAGGTCTACGGTTGATATCATGGGGAACCTCGACCTGGAGGCGCTGTGAAAAGAGATGCATTCACCCTTGAGGTCTTTCGCAACCTTGTGAGCTCCGTCGCCGAAGAGATGGGGGTGGCTCTTCACCACACCGCGTTCAGCCCGAACATAAAGGAACGCAAAGACCATTCATGCGCTGTCTTCGACCCCGAAGGACGGCTGGTCGCGCAGGCGGAGCACATACCCGTCCACCTGGGAGCCATGCCCGAGACAGTGCGCGTCGTACTCGAGCGCTTCGACCTCCAGCCCGGAGACCTGGTCGTCCTCAACGACCCGTTCCTCGGAGGGACCCACCTTCCCGACATATCCATGGTGTCACCGGTGTTCCACGACGGAGACATCGTCGGACTTCTCGCAAGCCGGGCGCACCACTCGGACGTCGGCGGCCTCGCCCCCGGATCGCTCGGGCTCACAAGGGATATCTACCAGGAAGGCCTGGTCATCCCACCGGTACTGCTCAGTAAAGCGGGAGATTACAACCGCGAGGTCGAAGAGTTCATATGCTCCAACTCGAGGACTCCCCGTGAACGTGAGGGCGACCTGCAGGCGCAGGCCGGAGCGCATGCCGTCGGCTCGCGCCGTCTCGCCGACATGGCAGGCAAGTATGGGCACGGGCCGCTGCTTGCGCGCTTCGAAGACCTGATGCGGTACTCCGAGGAGCTTACGAGGCTGGCGCTGGCGGAGATCCCAACGGGTAACTACTCTTTTACCGACTACCTTGATGACGATGGGTTCTCCGAGCACATGATTCCCATCCGTGTCAGCGTGACGGTTTCCCGTGGTCGGGCGCGCGTCGACTTCACCGGCACCAGCCCGGGGGTCGTAGGACCTTTGAACTGTCCCAGAGCCGTGACCCTCAGCGCCACCTACTACGTCTTCAGGTGCATCACAGGCGAGGAAGTGCCCGCGAACGACGGAGCATTCAGGCCCGTCGAGATCGTCATCCCGGAGGGTTGTCTTCTCGATGCACACAGGCCGCAGCCGGTGTGCGGCGGCAACGTGGAGACTTCCCAGCGCGTCGTCGATGCTCTTCTCGGGGCACTGTCAGCGGCCCTGCCCGGCAAGATACCCGCGGCGAGCTATGGCACCATGAGCAACCTGGCCATAGGCTCGGCTCCGGGAGGAACGGCTTTCTCCTATTACGAGACCATCGCGGGGGGCACCGGCGGCCATCCGCTGGCCCGGGGCTCCAGCGGGACGCACGCACACATGACCAACACCCTCAACACACCCATCGAGGCGCTCGAGTATTCGTACCCTCTCAGAGTGAAACGGTATCAAATCCGGCGCGGGTCAGGTGGCAGCGGCGAGCATCGCGGCGGCGACGGGCTCGAGCGCGAGATCGAATTCCTCGAGAATTGCAGGGTCACCCTGCTCTCCGACCGGCGTTCGAGCGGCCCCTGGGGCCTCGCCGGGGGCGGAGCGGGCAAGCCCGGGCGCGATTACCTGGTCGTCGACGGTAGGGCCTCTCGACTTCCTTCAAAGTGCACTTTCGATGCCGGAATCGGAGACATCGTGCGGGTGAACACGCCGGGAGGAGGCGGCTGGGGCAAGAAGAAAGTCAGTCCGAAGACTCCACGCCGGCCGAAGGCTCGAGGTAGCTGACGTCGTCCTCCGTCGAGTACCCGAAGTCGATCTCGAGGACGCGCACCGGCTTGTCACCAGCCGTTATCTTGTGCTCTACCCCGGCTTTTATCACGAACTCATCACCCTCGCGAGGAAAGAACTTTTCATTCCCGACCTGCACCTCGAGTCCATTGTCGAGGATTATCCACATGTCGTCACGGAGCCTGTGATAGTGAAGGCTCGTTGACTGACCGGCCGCTATGAGCATGAGCTTTACAGTGCAGACCTGGTTGATCGTATACTCTCTTATGAGGCCCCACGATTTTTCGAGCAGCATCGTCTATCAGTCCTCCCGGCCGCTGTCGGTAGGCCGCTTTGACCCCTTATGCCTGTCGATGTCTTTTTTGTCTTCCCTGCCGCGGATCTTTTCGCGCAGGTCTTTCTCGACCCTCGTCGGAGGAGCGGTCGGTTTCCGGATTCCCCTGTAGATCTCGCTCGGCCCGGGCACGCGCTTCATGTAAATCGAACCTCCCTGTCTCGATTATACTATTCGTGGTGAACAACATATGAGCTTACGAAACGGTTATCTTGTCACGGTGTTCTGGCCGGCCTTGCGGGTATTGCACAAGATGCGAAAGCATCCCGAGACCCCGCACAGGCACTTCACGGTCGAATCCACCGATTCCATCCAGCTTTTCTGCACCATGCTCGGAGACAATCGAGAAGCCGCGATTGTCGTCGCACACCCCGCGATCACCGGCTCCGCGCTCGGTCAGGTGGTCGACCTCGCGGATGAGCTCGCTCGCTCTTTTTCGGTCATCACGTTTGACTTCAGGGGGCACGGCAAGAGCTCGGGCAGGTGCCCCGTTGGATTCTCCCGAGCCGCGTCGGACCTTCACGCCGTTGTCGAAGAGGTCGGTAGGATGGGGTTCGGCAAGATCGGTTTTGCCGGGTTCTCCCTGGGGGCGGCGGCGGGCTTCCTTGTCGAGAGCAGGGAGCACTGCTTTGACTGCTTTGTCTCCATCGGGTGCCCGCCGTCACTGCCTGATGTCGGCCCGTGGTCGCAGCACCCACTTATATCGCGCATCTGCGCTCGCATCCTCGGCATGAGGCTCGACCCCACGCTGGACGGGGGGCCGGACCCCCTCGATGTCGCGGCGGATATGCCGGCCGTTCCCAAACTCGTGGTGTTCGGCGAGCACGAGGTTGCAAGCCCCGAGGAGATCGAGGTGTTCATCGGGCGGATCTCGTCACCCAAAGATATTATGACGATTCCAGGCGTCTGGCACGCCGACCTGGGCGGGCGCGAAGCCCTGATCCGGGAATGGCTCCAGAGCGCTCTGACCTGAAGGCGGCGGCCCGAAAATGGCGGGTAGCCGCCCCACTCAATGAAGTTCCTCCCCCTGCTCCGGAAAACGGGCCGGGATTCTCCGATAACCCTACCTGGAACACCCCTATAACGTGCCCGGTCTGCTCCGCTCGTTTCGTGCCAAGAGGCGGTTTCTGCCCATCGTGCGGGGGCAAGCTCCCGGGTTTCCAGAGCCTGAAGTCCCTCGCCGGACCTTGTGCCATTTCGATGTTTTTTGTATCATCATCATCGTCCGCTGGGGGATCGTCTAGCGGTAGGACACTGGACTCTGGCTCCAGGTACGAGGGTTCGAATCCTTCTCCCCCAGCCAGTTTTATTTGAGGTCCGGGTGCTAGTGCAGCCGACCTGTTTGATGTAATATTGCCGATGCGGGCTTCAGCCCCAGGCTCAATTTGTACGTGGCGCATTCGTCTAGCCTGGTTCAGGACGCCGCCCTCTCAAGG
>PMDX01000008.1 GCA_003154635.1 Actinomycetota bacterium | reverse complement strand
TGAACACGCGCACCGACTTGAGCAGGCATTCCCTGTCGAGCTCCACCGTGAGGCGCATGATGCGCATTCCCGGGGTCGCGGAGTACCTGCGCATGTCGGCTTCGTCGACCTCGAGCTCAGAGCTCGCCACAGGTTCTGCTAACGCTGGCACTGCGGCTTGCTGTTGAGCCGGCTCGGCTTTGATGGCCGGAGGTTCAGTCACCCTTTGCTCTGCGGCTTGTGGTTCGGTCAACTCTGCCTTGGTGGCCTCTGGTTCAGTTGCCCTCTGCACCGGGGCTTGCGGTTCAGCCACCTCGGCCTCAACGACGATCGGTTCCTCCGGTGCCGGCTGTTCCACAGCCGGCTCCTCCGTCACAGCCCTGATCTCCCCGACCAGGCCGCTGAAATCGATCTGCTCGGGCCGGTCCTCGGCGATCGCGTTGATGATGGCGCCGAGGGTGTCGAAGCAGGAGAAGAGCGTGTCGACCACGTTGGTGGTAACAGGCACGTCGCCCGTCCTGAGGTGCTCGAGGAGGTTCTCCATCTCGTGGGCCAGCTCGGTCAGCTGGTCGTAGCCCATGGTCGCCGACATGCCCTTGAGAGTGTGCGCCGAGCGGAAGATCTCGGTCACGACGTCCAGGTTGTTGGGATCGTTCTCCAGCTGCAGCAGGAACTTGTTGAGGGCGTCCAGGTGCTCCTGCGCCTCTGTGATGAACAGGTCTTTGTACTGGGAGATATCCATCTCCATCGACCGTGCTCCTTCTCAGAGAAGTTAAACCAGGAAGACTACCCTTTCGGCGATCTTGCCGAGTGGGAGGATTTCGTTTGCCAGGCGCCTTTCTATCGCCGCTTTGGGCATGCCGAACACGAGAGAGGTTTCCTCGTTCTGCGCGATAGTCTCTCCTCCAGCGTCCTTTATCATCCCGAGGCCCATTGCCCCGTCACTGCCCATTCCAGTGAGCAGCACGCCTATCGCCTTCTCGCCGAACAGCTGGGCGGCGCTCTCCATCGTCACGTCTATGACCGGGCTTGCCCCTCGCCTGGCGACTGTGGGAAGCAGCCTCGCCACCATGGAGCCGCTCTCGGATTGTTCGAGCACCATGTCGAAATCCCCCGGAACGACCAGCGCGTGACCGTCCACGAGCTCCTGGGTCTTGACCGCGAGCCCCACGGATATCTTCGACTTTGCGTTTAGCCTCTCCGCGAAGGAACCGCTGAACGGGCCAGGCATATGCTGGACGATGATCACCGGCGCCGGTAAGTCTTCGGGCAGCAGGGGAAAGATCTCGGCAAGAGCCCTGGGCCCTCCCGCGGAAGCGCCGAAAACCACGAGGCGTCCGCCGGCCGGATTGTCTTTTTTGAGCCGGGCCTTCTTCTGGGTGCTGGCTTTTGCCATTCGCTCCCAGACTTCTTTGGCGCGCGAGCCTGCGGCCGCCTTGATCTTGAGGATCACGTCCTCGCGTATCTCGCTGACGGAAGTGGGGAACTGGGAAGGCTTTGCGATAAAATCCACCGCGCCCAGTTCGAGGGCTTTGAGGGTTGGCACCGCCCCCTGCTTGACGAGCGCGGAAAGCATCACCACGGGTCGTGGAGACTTCTTCATTATATATTCGAGCGCGGAGAGGCCGTCCATCTCCGGCATGTGAATATCCATTGTGACTACGTCCGGCTCAAGCTCCTGGGCAAGCTTGATGGCTTCGACACCGTTTCGCGCCATTCCGGCAAGCTCGAGATCCGGGTCCTGGGATATCATGTCGGCCAGCAGCTGCCTTACCAGTGCTGAGTCATCAACGATAAGAACGCCTATTTTGCCCTTTGCCATTGCGCACCTCTACCCCGATTGCCCCTATTCAGCGTCGTTCTGGAGCGCTTTTCGTACCGCTTCAACAACTTTCGCCGGCTGGAAAGGTTTGATGATAAAGTCTTTCGCCCCGGCTTCAAGCGCCTCCACAACGAGAGGCTGCTGCCCCATGGCGGAACACATCAAGACCTTTGCCAACGGGTCAATCCTTATTATGTTCCGCACCGCTTCGATGCCATCCATCTCTGGCATCACTATGTCCATGGTCACCAGATTCGGCCGCAACTCGGCATACTTCTTCACCGCTTCTATGCCGTTCTCTGCTTCGCCCACGACTTCAAAGCCGTCCTTGGAAAGGATGTCCTTGATCATCATCCTCATGAAAAGGGCGTCGTCAACGATCAGAACGGATGGGGCCATCGGACAACTCCTCCTTGTCAAACGCCGTGACGGTGCGGGCCTCTCCCGTCGGGGTCATCATTCCGCCTCGCCGGCTTCGTCCTGTGCCAATTCAGACATATCTAATTCGTCGATTCCCAGGCGCTCTTCGTCTGTGAGCACCCTGTCTACGTCGAGTAGAATGAGGAGTCTGTCCCCGAGCTTGACGACCCCCTTGATAAAGGATGACTTGACGTCGCTCGCCGCGATTGTGGGCGAGGCTTCAATGTCGTCCTTGTTGATGTTGATCACCTCGGGCGATTCGACGACAAGCCCAACCTTGACCTCCTGAGCTTCCACCACCACTATCCTTGTCTTGGAAGACCTTTCCGTAGTCTCGATCTCGAGTCGCGTGGCGAGGTCAACCACGGCGACGATCTGACCCCGGAGGTTGATTATCCCTTCGACGAAATGGGGCGACCTCGGCATGCGCGTTATGTCGACCAGTGAGATGACTCCCTCGACTTTCTTTACGTCGACACCGAAGTCCTCACGGCCCACTTTGAAGGCCACGAGCTGCATCTCCCGGTCTACCGCATACCCCTGTTCATCCATCGTTCCTCCCGAGGCTCACGAGGTTGTGATGTCCTCGATCAACCCTCTCAACCTCTCCGCGGTCTCGGCAAGCTCGCTGGCGGCCGCCGTAATCTCTTCCATGGACGCCGTCTGTTCCTGGATCGACGCCGAAACCTCCTGGGTGCCGGACGACGATTCCTCGGATATACTTGCCACCGTGTTCATTATCTCTACCACTTTATTGGAACCTTCGGCGATGCTGTCGGTGGCCTGGGAGATGGCGTTTGTTTCCGCCCCGATCGTCTCGACGGCGGCACTGATCTTACTCAACGCGGCGCCTGCTTCTCCGACTACCGTCGAGCCTTCGCCGGCCTCCTTGGTACTGTTCTCCATCAATACGACCGTATCGTTGATGGTCCGTTGTATCTCGCGGATTATCCCGGCGATCTGGCTTCCCGCTCTCGCGGATCCCTCCGCCAGTTTGCGCACTTCGCCTGCAACTACCGCGAACCCCTTGCCGTGTTCTCCCGCCCTTGCCGCTTCGATGGCGGCGTTGAGCGCCAGCAGGTTGGTCTGGTCTGCTATATCGGTAATGACATCCACGATCAACCCGATCTGTTCGGAACGCTCCCCCAGGTCTCGCACCGCCTGCGCGCTGACGCCGGTGGTCTCGACCAGCCGCCCCATCTTGTCGGTTGCGCGGCCAACCGCCTCGGCGCCTCCTTCCACGGTGACGCGCGCCTCGATGCTGTACTTGGCAACCTCTCGAGCCGCATCGGCAACGCGGTCGATCTCTTCCGCCATCTGGCTTATGGTCGAGGTAGCAAGCATCATGGAGTTTGCCTGCTCCTCAGATCCTCGCGCAAGCTGAGCGACCGTGGACGCGGTCGCCTGGACCCCATCTGTCGTCTCCTTGGCGACGCTCGCCATCAGGCTGCTGGAATCGGCGACGTTTTCGGATACGCCGTGCATCTCGTCCACAAGCTTGCGCATCGAGCTGACCATCTCGTTCAGCGCGTTTGTGATGGGAAGGAGCTCGCTCCTCCCCCCCATCTCGACATCGACGCTGAAGTCGCGAACCATTAGGCGCTCCGAGTACGTCCCGAGCTTCTCGAGCGGCTTGACGTACATGTAGATTGCCGCGGCGCAGGAGATCCCAATCGCAAGGACTCCCGCTACAAAGCCAAAGCAAACCCCGATCGCCCAATCACCGCCCGTAGGATTCGGTGACAGGGCCAACACTGCAAGCACCCCGGCTAAGATTGCGACGGGCATCGCGAGGAGAGACGTCCTCAAGACAAACCTCCGGCTCATGCTGAGACTCCTCCACCACGACCTTGCGACCTTGCTCTTTTCGTTCTCGCCTTCCAAGTAACCCCCCTTGGTCTGAGCCACGCGCGGCTTGATCCTGAGCAGAGTGCTTTTTCCTATTGTCTCCGCAACTCGCCTAAAGCCTGAACCCCTCGGTAAGTTCGTTGAGCTTGGACGCCAGCTCCGCAAGGCCCAGCGAAGCTCGTGCGATGCTCTCCGTGTTTTCGTTCTGGTCCCCGATCGTGGCAGTCACCTGTTCGGTGCTCGCTGCCGTCTCCTGCGCAATGGACGCGATGTCGTTGATCGCAGCAAAAACCTGATCGGTATTCGCGGTGATCGTCTGTATCGCCGCGGATATTTCCACGGCCACGCGCGCGCTGGTCCGCGAAGAGGTCACGATCCCCTCGAGCGATTCTCCGGCCTTCTCGGCAACCTCGCGACCGGCCCGAACGCGATCGGTGCCATCCACCATCGAGGCTGCGACCTTGTCTGTCTCAGACATTATCTCCCGGATAAGACGAGATATCTGCTCCGCGGACCGCTTGGAGTTCTCGGCGAGTTTGCCTACCTCGCCTGCTACCACCGCGAACCCCTTTCCATGCTCTCCCGCGCGTGCCGCCTCGATGGCGGCATTGAGAGCCAAAAGGTTTGTCTGATCGGCTATGTTGGTTATCACGTCGATTATAATCCCAATTTGCGCAAATCTCTCCCCCAGGCCGGTCACAAGTAGCTCTGACTTTTCCACCGATGCGAATATCTGCTCCATGGCCTGTACGGCTTCTGTGGCAGCCGCCCCGCCTGCCTGCGCGAGTTCGGCGGTCAGCTCGCTCTGCCTGGCGGACACCTGCCCTCTCTCACTGATGCCCTCGAGCGACCGGGCGACTCGGGCCATCGCGTTGGACGTCTCCTCAGCTTTCCTTGCCTGGTCTTCGCTTCCGGTGGATATCTGCTGGGCGGATGCGGTCACTTCCGCAATGGATCTCGACATGCCCTCGATGGCCTCAGCGAGGTCATCGGCCGAGCTCAGCATTTCCATCGAGACAGACCTTATCTCCAGCATCGAGTCGCGAAGCGAGCAGACAAGCTCGTTGATCGAGCCTCCCAGTTCGCCGATCACGTCCTTTGTCTCTACGTTCACCGTTGCCGTAAGGTCGCCCTTCCCCCTCGCAATTTCCTTCACCTCGAGAACCATTTTCAGGATCGATCCCGATATTCCCCTATAAGCGACCGTTATGGTGACGATGCCGAGGATGATCGTCACGACCAGTATCACCGAATAAGCCACAGAGCCATACGTCAGGATATCCGCGCCGGTGTTGAGCGACTCACGCACGTATGCGGCTTCGAGCCGGTTGAGGACCGCTCCGTCCCGAAGGACGCGGTCGAGAGCGGCATCGAGCTCAGCGCGCACGCCTGACACTGCGCTGGCGGGGACACCGGACAGGACAAGGCTCCTCTCCTGTTGGAACAGCTTTTCGACGCCACCGATATTTGCAGAGGCCGCGTCTGCGGTTGCCTGCAGCCCTCCGAGTTTAGCGTTGCCAACTATAGCGTTCAGGTCGCCCGGCAGGCTCGCCAACCCGCTACGAGCCCGGTCGAGAGATCTCTCTGCGCGGGAATACAGCGCGTCCGCTTCGCGTGTCTGGCCGTAGAACAGCAAGGCTTCGGCTTTCCTCACGTCCTCTACCCCGGTGGCCATTGGAACGGCCCTCAGGTTCACCTTGTTGGCGGCGTCGGACCAGTCCCTGGTGTGAGCGCTCTGCAAGAGCACTATCCCACCCACCACAAGGAGCGAACCGACGATGCACATCACGACCATGAAAGTCTCGCCGATCCTCGCCTGAAAGGTCGGGACTCTGAGAGCATGCCAGGCCCTGTGCATCAGGTCACCCACGTGACGAACCCCCCTGGGTGTTCCCGGGGCCTCGTGTCCGCGAGCCAAACTTGCTGTCCGGTATGGCCTGGTAAATTCTCTCGATCGGGTATGCGGGTTTGAGGATGGACGACGCTTCCGGACCAACCGTCTCGGACTTGCCAAGCACAAGGTAGCCCTCGCCCATGATGCTTCCCGCGAGCGCTTCGATCAGCTTTGTCTGCACCGCGCGGCCGAAATAGATGAGCACGTTGCGGCACATGACCAGGTCGAAGCGGCGCTGCCCGCAGAACTCGAGCAAGTTTATCTTTTCGAATCGAACCTTGTTCTTGGTGTCTTCCCGCACGGCATACTCCCACCCTGACGGAGTCTCGACCGTCTTAAAGTACAGCGAGACGTTCAAGTGCTCGGGCAATTCGAGGTTGCGGTAGATCCCGGCCTTTGCAACCCTCAGGCTACGCTCGTCGTAATCGGACCCGACCACACGCACGTTCCACTTGCTTGTTTCGGCTCCAAGAACCTCATCTATTAGCATGGCCATGGAATAAGGCTCTTCCCCGCTGGCGCAACCGGCGCTCCAGACGCGCAGCGCCCTGGACCCGCCGTTGGTTTTTGCCTCGACAAGCGAGGGGATCACGAATTCGCGCAATCTCTTGTATACGTCGGCGTCTCTGAAGAACTGGGTGACGTTGATAGTGAGCTCGTTCAGGAGCTTCGTATACTCCTCAGGATTCTTCCTGAGGACCTGAAGGTACTCGAGGTAGTTCTCCGCCTCGGTCGCCCTGAGGCGAACTGCGATCCTACGCTTCAGGTAGTTTTCCTTGTATTGCTCGCAGTCCAACCCCCGATCAAGGAAAATCCGCCTCTTTAGCAATGAGAAGGCCCGTTCGTCAGAGATCAAATACACGCCCCTGATAGTGTGGGTTCAGCCATCTATCCTTCTAAGAATACTCTTATCAAATTGTTTGATCTCCACTTTCCGTCAGCCTTCCTATGTCCGCCAGGCTCCCACGATTATATAATTGACATCGTCAGGCCCCTGCGATACCTTCATTTGAAATCCTCAAACCGCCCGGTGGCGGGCAGGAGCGATTATGTCGCCTGAAATAATCTTCGACCCATACACCAACCTTTACTCTAAGGCCACGTCCCTCATCAAGTCGTCGGAGGTGCGGGACCTGATGAGCGTCACGGGGCGCTCGGACGTCATCTCGTTCGCTGGAGGGTTGCCTTTCATAGGAGGCCTGCCTTCGGAGGACATCACCGCCGCGATGGACACCGTCATCCGCGAAAGCTACACGGATGCGTTCCAGTACGGCGAAACAGAAGGAAGACCGCCTCTCAAGGAGATGCTCGTTGAGGTCATGGCCGGTGAGGGGCTCCACTGCGAGCCCGAGCACATCCTCGTGACAACCGGCAGCCAGCAGGCTCTCGACCTGCTCGCGCGCATCTTCATTAACCCTGGCGATACCATAATAATAGAAGGTCCCACCTACGTGGGAGCGCTGGCGGCTTTCAGGCCCGCCGACCCCTCTTTTGTCACGATCCCTCTCGACGAGAACGGCGTCGTGGTCGACAGGCTCGAAGAGCTATTGAAGACATCGCGCGTCTCGAGGCCGAAGTTCGTCTACGTCGTGCCGAACTTCCATAACCCGGGCGGCGTCACCATGTCGGAAGAGCGCCGGGGGCGACTCGTGCAACTCGCCGAAGAGTTCGACCTGATCATCATCGAAGATAACCCGTACGGGCTCTTGCGTTTCGAGGGCGAGCCACTGCAGACGCTGGCTTCGCGAGACCGCCGGCGTGTCGTCTACGTCGGAACGCTATCCAAGATCATATCTCCCGGGATCAGGACCGGATGGGCTCTTGCACCCCCGCCCATTTTCGAGCGCATCGCCACGCTCAAGCAGGGCGCCGACCTTTGCTCCCCGTCACTGAGCCAGATGTTCGCGGAGCAGTATATTCGGCAGGGGCTCTGGAAGAAGAACCTCGAGAGCCTGAGACCCATATACCGTTCCAGGAGAGACGCGATGCTGCGAGCTCTCGCGGAGTATTTTCCAGAAGAGGCCACGTGGACGCATCCGCAAGGCGGACTCTTCATCTGGGTCACGCTTCCTGCATACGTCGACACGACAAAGATGCTCCCCCTGGCGATCCTCCAGAAGGTTGCTTTTGTGCCGGGAAGCGCGTTCTTTGCGGATGGCACAGGCGTGAACCACATGAGGCTCAACTTCAGCTTCGCTGACGAAGGTTCGATCGACGAGGGCATAAAGCGGCTCGGGAAAGTCATAAATAAGGAGATCAGGCTCTGCCGCGCACTGGGTCTGGACACTGTGTAGCGGCATTCGGCTCCACCGCGCCTTGAGGCTACACACCGGCCGGCGGGAGCTCGATGGAAGGAGAAGGCATGAAGCCCAGGATCGCAGTGCTGATGGGTGGGCGCTCGCTCGAACGGGACGTCTCGATCAAATCGGGCAAGCGTATCGAGCGCGCCTTGAGGGAGAGGGATTACCCCGTGGCTGCGCTCGATGTCGATGAGACCCTGGTCCCCACTCTTTACAGTGAGAGGCCGGACCTCGTCTATATTGCTCTGCACGGCAAAGACGGCGAAGACGGAACCATCCAGGAGCTCCTCGAAATCCTTGGGATCCCGTATACCGGACCCGGACCTCTTCCCAGCATAATCGGATTCAACAAGGTGCTCTCCAAGGAGCTTCTCGTCGCGAACGGGATCCCCACACCGGCGTACTTCAGCGTGAGCTCATCGACCATCGAGGACATGGGCGCAGCTACAGCGCTGCCCAGGCTATGGGAGAAGCTCGGAGGCCCGGTAGTTGTGAAACCAGCCGCTCAGGGTTCGGCTCTCGGCGTGACCATAGTCCGATCTCTCGATGCCCTCTCTGCGGCTATACTGACGGCCCTCGGATACGACGACCGGGCCATCATCGAATCGTTTGTCGCGGGCAGAGAGGTGGCCGTCAGCGTAATCGGCAACGTGGGCCCTCAGGCCCTTCCTGCAGTCGAGGTCGTTCCCGAGTCGGGGTTCTACGATTTCGACGCCCGGTACTCGCCTGGCAAGACCAAATACTTCGTGCCCGCACGGCTGGGCGACGAGGTGGCTGACGAAGTCTCGCGCCTGGCGCTTCAGGTCCACAGGTTGTTCCGGTGCAAGGAGCTCTCGCGCGTCGATATGATCGTCGATGAAAGCGGGACTGCGAACGTGCTGGAGCTGAACATCAGCCCTGGAATGACCGAAACCAGCCTCCTCCCTATCGCGGCGGAAGCTGCGGGGATGCCTTTCGGCGACCTGGTCGAGCGACTGGTCGAACTCGCGCTGGCGTAGCATGCGGTTCCACGGCGCCGGTTGTTCCTTACAATCGCTTCAGGAGTTGTTCCCCGCGTTTCTCCAGTGGCTGGACGGCTCGTGCCTCTCGCGGGAGAGCCCGGTGCCGGCGTCGCTCTCGCCATCAGCACCTGTCGGCGGCCCACCGGGAGTCAAGGGGGCTCCCTCAGCCATGGACCCTTCGGCGGCGGCACCAGAGGCCCGCGCTTTATCCGAGAGATCGGCCGTGAAGTCCTTGTCGGAAGTCGAAGCGGTGGTTGTCGTGGCCGCTTCGCCCTCGCTCGCGTCCTTTTCCTCATAAACACCGGTTGAAGAAAGCGCATCGGCGTCTTCGGACTCGGCATCGGCGCCTGCTTCCCAGGGGCCGGTGATGTTTTCAAATATCCTGCGCAGGTCGTCAACCCCTCGGAACTCGATGATCAGCTTTCCCTTGCGCTTGCCTATCGACCCTTTGACGCGCGCGTCCAGGACCTCACCCAGCCTCGAGAACATGCTGGCGACCTCTTCGGGAAGTTGCATCTTGTCCTTATGTGCGAGCCGTGGCTTCTCTTCAGCTGTTTGCTCGTCGACGGGCTCCTCCTCGTCCCCTTGACCTGCGAGGCCAGCCAGATCCTCGGTCTGGCGCACGGAAAGACCCTCGTTGATGATACGCTGGCAGAGTTCTTGCTGGAGCCCCGGCTGGTCTTGCAGAGCGAGTAGCGTACGAGCGTGGCCAGTCGTGATGCGTCCTTCCACGACCTCTTTCTGGATCCCCGGAGAGAGCTGTAGCAGGCGCAGGGTGTTGGTGATTGTCGTCCTGCTCTTGCCAACCCGTCGCGAAAGTTCTTCGTGTGTTATGGCGAAGTCATCGAGGAGCTGTTGGTATGCGTTGGCTTCCTCGATGCCGTTGAGATCCGAGCGGTGAAGGTTCTCTATCAGGGCCATCTCGAGCGAGTCGGTCTCGGTGGACTGTCGCACTATTGCCGGGATCTTCTCGAGCCCGGCTTCCTGGGCGGCACGCCAACGCCTCTCTCCGGCGACGAGTTCGAAATCTGTGCCGACGGTGCGCACGATCACCGGTTGGACCACTCCGAATGGCTCAATCGACCTGGCCATCTGCCCGATCGATTCCTGGTCGATCTTCTTTCTGGGTTGCTTCGGGTTGGGCCTGATGTCTTTAACAGGTATCTCTTCGAGCCGCTGGCCTTCCAGGGTCGCCGCCGACCCGATGAGAACGTCCAGGCCTTTACCCAGCCCTCTCTTGGCCACTTGTCATCACTTCCTTCGCGAGCTCGGTGTAAGCCCATGCGCCTTTGGACGAGGGCTCGTAAAGTATTATGGGTTTTCCGTAACCGGGCGCTTCAGACAACCGCACAGTCCTGGGAATAACGGTCTTGAAGGTCATCGACGGGTACTCGCGTCGAACCTCCGCCTCGACGTCCTTGGACAGGTTCGTCCGGACATCGAACATGGTCAATAGCACCCCGGCGATCGCAAGCGACGGGTTGACGTGCTGTTTTATTCGCTGGACCGTGCGGAGCAGGTAGACGAGGCCCTCGAGAGCGTAAAACTCGCACTGTATCGGAATGAGTGCTTCCTGCGCGGCCGACAGACCGTTTATCGTCAGCAACCCCAGCGCAGGAGGGCAGTCGATGATTATGTAGTCGTAGTCTCCGCTTAGTTGATCGAGGCCGGTTCGCAATCGGTTCTCCCTGCTCAGCTCCGACGCCAACTCGATCTCAGCGGCTGCAAGGTCCAGGGTCGATGGTATTACGTCCATGCCCTGGATAGGACCGGGTGTGACGACCTTCCGAGGATCGATGCCATCGACGAGCATCTCGTATACGCACTTTTCGATCTCGAGTTTCTCGATACCGACCCCACTGGTCGCATTGCCCTGGGGGTCCATGTCTACCATCAGCACCTTCTCGCCCATCGAAGCAAGGCAGGCGCTCAGGTTGATCGCCGTGGTTGTCTTGCCGACTCCGCCCTTCTGATTTGTTATTGCGAATATCCGCGCGGTGCGGGGTTGACCAACGGCCGGTTCCTCGCGGCGCGCCTCTTGTTCGAGCACCTGGGTCCTCCCCCTGGGAATCCAACGCCCAATATCTTACAACTTATCTACGACAACAAGCGAGGCGCGGGATTGCATCCCCAGGGCGGCAGGCATTCGCGGTTTGACAACAGTAATCTTGCCCCCTGCTTTCTCCACCGCTGGCCTGGCCTTTTCTACCTCTGCTTGGATATCTCTCGATTTCAGAGCGACGTATCTCCCTTCCTTGGCCAGCAACCGAATCGCAAGTGTTGCGATTTCGTCTAGCCTGCCGGAAGCTCTCGAGACACACACGTCAAACTCACGGTTGCCAACCATTTGCTCTGCTCGCACGTTGGCGATCTCGACGTTCTCGAGGGCGAGCGCTCCGGACACTTCAGCAAGAAAAGCCGATTTTCTCCCCGATGACTCAACCATGGTTACGTTCATCATGGGACATGCTATCGCAAGTACGATGCCCAACAATCCCCCCCCGCTCCCAATGTCTGCAACTTGCGACTTTCGGGACACCGTTCCTTCTAATACCATCATGGAATCCATCATCGATTCTTCCATGGTTCCTTCAAACGATCTTGACGCAAGGCCGGCCCATTTCCTGTTTTTTACTAGCATCTCTGAATAGACCGCTATTTTCTCCATTTTCTCGTTGGCTCCAGCGATTTCGTAAAAATCCAGTGCCTTTCCCATTATTTCCATCGCCGGTTCTTTCATCTTATGTCCTTCAGCGCTTAAATATCCCTTCACGTAATATATGGTCTAACCCTCAACATTATATTTAATTAATAATTACCAAATCCTGCCATCTTCCATTCACACTGCTTTTGTCTCTTCCCAGGTTTGTTCCAAGTCACTTCCGTGTTAGGTTCCCAAATTCTTTATTCCCGTCCAGAGAGTACGCTTTCTTGCTCCATATGCTCAGCGACGCTCTCTTTGAAGGATTCTTTCCACCAATGCGTTCTTTCTGATCCACTCTGACTTTGAAGAAGTCGCCTTTTCTCCCAGGCTACTTCTTCCACCCCAAAAATCTCAATCCCCGCTCTTTTTCTTCAGTCCTTCTCATGTAAACGTACTTCCTCACGCCCAAGAACCAATTTGCATTCTTCTCTTCCCAATACCTTGCCATCTTCATCCAACCAAGAGAGGTTGCCAATGCGAGCTCTCTTTTCTTAGCTTCTATTGAATCCTATCCTCGTCTTTCCTTAGTAAGCCCGGCAGGGTTTCATCCCCCGAGTTCTTCGTCGCTCTCTTTATCAACTTCATTTGTGTTTATGTCTTCATTTCTCTAAAGTCGCTTTCCTTTTTTGAGCTTTTAACAATCAAACTTCTTCATAAATTTCTTACGTCGGGTCCTGTGTAGCTCTGTAGCTCCATAGTACCCGCCTCTTTTCTTCCCTGTCCTCTTGTGAGCTCTATTTTCTTAAATCCCTTACCTGGCTCCTGTCCTTGTAACACGTATCTTCTTTTTCCATATATGGGCTATAGCCTCATTCCTTCTGGGTATCTCCAGGATTTGTTCCTCTCCCTTTATTACTGGCCTCAATTTCAGAGAGACTCACCCGATTTGCGTATGCCAAAGATGTTTCACGTGGAACCAATTGTCTCTTTTCCACACAGGCCATAAGTTATGCACAATTCGGTGGAGAACTTCATCATGTGCCCCCGCTTCCGTCCGGAGGTCAGGTTTCCCTTTCCTTATGGTCTTCATACTACGATTGATACCCCTTTTAAGTTCGAGCCTTGATAGTCCTTCCTTGGCTTCCTCAATGATCCCGAAAGCAGAGAGATTCCCCTTCCTTTCTTCTTCGGTAATTAATATAGGACTCTCTTCTGCACGTCAAAGAGGTCTTTTCTTCTTCTTGAAGCCACCCCTGTTCAGCTCATCGCGTTCTTCTACCTCATGAGAATGCTATCCACGTGATCTTTCTGTTCTAAACGCTGTTTGAACCATCGAAATACTTTCGGATTCTCTTTCTTGTGTACACTTGGGTCCTGGCCGTAAGCTTTCTGTTAGTTCTCAATTCGCAATCTTTCTTTCTCCGTCTTGCAGTTGAACTCCGTAGTCTTGCTTCTTTTGTTGGTTCTCTTAATCACACTTCTGCCCCTTGTCCGCTTTTCCACGCATCTCGTCAAGGTATCATCCATGCCTGTTCTTTCTGCTGCTTTCCTTCTTTCAGCTATTATTCTCTATCGACAACGTCTAAACCCCTCCCCTTCCTGTGTTCGCCCTTTCTTATTTGGCTAAACTCTTCACATCTTTTCCACTTTTCTTTACAGTTTTCAACATTGCTCTTCGCAATTCCTCAAATTTCTGCTTTATGGTCAGTTTCTCCTACAGATGTGGATCTCTCTGTTTCTTCAATTCCAGTCTTAAAAGAAAATTCGCTTTTCTACGGCATCCGATGGCTCCTGCAATTCTTCTATAACTTCTCTGATGCTTCTGAATTACGTGCATTCTATTTTGAGTATTGCCCGTTTCTTTACACTTTGGTTCTTTCATCGTCAGGTTTCTGGTTAGGAATAATCTCAACTAAAGATTTAGACATTTTTAACCTCCAATATTACCGGCATTCTTGACGTTTTTGCCAAATAGATATGTTATATCCATATCTGGCATGCTCAGAGTTTTCATAAAGAATGTCTATCTTCTTGTACTTTATGATTTTTGCTCTGATTTTGGTTATTTGAAATAATCCCCCCTCAACACTCTGTCTCTGCGGATCAAAGCGCCTGCAAGAAATCTTTATGTTTGGCACGTTTCTACTGAAATCATGATGAATTGTGCTTTTTCGTACCTCAGGGACCTTCAAACTGACATTTTTGTATTAATTCTTATTAGGCTTACGAGATATTCGTTGATATTAGAGAACTAAGAGGCTATGAGAGACGTGCTTCTTCATGAAATGCGAATATTTTGCCAACTGCGCCAGAACAAAGGAGTTCAGGCCAGCCGCGGCTAGGGCCCACCATTCGCNNCCGCTGCATATATATACACGTTCCCGCGGGACACGAGATCTACATAACGCTTAGAGGAGCATTGTTAAACGAGTGTATTGAAAGCTAAGCGTGGTGAGGGAAGAAGTTTTACAAAGATGCCTCTATTGGCAAGGATCTAAATTTGCATGTTTCACGTGAAACGTCAATTTTCGCTGCCAGGATGAATTACGATACGGCGGTCGGCTCCATCGCCTGTGCTCTCAGTCCAAACGCCATCGAATTGCCGCAAGGCCATATGTATAATTTTGCGCTCAGAAGAACTCATGGGAGGCAATTCAATACTTTTTTGCTGTGAAACCGACTTTGAAGCCATCTGTTCCGCTTGTTTTTCCAGTTTAGCCTTACGCCTTTTACGATATCCTTCTATATCAACGATGATCTTCTTAGAAACGTCACCAGTTCTTCTGCAACTGACATTTACAATGTATTGGAGCGCATCGAGGGTGAACCCACCTTTCCCAATCAAAATGGCAACATCGTCACCCCATATGTCCACAACGATCGAGTCCTCGCGCTCCCGCCCCTCAACCATTGCATCAATTTCGAAGATTTCCAGGATTCCTTTAATCATCTCGACTGATTTATCCTTGTTCTCTGAGGGGGGGAATTCCTTTTCCTCCCTAGGCTTGTACGTGGATTTCGGATCTTCTTTGCGCACGTAAGATGGAGTTTCGTAGTCTTCGGGCCCAGACTCATGGGGCGGAGGGGGAAAATCTTCAGGTTTCTTGCCAACAACCTCCCACTCGCCAATAAGCTCTACTTTTATACGAGCCTCTTTGCCTCCAATGCCCAGAAACCCCTTCTGTGGCTCCTCCAGGACTTCGACAAAGACGTCATCTCGTTCGAGACCTAGCTCCTCGATTGCGGTCTGGGTAGCTTCTTCGACTGTCTTTCCAACGTACTCCCAGGACTTCTCTTTCATATTATTGCCTCTCCTCGAGAAGATCGGGTGATGGTTCTAACGTATCTATTTCTTTCCAGGCCCTTTCTTCTTGGCTGGATAGTTTTTCGTTGCGTCCCGTTTGGCTTGCTGTCCACCCACCGACTGCTTTGGGGGTGATGTTGCCTGACCGCCAGTGGGTTTTGTTTTTTGCGCTGAGGAAGCCCCGGAAACTGCCGATGACGACGGTTTGGGCTTCTTCCCTGCAGCTTGCTTCTGGGCTCCCTGGGACGAAGCCTTCTTTGCTGCAGATGGAGCTTTCTTTCCGGATGCGGGTTTCTTCTGGCCTGGTGCGGCAGGTTTTTTAGCCGCACCGCTGGAGGCCTTCCCCTTTGCCGCACTTGCTGCTTTGGATGACCCGGCCAAGGCTGCAATAGCCGCCTGCTTCTTCTCTGGTCTTGCCGGAGCTTTACCTTTGGGTGCCACCTCGGCAGGCTTTTTCCGCATGTGTGCTGCAAACATTACTGTGGTACCGAATGACATGACTTTGAGGTATGCACGCTGGTGCCATCTTGCTTCTGCGCCCTTGTTCCTGATCTCAGCCAGCTCCTCGTCGTAGAAGCCTTCGTGTTCTAGCTGGATATACTGCTGAATTATGGTGAATATGTTTGTGACGATTATATAGATTGTAACGCCCGCGGGCAGGATCCAAGCGAAGACGCCCATCATAACGGGCATCAATGCCATCATCTTCGCTTGCTTGGGATCTGTGGTCATCATCTTTGCAGATATATAGCCCGTGATAACGGTCAAGATGACCAGTGCTATGAGCTGCAGGAAGTTGTGGTGGCTCCACAGCACTGACCCTTTGTAAGTAATGTTCATCCCCGCGAATTTAAGATGCGGGTTTGTCGCTACAATTATCTTTTTGACGCCCGGGAACAATATGTTGAAAAACTTAGACTTGGGGTCAGCGAGCGAGCGAAGGACCTCAAAGACTGCGAAAATGATTGGTAGTTGCAAGATAAGTGGCAGGCATCCGCCTAGCGGGCTGACCTTGTTCTCTTTGTACAGGGCCATCATCTCTTGGCCCTGTTTCTCGCGGTCATCCTTGTACTTCTTCTGGATTTCCTTGAGCTGAGGTTGAAGCTTCTGCATCGCGATCATGGACTTCGTCTGCTTTACCGACAGAGGAAGGATAATGATTCGCATCAGAACGGTGAGGAGGATGATGGCAATGCCGTAGTTGCCGCCCGCCATCGTGGATAGCCAGTGCAAGGCATAAGCGAATGCCTTGCCAAGCGGTTCCAGGCCGGGAATCGAAAGAGCAAACATCAAGTACACACCCGGTTCAGACTAAGGGGGGTCGTATCCCCCGGTTGCGAATGGATTGCACCTCAAGATGCGGTACAAACCTTTTAAAGAGCCCCTAAATATGCCATATTTCCTCACCGCAAGCTCAAAGTACTCAGAGCATGACGGGTAATAGATGCACCTGGGTTTGAAGCCAGGGGATATCCACTTCCTATATATTTGTACAGGCAACAGGGCTAGCTCGCGAACCCTTCGCTTCACTTCGCGTCTTAGCAATTCAAGGACCTCGCCAGAATATCCCTGACCTCATTTACCAATTTTTGGTATTCTGCTTCTTCGACTCCCGGTCGGCATTCAATGAGGTAGCTTGTTCCGGGTTTCAAGAGGTGCCGCGAATCCATTATGCAGCCTTTGACCCTGCGCCTTGCCTTGTTGCGCCAAACGGCTTTCTCGAAGCCTTTTCCGGTAGCAACACCAACAAAGGTAGCTGACCCTTCAAAAGCGTCGGACGAAACCCACGCTAGAACCAGTTTGCCACGGAAAAACCTGCCGATTCTTTTTAGTGATCTAATGTCCCGCGGTTTTGTTATCCATGTAACCCCGGAGCGCTTTTCTCTCGGCATCTGTTCAGGCCATAGCTAAGCGCTGAGCTTGGCTCTTCCCTTGTTTCTCCTGCGCTTGATGACTCTACGGCCGGCTTTCGTGCTCATCCGCTTGCGGAAGCCGTGCTCTCTCTTCCTTTTGCGAACCTTCGGTTGATATGTTCTTTTCAAGATGCCTTCCTAGGACGAAATTGTGGGGAAAACAGCAGGCTAATTATACTGGACCGTACTGCATTGTCAAAACGGACCTGATTTGTGTTAGAAGTACTTCGCTGTGCACTTCGCGGACGTCTCAGAGAAGATGTGTCGCACCATATATAAGTGGTTGGATAGCTTATATAGCCCATAGGCAAGTTTTATCGGACAACCTTGTGAAACGTATTGCGCGACCATCGGCTCCCTTGTTATAATCCGACGCGCAGGACCCAGGTCAGGAACCTGGGCCTTTTGTTTCTGGGAGGGAGTTTCCACAATTGTGGAAAACGACGTTCATAAAACGGCCGTTTTTGTTGATATCAGGGTATCAGCCTGAAGTCCTTCCGCAATGGTGTGCGACTTTCGAGAGATGAGGGGAATTATGTTATCCACAGGATGTGGAAAACATGTTGATGTAAGATCCATGTTGTGGGATGCCTTCCATTCTCAACCAACCTTCATTAA
>PMDX01000228.1 GCA_003154635.1 Actinomycetota bacterium | reverse complement strand
ATGCAAGCATGAGGACCTGCCCTGTGGCCTGCTCCTGTACGATTGCTGCAACGAGGCCGCGGTCGTCGTACTTGATGTCGTCCAGACTCCTGACCTGTGTTTCGCCTTCGCTCATCTGTTCACCTCAACCAAGATATATGTTCTTTACTTCCTCGTTTTCGAGAAGCTCGCTCGCGGGGCCTTCGAGTGCCACTTTCCCTGTACGCATGACATAGCCGTAATCTGCCGTTTCGAGAGCTATCTTCGCGTCCTGCTCGACGAGCATGATGGTCAGGCCCTGCTCGTGAAGGCTGTGGAGCGTCTTGAATATGCTCTTTATGACCTTGGGCGCGAGGCCCATCGACGGCTCNNCGACCGCCAGCATCTGTTGCTCGCCTCCTGAGAGAGTCCCGGCCGATTGCTTCTTGCGTTCGTCCAGGACCGGGAAGAGCTCGTATACCATCTCGAGATCCTGCTTTACGTCAGCCCGATCGCCCCTGCCCCTGACGTACGCACCGAGGGCGAGGTTTTCTGCGACAGTCATATCTGAGAAGACCTGTCTACCCTGGGGCACGAGAGAGATCCCAGCGCGCACTATCTTGTTGGCAGGCATGTTCGTTATATCACGGTCCTCGTAGATCACAAGCCCGTGTCGTGCCTTGTTGAGCCCGGAGATGGTTCTCAGAAGAGTGCTTTTACCGGCGCCGTTGGCACCGATNNCTCCCAGGTAAGCCTCGATGACCTTGGGATCGTTTTGAACCTCATCCGGCGTGCCGCGGGCGATTATCTCTCCGTAATCCAGGACCACGATCTCGTCGGATATGTCCATCACCAGACCCATATCGTGCTCAACTACAAGAATTGTCAGGCCCCGGTCCCTGAACTTGGTCAAGATGCTCGAGAGCTCTCCGGTCTCGTACTGGTTTAGGCCCGCCGCGGGCTCGTCCAGCAACAGGATGTCAGGCCCGCTGGATATTGCCCTGGCAAGTTCGAGCATCCGCTGCTGACCGTACGGGAGGTTGGTTCCCGTCTCGACGGCTCGCGTCTCGAGCCCTACATCTTCCAGAGCAGACCGAGCCGTCTCGATGATTCGAGCTTCTTCGCGCTCCGCCCCGGGCAGCCTGAGGCCGTTGGCGACAAAGCCGTAATACGTCTGCGACTGGCAACCGACCATCGCGTTTTCGATGACCGTCATTCCTTCAAAAAGCTGTATGGTCTGGAATGTACGGATCATGCCCCTTGCGGTTATCTGGTCCGGTCGCATCCCGACCACGCTCTCTCCCTTGAGAAGTACGTTGCCGGCCGTCGGCCGCAAAATTCCGGTCAGAATATCGAACAGCGTCGTCTTGCCTGCGCCGTTCGGTCCGATCACCGCCTTGATCTCTCCACGCGCCACTGAGAAAGACACGTCTTTCAGCGCCGCGAGCCCTCCGAACTGCTTCGTTATATTTCTGATTTCAAGTATGTGTTCAGAGACCATCAGTGACCCTCGTACTTCTTAGCCCTGACGCGGTCACGCATATGCTTGAACTGCTTTTCGCCGAAATCCACCCCGTGCGATAAGCCGGCGGCGATGCCGCTGGGCATGAACATCATGAAGACAACAAGCAGGATGCCGTAGAGCACCAGGGTGTAATTGCTGAAGTTCTTGAGGTTGGACGGAAGTCCAGGGATCCACTGCGGCATCGCCTGGATGACCTGGGGCAGGAACGTGAGAACTATGACTCCGACGATGCCTCCCCACAAGTTGCCCATGCCTCCAACCACCACCATCGTGATGAAGAGTATTGATAGCGAAAAAGTGAACGACTCGGGGCTTATGTAACCCTCGAAGTGCGCGAAAAGAGCTCCGCCAAGTCCCGCAAGGACTGCGCTGAGCACGAATACCTGAGTCTTGTACCTGGCGGTGTTCACCCCCATCGCCTCAGCTGCGACCTCGCTCGAGTGAAGAGCCCTGAGCCCCCTCCCGACCCGCGAGCGTATCACGTTGATGTTGAGCAACATCAACATCATGACGATCGCCCACACCAGGAAGAAGAACTTGATATCTGTATCGAATTTGAAGCCAAAGACGGAAAGTGCCGGTATCTCGCCGACTTTCACCTTTATCCCCTCTGGTATTCCAACGGTTCCGCCGGTGAGTCCCTTGAGCTGTGAGAAAAGTATGAATGCTATCTCACCCAGCCCCAGGGTCGCCATTGCAAGGTAGTTGCCCTTGAGACGCAGCACCGGAACCCCGACCAGCCACCCGATGACCCCCGCAAGCGCGGCGCCCGCGAGCACGCCAAGCCATGTGGGAAACCAGGAGAAATGACACGTGAGTATCGCGGTCGTGTATGCTCCGACACCAAAGAAGGCCGCATGCCCAAGGGATATCTGACCTGCATATCCGACGAGTAGATTCAGTCCGATAACAGCACAAGCGTAGACGCCGGCAAGTACCATGATGTTGACGATATCTAGGTGGAGGACGTCGCCTGGAATCGGCCTTGCCCACAGGGGCACAAGCAAGATGAACACCGCTACGATTAGCAGATTGCGGTAATCCCGCTTCTCGCCCAGAGCCAGTTTTTCGACTTTCCTCTCCAATGTCTACACCTTGACGTCCTCGGACTTGCCCAGTAATCCCTGGGGCCTGATCAGTAGAACGAGTATCAATATCACAAAAGCGACGGCGTCTTTGTAGCCCGAGGGGACGACGCCCGCGGTTATCATCTCGAGCACACCCAGGACCAGCCCGCCGGCTACCGCCCCGGGGAAGCTGCCGAGCCCGCCAAGCACGGCAGCAGTAAAACCTTTCAGCCCGAGCATGATGCCCACGTTGTAAGCCGCGAAGTTAATCGGCGCTATGACTATGCCGGCGGACGCTCCGAGCGCGGCAGCGATGGTCCATGCCAGAAGAGAGCTGGTGGATGAGCTTACTCCGACGAGGCTCGCGGCGTCTTTATTCATGGCCGCGGCTCGAATGCCTTTCCCAACGAGTGTGCGATTGAAAAAGATGAAGACGAGCACGACTGCGATGACGGTGAACCCGAAAACCCAGAAGCTTTGGGGAACTATCGAAGCCCCAAGAAACCGCAATGGCTTATCACCGGAGAACGAAGCTATCTTGACGGGGTCGGTTCCCCATATCCACTTGGCGAGCGCCCTGAGGAATATAGCGAGTCCGATCGTCACGATGATGACGGCGATCACGGACTGCTCCTTCAGAGGATGGATAGCGACGCGCTCCAGACCCGCTCCAACGAGGGTCACTATCAACACCGAGAGAATGAACCCGATCCACGGTGGTACCCCACCCTTGACGGATATCGAGTACATCAGCATACCGCCCAGCATGCTGAACTCTCCCTGCGCGAAATTGATGACCCTCGTGCTCGAGTAGATCACCGAGAATCCCATTGCGATCAAAGCGTATATGCTACCTACGGTAAGACCGCTCAATATCCACTGAAATCCAGTGGATCTCTTCAGGCTCAACGTCAGCGTGATAACCAGGACGATGAAAATCGCCGAGGATATCAGCAGTATTCGCTGTCTGTCATCGGCTCTACCCAAGCGAGAGAACTCCTTGTCATTAAATCAGGCTAGGCCCAAAAAGACCTAGCCTGATCAGTCTATAACGTAAGTAGTTTCTACTGGACTACTTTTCCTCTGTCCACGTCCCGTTCTGGATCTTGATCATTATGAGGTCCGAGGTCGTGAGACCGTCGTGGTTCGAGGGCGAGTAGGTGAATACCCCGTCTATCCCTACGACACCATTGGTCGATTGGATCGCTTCCTGAAGCTTGGTCTTATCGGTGCCCGCTGTCTTCATGGCGTCGGTTATCAGGAGCCCCGCATCGTACCCGTGACCCGCGAACGTGTCCGGGTTGCTCTGATACTTAGCCTTGAAGTTGGTATAGAAAGTGTCCACGAGCTTGCGCCATTCGCTGTTCGCGGGGATGGAAGCAGGAATGAGCATCCTTCCCGCCGGCAAGACAACTCCATTGGCGGCCGGGCCGGCCAACTCGATGAACTTCTGGTTGGCTATGCCGTGACTGCCGATGTAAGGGATCGTGATGCTGAGCTGCTGCATGTTCTTGGCGATCGAGGCCGGGCCGGGGTTGGTTCCCCAGACGACCAGAGCCTGCGCCGGAGTGACCTTGATCTTTGTGAGCTGCGGCGTCATATCCGTATCTGTGGAGCCGTAGCTCTCATTGGCTACGATCTGAATGCCGTACTTGGGAGCCCTGGCCGCGAGCTCATCGGCGCCGCCCGTCCCAAAAGCGTTGGAGTCGTGAAGTATGGCGATCTTCGATACCTTGAGCTTATTCTTGAGGTACTCGAGAACCTTGGTTATGGCCATTCTGTCTGTCGGCGGAGTGCGGAACACGTATGATTTCACAGGATCGGTTATCGCGGTGCCAGCGGCACAGCATATCATCGGGATTTTGTTCTGTTGTGCCACTGGAACCATGGCAAGGGTAGCACCGGTGGAGCTCGTACCGATGACGGCGCTGACGCCTTCCTGATTTATGAGCTTCGTGATAGCGGCTTTCGCCTGCTCTGGCACGCTCTGGTCGTCGACGATGACGAACTCGACCTTGTGGCCGTCGACACCAGCGCCCGAGTTAAGCTCATCCTGGAACATGGTCAGCGCTTTTTGCTCGGAAGTCCCGAGCGGGGCCGCGGGGCCCGTCAGTGACAGTACCGCGCCGATCTTATAGACGCTCTTTGATGCATCAACCTTGTTGCCGCTTCCGCATCCGACCGCGCCGATCGACACGGCTACCAGCAGGCACACGCACGCAATCAGCAGCCCGATAGTGGATTTCTTGAACAACACAAATCGCCCCCCTTGACTCATCCCAATCCTGCCCCAGAAGAAACTACAGGGAAGTATCTAACCACATCATACGGGTGTTGTCCACAAGCCTGATCGCAACCACGGAAACGTTCGGCTTCGTCTTACGATCCCGAGGAGCCTTCGCTATCCGTTTGACGCGCGACGCGACGCTGCCGTTACTTGGACGAACCCCCACTGGGCTTGTCTTGTGTCCACTGGCCGTTGACGATCTTGACCATGATGAGGGCGTTGACCTTGAGTCCGGCATGGTTCGTCGGAGAATACGTGAACACTCCATCCACGCCCGGATAATCTTTTACCTGTTCGATCCGATCGCAGATATCAGTACTTTCGGTTCCAGCCTTCTTCATGGCGTTGACAACCATGTTGCCGGCGTCCCATCCGTGCGCCGCGAAAGTGTCGATGCTAATGTTATAAGCGGCCTTGTACTCGGAGCTGAAGTCGTTTACAGCTTTCTCCCAGTCACTCCCAGCCGGTATTGTGCTCGGCAATATCAGGCGGCTTGCAGCAAAGACGACACCGTTGGCCGCCGATCCTGCGAGCTCGATGAATTTCTGATTGGCGATTCCCGATGAAGCCACAAACGGAATCTTTATGTTGAGCTGCTGTATGTTCTTCGCGATGGACGCGGGGCCGGGGTTGGTGCCCCACACCAGGATTGCCTGGGCAGGCGTCTGGGTTATCTTGGTGAGCTGAGCGGTCATGTCGGTGTCGGCCGAACCGTAGCTTTCGTCTGCAACCACTTTGACACCGTACTTCGGAGCCTGGGCGTTGAAGACATCGGCCCCACCGGTTCCGTACGCATTCGAGTCGTGCAGAATAGCGACGTTCTTGACCTTTGCCTCGTCACGGAAATACATCAGGACGCGCTGAACTACCAGGACATCACTCGGCGCGACGCTGAACAGCCACTTCTCAGTGGGCTGCGTGACCGCGGTGCCGGCGGCCATGGCGACACAGGGAATCTGCTTCTTCTTGACGGTGGGTGCGATTGCAAGCGTGGAGCCGGTGCTGCTGCAGCCGATGATGGCGGCGACTCCTTCCTGGTCGATCAGCTTATTGACTGCGACGTTCGCCTTCGCGGGATCGCTCTCATCGTCTTCGATGATAAACTGCACCTTTCCGCCGTTGATACCATCACCTTTCTGGAGATCCTTCTCGAGAAGCTGTATCGATCGCTGCTCGGATTGCCCCAGCGGGGCTGACGGGCCGGACAGCGAGAGGATGACTCCGATCTTGTAGGTCTTGCCCGCCCCGCTGTTTCCGCACCCTCCAAGCGCCAACGTCAGCGCAACGAGGATGCAGGTTGTAAAAACAAACGCAACTGAAAATCTCTTCTTCCTGATCACTTCTCAGACCCCCTGCAGCTTTTCGCGGCAAACCCGCACGTATTTACAATCTACTAACAGCGGCTAAGACATTATCAGAGAAATACCGGCCACTTCAATATCTTCCAAAAACAACACCAGGAACCGATTCAAAGGCGGACAGGTATGCCGTAGTCGGCCAGAAGTTTCTTGGCTTCCGCTATTGTATGTTCGCCGTAGTGGAAGATGCTGGCGGCGAGGACGGCGTCGCAGCCGGTCTCCTCTATCGCTTCGACGAGGTGGTCGAGGTTTCCAGCTCCGCCGCTTGCTATGACAGGGATGCCGACCGCATCGCAGACGGCGCGCGTCATAGGGAGGTCGTAACCGAGCTTGGTTCCGTCTCGGTCCATGCTGGTGAGCATGATCTCGCCAGCGCCGAGTTGTTCGATACGCGTTGCCCATTCGAGCACATCGACGCCTGTCGACGTCCGTCCCCCGTGGGTGAACACTTCCCACGTGCCGTCTCCCCTACCGCGTCCGTCGATCGCCACAACCACGCACTGGCTTCCGAATCTTTCGGAGGCCCTCGTGATCAATGTCGGGTCCTCGACGGCTGCCGTATTGATGGAAATCTTGTCCGCTCCCGCTCTGAGTATGTTACGGATGTCCTCCAGGGAGTTTATCCCGCCACCGATCGTGTATGGGATGAAGACCTCGTCGCCGGTCCTTCCGGCGAGCTCCACCTTGGTATCCCGTCCTTCGTGCGACGCGGTGATATCGAGAAAAACGAGCTCGTCGGCGCCCTCACGGTCATAGAAGGAAGCAAGCTCTACAGGGTCACCGGCGTCCCTTAGGTTGACGAAGTGAACCCCTTTCACGACCCGGCCCTCCTGGACGTCGAGACACGGTATTATCCGCTTGGCAAGCATCGCGAGGCGCCCCCTTCCTCAGCAGCAGCCAGGGCTTCAGCCAGGGTGAACTTGTTCTTATAGAGGGCCATGCCCACAATCACGCCTTCGACCCCGAGGGAAGTCATACCGGCCACGCGATCGATGTCGCCGAGCTCTCCGATCCCACCAGAAGCGATTATGCGAACCGAAGTACGGGTCGCAATCTGCTCGATGACGGAGATGTTGGGTCCGCGCAGAGTGCCGTCCTTGCTGATGTCGGTGTAGATTATGCGCCTCACACCGGCGTCGGCAAGCCACTCTACGGCCTCGAGCGGCCCCTGGGTACCGATCTCCGCCCAACCATCGACGGCTACGTGCCCTTCCTTGATATCCATGCCCACGACCAGGGAATCCTTAAGCTCACCGGCAAGCGTGACCAGCCATTCGGGATTCTCAAAAGCAGCAGTACCGACTATCACCCTTGCCACTCCCTCGTTCATGTACGAATGAGCGATCGACGAATTGCGGATGCCACCCCCGACTTCAACCGGTATTTTGAGCCGGGAAGTAATATCGAGAATGATGTCGCGATTGACCGGTCTGCCCTGGAATGCGCCGTCGAGGTCGACAATGTGTAGCAACTGGGCTCCCTCTTTCTCCCAGCGTTGCGCCACGACCACGGGATCCTCTGCGAAGACAGTCTCCTCGTCCGGGAGGCCCTGAAAAAGACGCACGCAACGACCGCCTTTTATGTCGACCGCGGGTATTACCGTGAAACCTGTCGGTAGATTCATTGGCAACTTCCTACCATCCTTCCGAAGTTCTCCAGAATCCCCAGTCCGAGCAGGCTGGATTTCTCAGGGTGGAACTGCACGCCCCATGCGTTCCCGTTGGCGGCGGCACACGTGAATTCCAGGCCGTAGTCGGTCGTGCCGATCGTGTACAAATCGTCTGACGGTTCGCAGAAATATGAATGAACAAAGTAAAAACGGCTGCCCGGCTTGACGTCTTCGAAGAGTGGCACCTGTTTCTTTATGTTGAGTATGTTCCACCCCATGTGTGGGACTTTCACCGTACCCGGAAGCTTGATCACGCGCCCGGGTATCACGCCGAGCCCCTCGGTTCGCCCGTGCTCCTCGCTGTAATCAAAAAGCAGCTGCAGGCCGAGGCATATCCCGAGAAGCGGCCTGCCTGTGCCAAGGTATTCGAGAATGATGCGGTCGATGCCCATGTCCTTCAGGTTTGCCATGGCATCTCCAAACGCGCCGACACCCGGAAGCACGAGGCCGTCAAAGGTGCTCAGCCTGTCCGGGTCCGAACACAACGTAGCATCGACACCAACTTTGTGAAGGCCTTTTTCGACGCTCCTGAGGTTGCCCATCCCGTAATCGACAATGCCGACTGACGCCATCAGAGCGTTCCCTTCGTGCTGGGAACTCCCCCGACGCGTGGATCGATGGCCACTGCCGTTTTCAGGGCGCGCCCTACCGCTTTGAAGACCGCCTCCAACGCGTGGTGCACTCCCCCTCCCGTTCGGAGCTCGACGTGCAGGGTCAGGCCGGCCTCGTTGACGAGACCCTGGAAAAAGTCCCGGGCCAGTGAAGGATCGAAATTCCCGAGCGGCTCGGGTTCCAGCTCGACATCGAAGCTCAGGTGCGGGCGTCCGCTTATGTCGATCGCGACCTCGGCGAGGCACTCGTCCATCGGCACGAGGCTCGATCCGAACCTGCAAATCCCCTTCTTGTCTCCAAGCGCATCGGCGAGCGCCGAGCCGAGCGTCAGGCCTGTATCCTCGACGGTGTGGTGCCCATCGACATCGAGGTCTCCCCGCGCCTCGAGCCTGAGGTCTATCAAGGCATGACGGAACATCAGCTCAAGCATATGGTCGAAAAATGCCAGGCCGGTGGATATTTCCGTTGCCCCGCCGCCATCCAGGTCGAGCGACACGGAAATGACCGTTTCCCTGGTTTCCCGTTCGCACATTCCTTTTCTTGGCAAGCCAAACCTCCTGTTCAGATGCGGTCAGTCGTATTGCCCGCGGCACTTCCTTTCAGCTTCGTTCTCTTATCTCGAGGGATAAGGCATGGTTCTTCAGCCCTTCGAGCTCCGCAAGCAACTTAGCCCGCGGCGCGTCGGAGCGGAAACCTTTCTCGGTGTACGAGATCACGTTCATCGTCCGCCTGAAATCCTGCGCGTTCAAACCGGAGAGTCGTGCTGCTGTCCCAGCCGTAGGTAACACGTGACTGGGACCTGCGACGTAGTCCCCGAGCGCGACCGGCGAGTAAGGCCCGACAAAGACGCAACCGGCCGAGTGGATATCCGGCAGAACTTTCTGAGCCTCCTCAACCATTAGCTCGAGGTGCTCCGGAGCGAGCGCGTTCAGGAAGTCTATGGCGATTGAGCGCGATGCGCAGAGTACGAGGCTGACGGAGCCTTCGGGCCCCGGGCCATCGAGCCCATCCGCGAGACGCGATAGCATGGCGCGAGCCGATTTGAGCACATCTGGTGACTCACTGACTATCGCGGAGACGGCCAGGGGGTCGTGCTCCAACTGAGCCAGTATATCGGCTGCCGCAAAGGATATATCGACAGTCGAATCCACATACGCGGCGACCTCGCTCGGTCCCGCCTCGAGATCTACGCTGACCACGTCTGATAGCAGTCTCTTTGCGGTTACGACATAGATGTTGCCCGGACCGGCCAGAAGCTTGCACCGGGGAATCGTCTCGGTGCCGTATGCCATCGCGGCAATCGCCTGTGCTCCACCGACCCTGAACACCCTGCAGCCGCCTATAAGGATCGTCGCGGCGAGAGTGATCCGGCTCACCGAGCCGCCATCACCTGGCGGTACGCATAAGATTATTTCCGGCACGCCGGCTTCTCGGGCGAGAACGCCGGTCATCAGGACTGTTGACGGGTAAGGGAATCTGCCACCAGGGACGTAGATGCCCACGGTCTCGAGTGGACGCTGGGCCTGTCCGACTATGAGCCCGGGCTCGACCTCCATCTCCCACTCGTTAGAGAGGCTCTCACGAGCAAACAGCGCGATGCGCCTTTCGGCCATGAGAAGTGCTTCGCGCGCACCGGAGTCGATGTTCTCCCACGCCTGTTGGCGCTCGTTTTCGGCAACCTCGAATTCATCCGGACCGAGATCTACGCCGTCAAAACGCTTCGTGAGCCGAGCGAGGGCTTCGTCGCCTCGCTGTTCTACATCGTCGATGATATCTTTGACAGCCAGCATTACTTCATCAGAAGCCTTCGAGCCTCTCCTTATCTTCCCGAGTGCGGGTGCTATATCTTCTTGCCCAAATACTTCGTACGTCGTTATCATCATATGGAAGTCCTTTGATTATCGAAGTATAACGCAACAGACGGGAACAGGCAGGGAGGACCTCATGATAGAGGAAGGCACCGATTGCCACTATTGCGGAGAAGAGAACGCCGTCATCCTCTGCCTCGGCTGCGGTATCCCACTCTGTAATCAATGCGTCAGGCTCGAGAATTACGGCTTTGGATGCGACGGAGGCAAAGTCGTCGCTTTTTGCCCCGATTGCTTCACCGACCCCTCCATCAACACCGTACTCAAATTCGAGTAAGGGCCCGACCATTCTCTTTTTAATAAGTCCTGACGCCAATCAAGTTGTCGCTTGAAACAAGCAGACCCCGCATTCTCAATCAACACCAACCCCTTGAAAGAACAGATCTGGCCCCAGCTTTTCAAGGGCTAGAAATCCGGGTACTCGATGCACACGGATTGCATACCGAGAAGGGCTTTGAGCTTGCCGAGGACATCGCTGGCCGTGTCTATTGAATAAAGGTCGCCGAACCTCACGGTGGTAACCTCTTCGCCATCCTCACATAGCCGGAGGTGGACCGGGACCTCGCCAGGGTGCTGTATCAGCATCTCTTTTATACTGGACGCGAGCTCATCGCTGAAGCGCTCTGTTTCCATCACCAGCAGGAGCCTCGCAGGTCGCATGCCGCTGCGAGGAAGAGGTTTGACTTCGTCTGCCATCAGCCGGCGGGAATTGTCCCGCATGTCGAGCCTTCCCTTGACAAGGACGATGGCATCGTCTCGCAGCTCGTCCGCCAGTTCCTCGTACTTGTGGTAGAAAACCAGGACCTCGATAGAGCCGGAAAAGTCTTCGAGGTTGAAGCTTGCCCATGGCTTGCCTTGCTTGTTGAAGCGTTTTTCCAGCCTCGCTATCATGCCACCCACGC
>PMDX01000082.1 GCA_003154635.1 Actinomycetota bacterium | reverse complement strand
ATGCGCTTGAAGTGGTCGATATCGAGGATAATCAGGCTGAACACCGTGTTGTAGCGGTCCGAGCGCGTGTACTCCTTCTCGAACAGCTCCTGGAAGAATCTGTGATTATAAATCTTGGTCAGTCCGTCAGTGATCGCGAGCTGGCGCGTCGCCTCGTAGAGGCGCGCGTTATCGACGACTATCGTGACCTGGGTCGCGACAAGGTCGAGGATTGCCTGTGCGTCCCTTGCAAACGCCAGGCTCTGCCGCTGGCACAGGACCAGCACTCCCATCACTTTCTTCTGGGCGGTGAGCGGGATATGCACGAAAGAAATCCCCCTGTCACCGGCCACTTCCTGCTTTTCCCGGATGTTCTCCTCGCCGTAGAGGGCCACTTCGATCCTCTCGGTATCGGTAGTCTCCCAACCGTACTCCCATCCCAGCGCGATCACCTGCTCCTTGACCTGTTCGAGCAATTCCTCCGTGACAGGCTTCTTGATGTCTATCACGAAGTCGTTCTGCTCGAAGAGGAGAACCATGCCGACCATGTTGCCCACGACGCGTGAGAGGATATCGAGAACGGCCTGAATGGTCTCACGGTAATCTTTGCTGACGCTGGCAAGGGAGCCCAGCTCGTTGAGGATGACCGACTCGAAGAGCTTGGAGTCCAGCAGATCGATCACTCGGCTGAAGACGCCCGACTCCTCGAGAAGTTGCGCAGGGACGGACCTCCTGTCCTGGTCGGCCCGCGCCTGGCGGCTGAGCTCGAGCTGCTCGGCGACGACGTTCAGGAGTTGCTCGGGCTTGAACCCCTTTGTGACGTATGCGTCCGCTCCGGTCTTGAGACCCCAGAACATGTCGCTCTGCTGGTCCCTGCCCGTTAGCATCACCACTGGGATGTGTCGCGTGTACTCGTCATCCTTGAGCAAACGGCAGACCTGGTAGCCGTTTATCTTCGGCATCTCGACGTCGAGTATCACCACGTCCGGCTCCTCGGCGTACGCCTTGTTGATGGCCTCGAGGCCGTCCCATGCCACGCTGACGGCGTAGTCAGCGTCTTCGAGGATTGCCGATGTGATCTTGACGACAAGCTTGTTATCGTCGGCCAGAAGGATGTTACCCTGAGACATCCAAGACCTCCCGCCCGGCTCCGGGCTCAACCTAGGTGCGCCGCGACGTCTCACCCCGCAGGGTGCGTCCAGTGTCCGCGACTATGATATCGAACAATAGTCAAGGTTGCTCTATGGCCCGTTGGGGCTATTTCCGCGTCCGGACCTCTTGATACCCATCAATTGAAACGAACCCCACAATGTAGTATCATATCAGTAGACCGGACTCGACCAGAAATGGCGGCCCGGTCGTTGTTTCGTGCAGGTTCCTCCCAGAGTCAACCGGCGAGTCCTCTGGTATTGCAAAGAGTGTGCGAGATGCCCACGTACGAGTACAAGTGTAAGAAGTGCGATAAGAAATTCGAGGTCGTCCACGGCATCAACGATTCTGTTGATAGCTGCGAGTCGTGCGGCGGGGAGGTCCGGCGGGTGTTCCACCCTGTCGGCATCGTCTTCAAGGGGTCAGGCTTCTATGCCACCGACGCAAAGAAGCCGAGAAACCTGTCTGCCGCCAGCCAGGATTCCGACACCAGGGACAGCTCCTCCGACAAGGATAGCTCCTCTGGAAAAGACGCTTCCAGCGGAAATGGCGACAAGAAGAAAGACTCGGACAAGTCCTCCAAGTCCGGCGACGCCTCCAAGGGCAAGTCCTGACCAGGTTCTCCGCGAAGGCCTGCCACTTATAAGGTAAAATCGCCTTACCCACAAGAAGCAGTTCGATCACGGAGGTTGGCTCATGGGTGATATGAACCCTGTCGGCATAACCGGAGGCACCGGCGTCTACGAGATCGCCGAGCTGGAGATCCTCGACCGGGTCGAGGTCTCCACACCTTTCGGACAACCGTCCGATACCTATGTCACAGGGAGGCTCCAGGGTGTCGACGTCGTCTTCCTGGCGCGGCACGGCGGCGGCCACAGGGTCCCGGCGTGCGGCGTCAATTACAGGGCGAACATCTTCGGCTTCAAGGCGCTCGGATGCGATACCCTCCTGTCGGTAAGTGCGGTTGGCAGCATGAAAGAGGAGTACCACCCCACCGACATAGTTATCCCCGACCAGTTATACGACAACACCAGGACCCGCAAGAACACGTTCTTTGATTCGGCCCCGGCAATCCACGTCTCGCTTGCCGACCCGACGTGCCTGGTGCTCGGCGAGCTCCTGTTCGAGAGCGCTCTCAAGGTGGGGGCTAAAGCCCATAAGGGTGGAACGTACGTCTTCATCGAGGGACCGGCGTTCTCGACGAGGGCCGAGTCGAAAGTGTATCGGGGCTGGGGGGTTGACGTCATCGGCATGACCGGAGCAACCGAGGCCAGGCTCTGCCGCGAGGCCGAGATGTGCTACGGCACCATATCGCTGGTCACCGACTACGATGTCTGGAAAGAGGACTCAGAGGACGTGACGATGGACGCCATAGTCGCCATCCTGCACCAGAACGCGGACATGGCCAAGGCCATCCTCAACGAGGTCATACCACGCATTCCCGCGGAGAGGGGCTGCGAGTGCCGCGATTCGCTCAAATACGCGCTCGTCTCGAGCCCGGAAGCCGTCCCCGATGAGGTCCGGAGGAGATTGAACGTTCTTATCAACAAGTATCTGCCATACGAGGGGGTATGAGATGGGCGTCCTGGTCGTCGGCTCGGTCGCGCTCGACAGCGTAGAGACACCTTTCGGCGAGGCGCGTGACGCCCTGGGCGGCTCAGCGACCTTTTTCTCGATAGCCGCCAGCTATTTCACGGAGGTCTCGATAGTCGCCGTCGTCGGCACGGATTTTCCCCCTGAGCATGTCGAGTTCCTTCAATCGAAAGGCGTGGACACGTCCGGGCTTGTGGTCGAGGACGGAGAGACTTTCCGCTGGGCCGGCATCTACGGCTATGACCTGAACGAGCGCGAGACGATCGAAACCAGGCTCAACGTCTTCGAGACGTTCCGGCCCGAGGTGCCCGAGCGCCTCGCGAGTAGCGAGTTCCTGTTTCTGGCCAACATCGACCCCGAGCTCCAGCTTTCCGTCCTCGACCAGGTATCGTCACCGAAGCTCGTCGCGTGCGACACGATGAACTTCTGGATCGCGGGCAAGAGGTCCGCTCTCGAGCAGCTCGTGAAGAAGGTCGACGTGATGATAATGAACGACTCCGAGTGCCGCGAGCTCGCGGGCGAATCCAACCTTATCAAGGCTGCCAGGAAAGTCCTCGACATGGGTCCCAGCACCGTTGTCGTCAAGAAGGGCGAGCATGGCGCGCTCATGTGCGGGGGCGATTCATTCTTCAGTGCTCCCGCTTTTCCGTGCGAGGACGTATTCGACCCGACCGGGGCCGGAGATTCGTTTGCCGGAGGGTTCATGGGATACCTGGCGAAGTTGAGGGATGTCTCCCCATCGAGCCTGCGCCGTGCGGTCATCTTCGGAACCGTGATGGCCTCATTCAGCGTGGAGGAGTTCAGTGTCGGCGGCATGTCCTCCTTGCGGATGGCGGACATAGAGGAGCGGTTTCGGATGCTCAAGGAATTATCGCACTTCGAGCCCTAAGAACGGAGGGTCACTTGCTCCCTCGTACAGGGATTAAGATCGCCCGAATTATGGGGATCGACATAATTATCAACCCGACCTGGCTGCTGATATTCGGCCTTGTCGCTTTCATGCTCGGGGACACGCTCAGAACTCCCCTGAAGTACATGACGGTTGTCGACAACAAGAGCTTCCCGGGCGGGCCGTGGCCGTGGCTCGTGGGAATCATCACGGCCATCGTCATCTTCGCGTGCCTGCTCGCGCACGAGCTTTCTCACAGCTACATGGCAAAGCGCAACGGCATCGCGATACGGCGCATCACACTTTTCATCTTCGGCGGTGTCGCCGAGATGAGCGAAGACGTCAACGACGCGACCGTGGAGTTCAAGATGGCCATCGCGGGGCCGCTGATGTCATTCTTCCTTGCCGCGGTCTCCGGCGGTTTATATCTCATAGCGTACCTCGTGCTCAAATCCCCGGTTCTGTTCGCTCCGCTGGCGCTGATAACCAGCTTCAACGCGTTCGTGGGCGTCTTCAACCTTCTCCCGGGGTTCCCGCTCGACGGCGGACGAGTATTTCGCTCCATCATCTGGAAGAAGACGGGCGACCTCAAGCTGGCGACAAGAGTGGCGAGTGTCGCGGGCCAGGTCGTGGCCGCCGGCCTGGGGCTGGCCGGCCTGTACTTCTTCTATGTGGGCGCGTACGTCAGCGGCGTCTGGATGATCCTGATAGCCGTGTTCCTGTTCCAGCTTTCACGTGCGAGCTATCAGCAGACGCTCCTGCGGCTTGCCGCCGCCGACACTACCGTAGGTGACTTAATGTACACTGATGTACCGGTGGTCGATGCCGGGACCACGCTCACCGATCTGAGAAACCATTACTTCTCGGCGTACCACCTGCCGGCTCTGCCGGTTGCGGATAACGGGCGGTTGATAGGCACGGTGGGCCGCGAGGACCTGATGGGTGTGGCGCAGGCCGAGTGGGACGTGCTGAACACGGGCCGCATCGCGAGACCCCTGGAGCAGGGGCAGGCGGTTCCACCGGACACGCACCTGGACCGTATTCTAAGGACGATGATGGTCGGGCCGGAATTCCTGTTGATAGTGGAAGACGAGCAGGTGAAGGGCATGCTCACGAGAGATGAACTCAGGCGCTACGTCGATGCCCGAATGGCGCACAAGGGGCGATAAGGTGGGAGAGTGCACATACACGTCAAAGTCGCGACGATACTGCTGAAGCGAGCGGATCCGCCACTGACCGAGAGTTACTTCGACTACGATTGCCCGGATGGCACCGATGTCAAGACCCTGATAGACATGCTCGGCATCCCGGCCGAACTGGTCTGGTCTATCACAGTGAACAGCAAGCGGAGCAAGATCGACCGCGTGATCATGCCGGACGATATCGTGATACTGATCCCCGCGATCTCGGGGGGGTGACGGGTGCAGGAACGACTCCTGGCAGCATTGGCCGAAGCCGCCTCACGGCGTTCTGAAGGTGGACGTACGTACGACTGCGTGTCGCTCGATGCCATGAGATCGCTTGCCTCGAGGCTTGGAATGTCCACTGGTGAACTCTCGGCCGTGGCGCTGGACAATGGGTTCCTGCCCCTTAGATACGTAAAGAACATTGGGACGATAGGACTCGACGGTCAGGCCCGGCTCCTCAGAGCGGTCGTAGTAGTGGTCGGCGCGGGTGGCATAGGGGGCTTCGCGGCGGAGATGCTTGCGCGGTTTGGTGTGGGCAGGCTCAAGCTGATCGATCCGGATTTGTTCGACGAGACCAACCTCAATCGCCAGAACTTCTCCTGTTGTGACGTCGTGGGCATGGCCAAGGTCGATGTCGTCCGCGACCGCATCCTCGAGATCAATGCCGATGTCGAAGTAGAGACGCACAGGACGGCGGCCGGCAGGGATAACCTCCCGGACCTCATCGAAGACGCGAGCGTGGCTATCGACGCGCTTGACAGCCTCACGGACCGTTTTGTCCTCCAGGAGGCGTGCGCCAGGATGGGAGTCGTAATGGTGCATGGTGCGATTGCCGGCACCGCGCTGCAGGTTACGACGATCCACCCCGGGGACCCGGGGCTCACCACATTCGCACCTGTCCTGGAAGGTGAGGATGGCAAGGCGCACGGCATCGAGCTGGAGACCGGCAACCCGCCGACCACCCCGGCGATATCAGCAGCAATCGAGGTCGAAGAGACCGTGAAAGTGATCCTCGGTCAGGGCACGACCCTGCGCGGAAAGATGCTATACCTGGATACCCTCGATTGGAGCCTGGACTTTATCGACCTTGCCGAGCAGTAATCGATTCTCGAGGGGCCGCCGCGACGTCAAAGCCCCGGTGCATGGCGGTCGAGCGGGCGTTGGCCCTGGCGTCCTGGAGGCTGAACACGCTTGCAACCTGCCTTCGCTGCCGGATCGGAACGAAGAGACCCTGGCGAGAGCACATATAGAAGAGCGCCAGGACCGAGCACAGCGCGGCGACCAGCGCGACCACCCACCAGACCCCGCTGGAATCAAGTGCGCCCACCGAGAGCAGCAAAGTCATTGCGCTTATACCTGTCATTGTCTTCATGAGTCCGATCTTAACAGGCGCCTGTGACATCAAAATACGATCATCCGCGTAGCTGCCAGACCGTTCCCAACCGGGGCCGTCTCTGGTTGACATCGAGCTTGAACTGGTTTACTATTTGCTTGTACTGTTAAGCCTCTCCGCTTGGCAATCTCAAAGAAATATGAAGCTTAACGATTTCGTCAAATCGCATCCGGGGGTCAACACCGCTTTCGGCGTTGTATTTGCCATAATAGCCGGTCTTCTGCTCCTCGGTTATCTCTCACGCGCGGCCCGTGGGGGTGATGGTGGGCCCATCCTCGAGATCCCCGTCGCTTCCAGAGACATCGCCATGGGTGCCGCGATAAGCGACGACATGGTTACAACCCGCAAGACGGCTCGCGACTATATGGTACCGGGCACCATAAGAAAACGCTCCGAGATCCGAGGTTCGAGGGCACTCCGTTTCATCGGCAGGGGCGAGCCTTTCACTGACTCCTCGCTCTCGGGCAAGGGCAAATCGACACTGGCGTCCCGCATCCCCGCGGACCTGAGGGCATACTCGCTACGCGTGCGCACGTCCGGGGCCGGTGACGAAATGAGGGCAGGGGACCGGGTCGATGTGATATCGACCACCTCCGACCCTCCCAAGACGACTACCCTGTTGCACGAGAGGTTCGTTCTGCGTGCCTCGGGGGGTTCGGACGCGAGTAGCGATGGTGATTCATCGGGCGCGGGCTACGTCTCTATAACGCTGCTCGTTTCACCGCCCGAAGCCGAGTTGCTCGCACAGGCCGAGTGCATGGCGGAGATATCGCTTTCTCTTTGCCCTGTCGCACCTGTTGACAGCTCCCATTGACCAGTAAGCGTCGCTTGCGCGCCGGGCGCGGGTGGATTCAGCTGAAGGACTTTAACTTCTTACCGAAGTTCCGCACGTTGACAGCGGGTTGGATCACCCTGCCGTAGATAGACACGAGGCTTGGTGTCGTGAAGTTGCCCCCGAGTACCACCACGACCGGCGAGTTGTACTGGCCCGCGATCTGGTCGTCGAGAACTACGTCGGCGTTGGCAAACTCGGGCACCGATTTGACTATGGCCGTGCAGTTGGCCTTTGCCTCTTTGCGGTAGATGATCGTGGTGCGCTCATGCACCTGTTTGGCGGTGCCCTCGAAGACCTTCTGGTGTCCCAGCACACGCAACTCCTGTGCCACCGTCGGCACAGCATACGATATGCCCCTGGTCCCGGCGAGCACGGTGACAACATCGGCATTGGGCCCGTACAGCTCCTCGACCCGGCGTGAGTCCGGAGAATTGAGCTTCGTCCTGAGCTCATCAGAAATCCGGGTGTTTTGCTTTATCTCCGTTGTCACCTCCGCAAGAAGCGGGTCGTTAGCGATGAAATAGCTGATTCCTCCAAGGTACCTGGAGTCCCCCGGGGCGGTGACGAACTGTACGTCGGAGACCTTGAACCCTCTCAACTCCTCGGCAAGGTTGGTCAACTGGCCCGCGTTGTAATCCATCTGGCAGTTCGACGCCACGATGTCTACAAGTTGCTTGCCCTTCCACACGCTCTTCATCGACTCGGCTTTGTTCAGCAATGCCTTGATGAACGCCTGCTGGCTCTTGATCCTGTCGACGTCACCGTTAGGAAGGTTCCTGCTGCGGACCAGGACGAGCGCCTGCCAGCCGTCGAGCAGGAGGTCGCCCGCCGGCAGGTAGCCGGCATGCGGGTCGTTGATCGCTGTGTTGAGGTGGATGGGCACACCGCCGATCGTGTTCACGATCTTTTCGAAGCCGGAGAAGTCCATCTCGACATAGTGATGAACCTCGATTCCGGTCAGGCTCTTGACGGCGGTGATGGCACCAGCGGGACCGGAGAAAGCGTGTGCGGCGTTTATTTTTTGAGTACCGTGTCCCGGGATCTCGACCTTAGTGTCCCTGGGAATCGATAAAACGACCGCCCTCTTCTGCTTTTCCATCAGGCAGACGAGCATCATCACGTCGCTACGGCAGTAACCGCCCTCGCCCTTGTTGCTGCCCTTGTCGTAACCGATGACCAGGGTGTTTACGCTCGCATTGGGGTCACTGGAAAGCGTGGCTAGAGTGTTGTCGATCTTTTTCTTCTCTTTGCCTTTGGCCTGCCACTGCTTCTGTTTGAAAGAGAGGTATACCTCGGCGCCCAGCTTGCCGATCGGCTTGGCGTAATACCCTACCGCCCCGCCGGCCATCAGGCCCACGATAACAAATGATACGTACCATACCCATTTCCTGGAGGAGCCACCGCTTCGCGGCCGCCTGCCCCTGGCCCTGTTGCGCAAGTCTTTACGGCGCCTTCGCGCCTCCCAGTATGAAATATTTTGGCCGGAATGCTTTCCCATGTTCCTTAATACGTTGAGATGATCTCAAAAGCCCCTACATGCTAATCGTTAAGCCTCGCTGAGACAACTTCCTTCCCCCGTTGCCGCCACTCGAACCTTTCACGACGACACTTTCTAAGACGTCAGATAGGAGAGGAAGGTTCAAGACCGCTTTTTCCACCTGAAACCACAAAAGAATACTGTTCCAACAAGCGTTAAATGTTAACTAAAGAAGTCTTTTAAAAAATAATTAGATGTCAAAATTAACACATGTAACTCTAATTTATCCTTTTAACAAGGCATTTGTTGGCGTTTCTGGTTGGGTAAATGTGGGTTATCTGCTCTGAAATCAAAAATAACCCTTGTCTGTCTGTATGTTGTATGCTACCATTCCAAAAGTACAATATATAGTAGTATATAGTAGTACATCGAGAAGTTATTGTGGGGGTAGGTTTTGGAGATTTTACTGCTTCTGCTGCTTCTGATCGGCGCGGGGGTGATCCTTCTGCCAGACATCCTCCGGGAGCGCACACTGGATTCACCCGTCACTACAATCTCCGATTTCAGACGTGGGATGACCGCTTTGGCCATCAGCACGCACAACTATAAGCCCGCAAAGGGAGGGTATTACCTGAGCGGTTACCAGAATACGGACCCCGAACCCTATATAAGACACAGCTACTACCCTGAGCACGAAACCAACCAAGAGCAGGATTTCGTCCCATATCCGAGCAGCAGGGCCAAAGCCGAGATGGAGACACGTCGCAACAGGATAATAGCTTCTCTCCTGGTGGTATGCCTCGGAACGGGCATACTTGCGATAATCCCGAAGCTTCGCTGGATAATCCCGGTTCACATCGTGATGCTTCTGGTCCTAGCGATATACATCGGGCTTGTNNCCTTCCCTGATGTCACCGCTCAGGATCTTGAGCGCGAGCGCGTCCTGGACATCTCTCTGGATGACCCTCTTCAACGGCCTGGCACCGTAGACGGGGTCGAAGCCTTTGTCCGCAAGAAAATCCTTTGTCTCGTCGTCAAGGTCGACCTCTATCTTCCTGGTAGTCAGTCTCTTTTCGAGCAGGCTGACCTGTATATCGACGATCTTGCGTATGTCCTCGCGGCTGAGCGGGTTGAATATCAGCGTCTCGTCGACCCTGTTCAAAAACTCAGGATGGAACCTCGCGCGCAGCGCGTCCATCACAAGCCGCTCGGCTTCCTCGATATCGCCGGCGTATGATTGCAGGGACTGGCTGCCGAGGTTGGATGTCATGATAAGGACAGCGTTCTTGAAATCGACCGTCCTCC
>PMDX01000193.1 GCA_003154635.1 Actinomycetota bacterium | reverse complement strand
GGCGGACGAGCTTTTCGGCCAGGTCGTGGAGTCGCTCGGCAGGCTCGATATCCTCGTGAACAACGCCGGCATCTGGCAGCCTACACCGGTGGACGACCTTGATTCCGAATTGCTCGAACGTATGATGTCAACAAACCTCAAGAGCGCGTTTTACCTCTCCGGCAGGGCGCTGCCACTCATGAAAGAAGAGAGGTGGGGACGCGTGATTAACATGTCATCCGTGACGGGTGTCGCGGGCTTCCCCGGAAGCAGTGTCTACGCGACCACCAAGGCTGGACTCATAGGTCTCACAAAGTCGCTCGCCCTCGAGGTCGCGCGTTTCGGCATAACTGTGAACGCCGTCGTGCCGGGCTTCATCGAGACAGACCTGATCAGCGAAGTTGATGAGGAGATACAGAAGAGGGTCATCCCGGCGGTGCCGATGCGCCGGTTGGGCAGACCCGATGAGGTCGCAGAACTCGTGGCGTTTCTATGCGAGCACGGCGACTACATGACAGGCCAGCTATTCACGGTCGACGGTGGTTACACGATCTGACACAACAAGGGCTGAGGCGACCGCTTCTCGAGTTTGTCAATTCCCATCTCGTGTTAATATGACTACGTTCAGTGTTTCATCAAGTGTCGCGCGAAAACGTTTCGGCACTCGCGCTTAGTGCTTAAAGACCCAGGGAGCCCAACGCGATAATGAGTACGGTCAGCAGGAGAGAAAAAGAGAAACAACAGCGTCGCAACGACATCATCGAGGCGGCCGAGGAGCTCTTTGACGCCAAAGGTTTCGAGAGCACCACTATCGAGGAGATAGCGAGAAAGACCGAGCTGAGCAAGGGAACCATCTACCTCTATTTCCAGAGCAAGGATGAGCTCCTTCTCGAGGTTTGCGCCAAGGGCATCATGGGTTTTCGGCAAGACCTGGAGGCGGCCGCGAACAGCAAGAGAAGCATCGACAATAAGATAAAGGCCGTGTGTGCCGCTTACATCGACTACTTCATCAAGGTGCCCCACATCTTCCGGGTCCTCCATGACACGCTCACCGAGCGCCTGAGGAACAACCTCTCAGGCGAGACCATGTCCCTCATCAACTGGACGATAGTCGAGGTGTTGAAGTTCAGCAGCGCTATCGTGCAGCAGGGCATCGATTCCGGGAAGTTCCGAAGCGACATCGACCCTTACTCGTTCAGCATTGCGGTATGGCAGATGTCGTCCGGCCTGCTCGACCTCGCCATCCTCAAAGACCCCGGCATAATAGATCGCGATTCGCTTGAAGAGATACTTTCAAAGTCGATCGACATAATGATCGACGGCCTCAAGGCCGGCGCGCCGGGGGAATCCCGCGGCCGCTGACCGTGGCTCGCGCCCGCGGGCTTTTTGTTAAGTCACTGAACGTTTCTTAACATAGTTGACAATCACTGAACACGGTCATAATATAACCACGTTCATTATTAGCCTCCCGGCGGGAGGTCGGGTTTGACGCAACTCAAACGGTACCATTAGCCAACCAGCAATCGATGTCAACATTGATGGGCGGACTATCTCCATTCGAAGTCGGTATACCGATTCACTGACGTAAACTACGGCGGCACACCACGTGCCATCCATTTGACAAGTACCCCTTTTGGGGAAAAGGGGCTTGGAAGATCTCAGTGTAGGAAGCGGAAAGGAGATGTGCAATGCCTTATTTCACCAACATCCAGGACCTCTACGACGTGGCCGTCGAGCTCTTCGGCAAACTGTCCGAGGACAAGAAGATCAAGCAGAAAGCCCTCGACTCCAAGCTGATAGTGCGATTCGTCTATCGAGACCCTGACGGTGAGCTTTGGATCGACTGCACCGGCGACGAAATAAAGGTGGTGCCGGGCGCCTGCGAGCTGTCGCCAGACGCGACGCTCACCATGGATACCGACGTCGCGCACCTGTTCTGGCTGGGCAAGCTCAACCTCATCAAGTCGCTATCCAGCGGTGAGATACAGTCCGAGGGCTCGATACCCAAGATGCTGAAGATGCTGCCGGTTATCAAGCCTGCCTTCAAGATCTACCCCGAGTTACTCAAGGAAAGAGGCCTCGAGTCCATCCTAAACGTCGGTTGATCGCTCCGCGCAAGGCCCGGGCCGGGCGGCCGGAAGCCGCAGCCGGGGACGTGAGGAGCTGACAGTTTCATCGTTTACGACAGCGCATGGAAGCCAGGGAGGTGTTGAGCTTGGAAGCGGTCGAAGTCAAAGAGAGTTCGCTCGTGGTCGCGGAGGTGCGTAGGCTCATATACAGCGAGGAGGAACGGTTCTCCACGGACGCTGGTGATATCGAGCCTTACCTCGCGGACGCCGGCGACGCGGAGAAGATCCTGGCCATCGTGAAACCCCGCGGCATGGAGGAGCTGGAGGGGCTCATCGGGATGGCCAACCGAAGCGGCACCGCGCTTTACACGCCGATGCCGTTCGGACTCGAGCCGCGGCAGCCCGGAATAATCGTGGACCAATCGCTCATGGACAGGGTCTGGTCGCTCGATCCGAAGCGGTTGTTCGCGGTTGTCGAGCCGGGGGTGACCTGGGAGCAGCTTCTACCACAGGTGGAAGCGCTGGGCCTGAGGATGGCGCTGCCGGCTGCCGCCCGGCATCACAGCGTGCTCGGCGCGTTCCAGGAGAAAGACATCGTGCTGATGTCTTCGCGATATACAAACAAGCAGATCTCCAACCTGCACACGTTGCTGGCCGATGGCCGCGACTACAGGAGCGGGTCACACGCTAACCCTTCCGCGGAAAGCAATCTGATCAACTGGCGCGAGGACGGGGGCCCCAATATCTCCCGCCTGATTCTGGGGTCGCATAACATGTTCGGCCTCTCCTACAAGGGGTTCGTGCACCTGTACCCGTACTTCGAGGCGCGAAAGGTGATGGTGCTCGGGTTCGCCGACAAGCAGAGTGCGCTCAGGGCCGCTCAGTTCATCTCGCGGCGCGAGATGGCGGTCGAATGCCTGGCCCTGAACAAGGCCAAGGCCGAGGCTGTCATCGATGCGAAGGTCGGGGCACCGTGGCTCACCGTAGCGGCGCTGGAGGGTTCGGCCGACCTGGTCGAATACTACCGAAAGCGCATAGACGAGGAGCTCGGGTCCACCAATGAGCTTAACGAGCTCGCGCCCGAGTTCGAGAAGGCGCTGCGCTCTCCGTGGGACGCTCCCGACGGGACGGTCGGCTTCTACACGCTTTTCTCAAAGGTCGAAGAGTTCGACCCGATCGTCGGAGCCGATACGCCGCGGATGGTAATTCCGGTAAAGCGCGGGGCTTCGGTCTACAACCATTACGAGCTGCCGAAGAGGCCCGGGATGGACACGTTCGAGAAGCTGCTGGACGCGGGGGCTTTCTTCTCCAGCCCGACCGGCTCGCTGGCGCACGCCATGTACGAGCGCACGGGCAACTACGCCAGGCTGGTCGAGATCGCCAAGCGGCGCATGGACCCGCACGGCATCATGAACCCCGACCAGGTAATCAAGGGGGGTGACGAGTGATGTCGAAGTTCAACCGCGATCCGTACGACCCGCTCCTGCAGGTGCAGAAATGGGCGTACCGCTGCAGTAAGTGCTCGCTGTGTAAGTACATCCACGTCTATCAGGGCGAGTACGAGGACCCGAGGTTTGTCGACATGTGCCCGCCTGGCAAGAAATACCGCTTCGAGGCGTACTACGCGTCGGGCAAGCAGGACATCGCTCGCGGCCTCATCACCGGCCAGCTCGACTACTCCGAGAGGCTCCTGCACGCGCTCTATACGTGCACCGAGTGTGGGGGCTGCATGTCGAATTGCGCTCCGTACTCTGGCAAGGATCCCCTGAAGACGATCACTGCCCTGAGGGAGCGGGCGGTGCGTGACGGTGAGGCTCCCCTGCCGGAACACGAGCCGCTCTTCAAGTCGATCGAGAACTACGGCAACCCGTGGCAGGCCCCCAGGCAGAAGCGCGCCGCCTGGTCGAAGAAGATGGGCATAAAAGACGCCGAAAAAGACAGCCCGGAAGTACTCTTCTACACGGGCTGCACGTACGCGCTGGACGCGAACCTGAGCGACACGCTGAAGCTCTCGGCGCAGCTCCTGCAGAAGGCGGGCGTCGACTTCGGCATCTTGGGCGAGAAGGAGCTGTGCTGCGGGTCGACGGTGCTGCGCATCGGGGACCGCCCGACGTTCGAGAAGATGGCGCGTGAGAACATCGAGATGCTCGAAGGCCTCGGCGTCAAGACGATAGTGACCGGCTGCGCGGGGTGCTACTCGGTGCTCAAGGAGGAGTACCCGGAGATACAGAAGCCGTCGTACAAGGTCGTCCACCTCGTCGAGATGCTCGCGGACCTCGTGGCCAGCGGTGCACTCAAGCCCGAGGGCGAGGTCGACATGAAGCTGACATACCACGACCCGTGCCATCTCGGGAGATACTGTGGCATCTACGACCCTCCAAGGGAAATCCTCAACGCCATCCCCGGGCTCGAGCTCGTCGAGATGCAGCGCTCGAAGGACAACGCCTGGTGCTGCGGCGCCGGGGCCGGGGTCCGGACCGCTTTCCCGGACTTCGCGCAGTGGGCCGCCGAGGAGCGACTCTACGAGGCTAAGGAGAACGGGGCCGAAGCGCTGGTTACGGCCGGCCCGTTCTGCGAGCAGAACCTCAGGGGCGCGTCCGACGGGATGGAAGTCATGAACATCTTCGAGTTGCTTGCCGGCTCTGTCGGCGTGGGGGGTGAGTGAGATGGCAGTCAGGCCGTACGATTCGACCGTCGAAGACACGGTAGGTGAGGTGCTCGAGCTGGTTAAGGGCGTAGTCGGCGAAGACTGGGTCACCGACGACCCGGCTATCACCATCGGCTACTCCAAGGACAACAGCTTCGAGGCTGCCAAGAAGCCACACATAGTGGCGCTCCCCGAGAACACCGAGCAGGTGCAGGAGATAGTCCGCATCGCCGGGCGATACGGCATGGCGGTCCAGCCGGCCTCGGCCGCGATCAACTGCGCCGGAGGCTGCATACCGCAGCGGGGCGGGATACTGCTCGACCTGCGCAGGATGGACAAGATACTCGAGATCGACGAAGAGAACATGACCATCACCATGCAGCCGGCGGTCCGCTTCGGGGTCGCGCAGAACATGCTCCGCAAGCAGGGGCTCTATGCGGTCAACCCCTCGGGGCCGCATACCGCCGGCGTCGCGACCAACCACATGGACAAGGGCATCGGCATGCCCGCCAACAAGTTCGGGGTCGGCCCGGACCACATCGTCTCTATGACTTTCGTGATGCCCGACGGCGAGATACTGAAGACCGGCTCGAGCGCCCTACCCGGCGCGGAGAAGGTATGCGTCGAGGGCCCGGGGCCCGACATAAGCGGGCTTTTCCACTCATCCATGGGCATCTTCGGGGTTATGGTCGAGATGATCACCCAGGTTTACGAGTGGCCGAATGTCGAGGTGCTGAAGGTGGCGCAGTTCGAGAGCGAGGACCTGAACAGGGTCTCCGACTTCTTCTACGAGGTGACCCGCGAGGACTTCGTGAATGAGTGCTCCCACCTGCAGGACAGCTACTTTTCCTGGTTCGCGACCGAGGACGACGAGGTGGGCGCGGGTATCGTCGAGTACATCCCGCGCAACAACGCCATCGTCATCATGGGCGGCGAGAACGAGGAGGAGGTGCACCTCAAGGAGGAGCAGTTTCTCAGGCTGGTCGAGCGCAACGGCTTCGAGCTGATGGACGACTCGATCGTGGACATGCTCTCCGACATGATCGGGGACATATGTTACGAGTGCAAGGTCCTGCAGAGCACGATGAGGGTCACGCGGTTCTTCGGCTCGTTCCAGGTCGTCTGGTTCAACACGAGTCTTGACAGGGTCTCGGACCTCCACAAGAAGTACCAGAGGCTCGCCGACAAGCACTTCAAGGACGCGGACTGGCGTAAGTGGCAGGATACGTATCCGCCACAGGAAGTCACGGTCTACACGCAGCCGCTCGAGTTCGGCCGAAGCGTCATGCTGGAGCTGGACTTCTTCATCAGCTTCGACGACTCGGAGAGCGTGAAGCGCGGGCTGGCGTTCGGGTACGACGCGATCAACATGGTCCTCGACGACGGCGGCTTCTTCGACCGCCCGTACGGCGGCTCCGGCAGCTTCAACTTCGGTACTTTGCAGACGCCGAGGCTTGGCACCTACAGCGAGCTTCTGGGCGAGCTGAAAGCCGACATCGACCCCAGAAACATAATGGCTCCAGGGAGGCTCAACCTTCCCGTCGAAGGGGCTTGAAAACCCGGGGTCAGATCTGTTTTTTCAAGTGCGGCTCGAGGTCACACTGGAGAGAGCCTGGCGGCACGGAGCGCGAGAGGCGCCACCGGCCGCCGGGCGTCATCTCTCTCGGAGGTGCAGGCTTGCCCGTGCATGCAAAAAAAACGATAATTTCGCGAAATTTCGTAGCGCCGAAGCGCTCTCTTGATGATAGAATTACGGGTGACTGTCGGGTCGGGAAGGGAGGCGGCTTTGAGGGTCATGGTCAAACCGCTCGAGTGCACTGGCTGCAGCCTGTGCGAACTCGCGTGCGGGTACCATTGGGATGAGGCGTTCAGCATCATCTCGTCCAGCATCATGCTTTATCGCGCCGACGAGAAAAAAGATTACATGGGGGTCATAGTCAAGACCGAAGAGGACCTTTTTCTCGGCAAGCCAGAGGGCGCGGAAGCAGTCAAGCTGGGGGAGCTGCAGCAAAGTGCGGGGGCCGGCGGAGGCGGAGCATCGGCAAAGCCTGTCCTTATACGGGAGGCTTGCGACATGTGCGAAAGTGCCGGGCTCGAACCGCAATGCGTCGCGATCTGCCCGCAGAACGCTCTCTATCTCGAGTAAGGAGTCCCGCAATGGATACCATGTACTACGGTGATGTATTAGTCGTGGACCTCGACGCCGGCAAGACCGAGCAGGTCGATTTCGACGAACTCGATGAAACAGGGCCGGGTCTTCCCGCCGGCATCGCGCTCTACAACAAATACTCCGATTCAGATCCGCTCGTGCTGGGCTCCGGTCTTTTCACCGGCACCCCGGTGCCTGGCGCATGCCTGGGATTCATGATTGGCAAGAGCCCCGTGACGGGCGAACTTGCTGTCTCTCCGCTGAGCCAGTTCGCGGGGGCCGAGATGAAGCTCTCCGGTTTCTCGGCGGTCGTGATCAAGGGAGCAGCCTCAAAGCCGGTCTACCTCTGGCTGCACGATGGCGTCGCCGATATCAAAGACGCTTCCTCGCTCAGGGGCCTGGACACCTGGCAGACTACCGATACTGTCAGGCACGACATGGGCGAGAGCCTGATCCAGGTCATCTCCATAGGGCCCGCCGGTGAGGCTGCTACGAACCTTGCTTCCTACTCTATTAACTACTGGGGGTCCGGTGACAGCGCGGCGCTCGGCGCTGTGATGGGTGCCAAGAACCTCAAGGCGGTCGCCCTGCGCGGACTTGGCATGCTCGACGCCGAAGAGCCGGCCGATTTCTATGAGCAGGCTCTCGAGCTTCTCGGAAACGCAACAGCCTCCAGGGGCTTNNGAGCCCGCGTCGGTGATGGAGCCCGAGGGCGTTGAAGAGCCGGGCATGCTGGTGGCAGACGCCCCGGCCGCCCTGTGGCTCAAGTCGGGAGGCTGGGACGCGGAACCGGCGTGCCGCGCCCTGGAGGCTATGGCGCGCGCCGGGGTCGACCTTCTCAGGGGTGCGCGTGAACTCTCGGCTAACCCGCTTGACGACCCGTCAGCGATTAGCGCCGCGGTCAGGGAGCTCAAAGGCTCCGAGCATGCCGGGTGGCCCTCGGGTGAGCCCTTGGAGTACGGGTTGTTCGGGCCGTGGGTGCCGCCGCTGGGCTCTCAGGACGAATGGCTCGCGGCGAACCGCGCCGGGTACGTGCTGGGCATCTGCCCGACCCTCATAATGACCGGCGGCATCGACACTGCCGCGCTCTTTCAACTGTGCGGATCGGCGGCCGGGCTCGAGATGGACTCTTCATCGGTCGACGGGATGTTTTGAGCCTTGCGTTCCATGGACGTTCTCTCGCCGGGGTACGAATCCCGGTGCGAAGCAACTGTAGACGTTTCGGCGAGGATGAGGCCCATGGGTCGGCATGCGAGAGCCTTCCGAAACCCGGTTTTCGTGCCGTACGGGGAGGCGTTCGGTCGCGTCATGCCCAGAGTGGCGGTCTTCGTCGGTGCCGGCGCTTCACATTCCTGGATATGGTTCGCCGACCTTCTCGAGCGGCTGGGCATCTACGATGTCGAGTTCATCACCGAGCACTCAGTGTTGAGTGCCGGCCTGGATCGCATGGATTTTCTGCTCATTGGTGGTGGCGACACGTATGCCATGGCCGAGGCGCTCGGTGAGCCAGGCGCGCGCGCGATAGAGGATTTCG
>PMDX01000058.1 GCA_003154635.1 Actinomycetota bacterium | reverse complement strand
GGCGCAGGCGTGATCAGGCCTTCCCCGGGTTTCCGATGAGCTCCAGTATCTTGTCGAGTTTATCGACCTCCAGCCTGGTGAGCATCTTCTGCAGTGATTCTATTTCCTCCTTCGCCCCGGTGTCCGTAACCAGGTCCTGGTGCGCCTGCTCGCGGTCCCTCTCATTCTGCCTGTTCTGGCTCATCATGATGATCGGGGCGGCGTAGGCGGCCTGTATTGAGAAGAGCAGGTTGAGAAGAATGAACGGGTACTTGTCCCAGCGCATTGAGAGCGCGACCACGTTGAGTGTCATCCAGCAGATGACAAGTATGGTTTGGATGATGATGAATGTCCACGAGCCCATGCCCCGGGCGAGCCCGTCCGCCATCTTCTGGCCGAGCGTCATCTTGTCCTTGTACTGGTCGTGCCAGGTTCCGCTCTTTTCGCCTTTACCATTCGCCTTATCTTCTTTTTCCATTTCTCCCCCTTGCCTTGTTCCCGGTTGGTTTCCGTAGGGTATGAAGTTACTACAGAAAACTTCTGTTATTAAGTCTGAACTGCATTCTCTGGAACCCGGTGACGAGAGGTAGAAGTGCGATCACATCTTTTGATGGCGGAGGGAGAGGGATTGGAGCCCCCGGCCGGGCCTGGCTTCCTTCGCGGCTTTGCAGTCTGCAGGCCTGGCCTTGCTTCATGAGGGGGGATTCTATCGAGCTAGAACGCGAGCGAACCATCGGGCCCATAGTCTTGTATACGCAGGCCCCGCTCCGACCATTCTATCGCCCCTGCTGTGCTGTATGGGGGATCTACAGAAATTTCCATCGCCATCCACGCGGCCCGAAGTCGCTCATGGGTCCGATGGTGCATTCCCTTCGGCCTTGGCGGCACGTTAGGGGGGCGAGGCGGCACCCTCGTCACCCGCCCCCGCCCATGGCATCTGGTTGATATCGAGAACAAGGCAGTGAGAGCGTCAATAGTTGGAACGATCTGGAGCAAACGAGGGGGACGTCATGAGGGTGGTCACTCTCGGCACGGGGAGCCCGCTACCGGATGCCGACCGGGCAGGCCCCGCGACCCTGATATGCGCCGCGGGCCGCGACCTGCTGTTCGACTGCGGGCGCGGCGTGTTGATGCGGGCAGCCGCCGCCATGACCGGACCGCTGGCCTTCGACACGGTTTTTCTCACGCATCTCCACAGCGATCACGTCACCGATTTCAACGACATCGTCACGATGCGTTGGGCGATGTCGCCGATGCCGAACCCGTTGCGCGTGGTCGGACCCGTCGGCACGCAGCGCTTCGTCGACCGGACCATCGAAATGCTCCAAGACGACATCGGCTATCGGGTCGCGCATCACGACGATCTCAACTGGGAGCCGACCTGCGAGGTCACCGAGGTGAGCGACGGTCTGGTCGCCGACGATGGCAATATTCGCATCACGGCAGCGCCGACAGATCATGGGCCGGTGCATCCCACGGTCGGCTATCGCATCGAGGCCGACGGCAAGGTGGTGGTCATCGCAGGTGACACGGTACCGTGTGACGGGCTCGATCGCTTGTGCGCGGGCGCCGACGTCTACGTGCAGACGGTGATAAGGCGCTCGATGGTTGAGGCCATCCCCGCGCCAAGGTTGCAGGACATCATCGGCTACCACTCGAGCATCCAGGATGCCGCGGCCACCGCGACACGAGGGGGGGTCGGCACCCTCGTCATGACCCACCTCATTCCGCCGCCCTGGCCCAGCACCGAGTCCGAATGGATCGCCGAGGCCGCCGAGGGATTCGCCGGCGGCATCGTCCTTGCCCACGATATGTGGGAGCACGAGGTCTGACCGCGCCTGCTGCCAATGAAAGAGGCAGTGAGATGGACGAAGAACTTGCACAGAAAGTAAAAGGAATCGCGCTGGACGCGGGCGTGGCAAAGGTCGGGGTGGCCGGCCTCGAGGACCTCGCCGGCCCACCCGAGGCAGACCCTGAACCGATTCTTCCTGGGGCCACAGCGGTCGTGTCGTTTCTGGTTGTCGAGCCTGAAGAGGCGATTATTGATTACCTCTCCAAGAAAGACCCCCAACCTTACCGCGACCACTTCTACGAGAACGTCCAGCTGCTCGGAAGAGCCGGCATGGCGATCTCTGATGTGCTTCGCTCGCGCGGCTACCGCGCGGTGCCTCTCTCTCCAAACGGCGTCTATAGCGAAGGGTCAAACGTGGTCTCCGGGTTGAAGCCACCTTTCTCCCACCGTTACGCGGCGGTGGCGGCCGGGCTGGGGGGCATCGGCCTGAGTGGAAACGTGATGACCCCGGAGTACGGCGCGCGCGTCGCCCTGAGTTCAGTGGTCTGCGACGCACCCCTGGTGACCGGCCGGCCGCTTGACGAAAACCCCTGCAGAGGATGCTGCAGGTGCCTGCGGGTTTGCCCCGGGGGTTTCATGAGCTTGACCGAGAGGGTGACCTTCACCATGGGAGGACGGGAGATAACCCACGCACAAAAGGGCCTTCACGCTCGGTGCGGGATAAGCTGCGGTGGTTTTGCCGGCCTGAGCCGTGACGGCAAGTGGTCAACGTGGGCTCCGGCGGCCCACACCATTCCCGAGGACGATGTTGAGATGGTGAAGCTGCTTGCCGAGCTCGCGGCGAAGTACTTCCAGAAAAGGACCGAGCGCCCGGAACTAGCAAACTTTTACCGCTTGAGCCAGCCGATACCCGGGTACCCTGACGACGGGCAGGGAATCCTGGCGCGAAGCAAGTTCGATACCTACACGACCTGTGGTAACTGCGCCGTCGTTTGCTTCGAGGACAAAGAGAAGACGGCTAGGGCGAGGAGGGCTCTCATGAGGTCCGGTCTCGTTTTCGAGGACGCCAGTGTCCGGGTCGTGAAGCAGGAAAGGCGATAAACCGCAAGCAGTGTTATCTCTTCGGATCCACACTAGGAGGTAGTAAACCATGTCCCAGGGAACAGGTCTAGGCAACGAGTCGCTCTTCTTCATCCAGGGTGGTGTACAGCACTTTGGAAACGGGGTGCATATGCTGCAGCTTTTTTCGAATATTTGCATCATCGAGACAACGGAAGGCGTCGTTCTCTTCGATGTCGGGTTGGAGTTCAACGGCCCACGCATCGTGGACGAGGTAAGATCGATCACGGACAAACCGGTGAAGTACATCATCTATGGACATGGTCACGCCGACCACGCCTTCGGGACGCAGGCTATTCTCATGGACTCGGAAGCGCGCGGCCATTCCAGGCCGGTCATCCTGGCGCACGAGAATGTCGGCAAGAGGTTCGACCGCTACCAGCGAATGCTTCCCTACCACGAGCATATAAACAGGATCCAGTTTGGCATCCCGGAGAAAATGCCGGCGTTCTCGAGGACCTACACCTACCCCGACGAGACGTACCGGGATACTACGAGCTTCAACCTGGGAGGCACAACCTTCGAGCTGAGGCACGCCCTGGGGGAGACTGATGACGCGACATGGGTGTGGATGCCGGAGCTTAAGACGGTGTGCGTTTCCGACCTTTGGGTGTGGTCCTGCCCGAACGTCGGCAATCCCTTCAAAGTACAACGGTTCGCTCTGGGGTGGGCGGAAGCCCTGGAAGCGGTGGCGGCCCTCTCGCCCGACTTGATGCTGCCCGGCCACGGTGCAGCCATCGCGGGCGCGGAGGAGATCAAGGACGGGTGTCTCACGGTCGCACGGGCCCTTCGGTTCCTCGATGACCAGGTCGTCTCTATGCTCAACGAGGGGAAGTGGCCCGCAGAGATACTGCTCTCCTTCGAGTGGCCCGAGGAGTTCGCCAGAAGCAAGTACCTGGCGCCGATATACGGTCATCCGTATTTCGTGGTGCAGGGGATACTCCGCCTCTACCACGGATGGTTCGACGGAAACGCCTCTCACCTTTTTCCGTCCTCGACTGCCCAGATCGCACAAGAGATTGTCGGCCTTATCGGTAACCCGGATAAAGTACTGGCCCGCTCAAGAGCTCTGGCTGAAGAAGGCCAGGTCCAGCTTGCGCTCCACTTGGTCGATCTTGTACTGGACTCCGGCGCGGAACCGCACGATGAGGCGCTTGAGATGAAGGCCAGGCTGCTGGAAGCCCTGGCAGAAAGTGAAGAGAGCTTCATCGCCCGCAACATTTTCACCTCGAGCTCGTCGTGGCTGGCGCGCGGCGGGTGATGGGACGCCATAAACCCCTTGTCAACAGACTGACTGCCGCTTGTTAATCCTGGTCGATCTGTAGAGAATCCCTTAGCCAAGGCAATTTTCGCTGGCGGAAGGAGGGGGATTCGAACCCACGGAGCACCTCGCGATGCTCAACGGTTTTCAAGACCGTTGATGTTGGTACCATCCCACACCATCTAGTACCAAAGAGTCCCATCCTGTACTTGGAATCGGGCGGCTTCGTACTATCTGGTACCATTTGCGTACCATCTAGTAGCAAGCAGCATGTTGGCAAATTGTTGGCAATTTCGGGTGTCCGGTCCATTCAAAGGCAGGCCAGATTATCTCCGCAGTTAACATCGCCTTGGCCGCGCCGAAAAGGTACTATTCTTGGTAGAATCCTAGCGTTGGAAGCGGTACACGATGGATATCAGCTTATCCTCTTCATCCTACAACAAATTTCGAAATCTGCCGATACAAAGCTGAGAAAAGCACTTTCGACCGGCAAGCAGGTGCTTGCACGAAAAAGGTTGTGGCAATGAGCGGGTTGGATTGTTGCGAAGAATGCGGGGTACCCAAGGTCATCACATCCGAGTATGAGTGGCTGACCAACGGAGATATCGTTCAAAAGAGAGACCAGAGGAACCGAATCATCTTGACCGAATCCGAAAACCTCGATCCTCTCTTTGAAGGCATGGAAAAGATAATAGGGAGGCCGATTGAAAGAATCGTCATCGATTGCATCCGAAGGACGTATCGCGCCTACTGCAAGCTTTTCCTTCCTGAGAATATGGAGGAATTGCGGGCGAACCCCGAGTTTATGAGGGCAGCAGGCGAAAGTTTTATCAAACTGGCCATACCCATGGGCGTCGGCCGCTTCGAATTCGTGGAGATGCGCCACGAGGGTGATGAGACCGATTCCTACACTGTTACTGTTAAGGAGCCATATTCACTGCGGATGTGCGTTGCCTGCCATTGCGGTGCGTCGGAGGCGATTTTCGGCCGTGACATGGGGGTAGAGTATTCTGAAGTCGAACCGGATGTTTACCGCATAACGACCTTCCCCCAAGAGCATCCGGAGGGGTTAAAGGAAAGGATGAAGATGGCTCCCTACGATCCGATCACTGGGGATAGCCAGCTCGAAAGGTGCGCCACTTGCTGGGGACCGAGATTGCTCTCTCAGAACAAGTGGCACCTAGACCGCGGTGTGATAATGAACAAATCGATGAATCGGCGCCTGGTGGTAATGGGGCCAAATCAGTTCGACCCGATCTTCAAGGAACTGGAAAATGAACTGGGAGATACCATCCCTCAAGTGGTGGTCGAGGCGCAGCGGCGCTTTACAGCGACTGGCTTCTTTTCCATGGACGAGTATCCCAATATGGAGGAATTCAAGGCTGGATTGGCGATGAGAGGACTGGGGAACATCAAGGAGCTTCGGATCAAGCGGACCGGCCTCAATATGACAGTGGACAATGCAGTGCTGCCCCTGATGCTTGTCGGCATGATGCAAGGCATCTTCGATGCCGCTCTCGATGTCAATTCACTCGTGGAATGGGAGCTGTCGGAAGAGGGACATCTGAAGATCGAGGTAAAGCCCGCCTAGACCGTCGCGTTGTTTGGTTTTCACGCCAGGACGCAGAAACCGACGGCGCCGACACCCTTGAGGCCATCCTGCTTTGCATAGGGGCTCGGGCTCCATCTCGTAAGAATCGGTCTCATGCTTTGTTCTAACACCTGGCCTCTGCGTTCTTCAGGCGCACGCCTCTTGCCAATTCTGCCCAATTTCCTAAAAATCCCTTAACGAAGGGAGAAGTTGTCGGAGGGAGAGGGATTACGAACCCGTCGCTCGAGAGGTAGCTGTCGGTACGGGATCGGCTTGGAGTGGATGCTCTCTCGCCTCACCCTCCCCATATGAGATTCCAGGGGGACATTCCCCCCGGAAGGATACAGGACCCCCCTTGTTCGAATCCCTCTCCCACCGATCTTCATCGAAATGCTTGAATGTCATGTTAGGGTTGCCGTGGCGGGGAGAGGGATTCGAACCACCCCACGCGCTTCGCGCGCGGTGACCCCGGGACGTGGGAGTTCTTTACGGAGGGCTCAGCGGTGTTCAAGTTCTAGGGAGTTCGTGTTATCTGGTCCGTCTAGTGTTATCTGGTGCTATCCTGTCCAGGGTTTCGTGTTATCTGGTCCGTCTGATGTTGTCCTGTGTTATCTGGTTTTG
>PMDX01000251.1 GCA_003154635.1 Actinomycetota bacterium | reverse complement strand
CGACGGGCATGAAGCAACGCGTGAACATCGCCCGCGCCCTTCTGACGGAGCCGAGCGTGATGTTTCTGGACGAGCCGACCCTTGGTCTCGACCCTCAGACCACTCGGGCAATAAGGCAGTTCATCAAAGAGATGGCCCAGGGCGGCATCACCGTCGTGCTCACCACTCACGAGATGGCGGAGGCAGAGGCGCTATGTGACCGCATAAGCATCATCGACCACGGGAACATCGTCGCTCTGGATACGGACGCCAACCTAAAGAAGATCTTGTCCGGCGACGAAGGCGTCGTGCTCGACCTCGATGTAGAGGGGATGACCGACGGCACTACCGCCGCCTGCTCGGAGCTCAACTGTGTTAAGGCTGTCGCCGAACCTGAGGCGGGCAGGCTGCGCGTCACCGCGACGGGCCAGGGCGCCATCCGACAGGTCATCGAAACCCTGGAGAGTGAGGGTGGAGTCGTAAAGCGCGCCAATACCCTGGAGCCCAGCCTTGAGGACGTGTTTCTGCACCTCACAGGAACGGAGATACGCGATGAGATATCGAGCGGTATACAGAGCTCGGCTGGCCCACACGCCTCCGCAAAGAAACGGATAAGGTGATGACCCGATGAAGCGGTTGATTGGATTTTTCAGCGACAGCGGCCAGGTCACCAAGAAAGACCTGAAGGATTTCTATCGCGACCGCGCCAGGATCATCTCGTTCATCATCATGCCACTGTTCATGATGATCATGGTTGGTTTCGTCTTCCCTTCACAGAGCTCGCTGAAGGACGTGCCTGTGGGGATCCTGAACCTCGACAACGGCACGGTCTCCAGGCAGGTCGTTGATGCCCTCACGAACCTGAAGGTGCAGGACTCGACCAAGAAAGTGATGATCGTGAAGCCGGTACAGAACGAGACTGCGATCAAGGAGCTCATCCAGAAACAGGACCTGAGCGGCGCGATAGTGATCCCGGCGGGCTTCACGAACGGCCTGTTGAAAAACCACACGCAGCAGAAGATAACCATCGTCACCGACCAATCGAACCCGCAGATATCGTCCATCCTCACGACCCTGCTCGGGCAGGTGTTCAACCAGATGGGCAAGCAGATGAGCACCGTGGCGATCAAGAGCACCATTGGAACTCATTTGAGCAATAGCACGGTCACCGCCCTCGTCACCCCGATGGTCGTCGAGAGCAAGGGCCTCGTGGCGGGCAAGCCAAACTACTTCCAGTTCGTCGCTCCCGGCGTCATAGCAATGGTGACCATGATGGCGGTGATGATGGGTCTTGCGGGCTCCATCGCGCGCGAGAAGGAGCAGGGTACGATGGACGGCATCCTCGTCGCCCCGGTCTCGCGGGTCTCCATCATCATGGGCAAGACAGGCGCCCAGACAGTGCGCGGCCTTATGCAGGGCGCGATAGTGCTAGTACTGGCGATGACCCTCTTCCACGTGAAGGTCTATGGGAACTTCCTCATCATGCTGGTCGTGGTCATCCTGGGGATATTTTCGTTTGTCGGACTCGGCATCCTGGTCTCTGCGGCCGTGGAGGAGCAGGAGACCGCGATGACCATAATGATGACCGTGACGTTCCCGATGCTCTTCCTGTCCGGCGCTTTCTTCCCCGTTCAGCAGATGCCGGGGTTCATGCAGGCCATCTCCAAGTGCATACCGCTCACCTACGAGGTCCAGGCGCTGCGCCAGGTGGTGGTGCTGGGGGCCGGGCTGACCGAGGTGCTGAGGCCCGTCCTCATCCTGCTTGGCTTTGGCGTGGTGACGCTGGCCATCTCCGTCCCCGCGTTCAAGCGGGTCATAACCACTTGATTCCTCGAGTGAATCCGCCGCGTAGAGCCGTCCTGGATGTCACACACGACGAGGCCTTGGGTCACAGCGAGCCGAAGGCGCGTTGGGCGGAGCTTGTTCACGGCGGAGGAGCAGGAGACGGCCATGACAATACTTATGACGGTAACTTCCCCCATGCTCTTCCTCCTCGCTTTCGCGTTGTGACGCTGGCAATCTCGATTCCGGCGTTCAAGCGGGTAGTGACGCGCTGAGCCATTCGTCCATGAGACAGGATTCGGACTGACCCCCATAGAAACTTAAGTAGAGAGCGAGCTTGAGGGGGTCAGCCGTGGGTGAAGAGTCGCAAACCGATGCCTCGGATAAGCGCTTCAGAAAGCTCAGGATACTCAACGTCGTTGTGGGCCTCGCCCTTGTAGTGCAGGGTGTTCTGATGGCCGCACTCAGCAGTAACTACTCGCTACCGGTCACGACACATTACCTCGGCATCAACCGTGGACTGCGCTTTCCACTTCCACTCGATAGGACCGCCGGTAGCCTCAGGATCGGGCCGATGGTCGCCTTGTTCCTGTTGCTCAGCGGCCTCGCTCTCCTTCTGATTGCTTCCCCTGGTATTTTCGGCTGGTACAGGAAGAATCTGTTGAAGGGCGCCAACTATGGCAGGTGGACAGAGTATTCGATAACCGCTTCGCTCATGATCGTCATCATCGCGATGCTGGCCGGGATGTACGACCTCTCGAGCCTCATCCTGATCTTCTTCCTGAACGCCGCAATGATCTGGTTCGGCTGGATGATGGAGCTGCACAACCAGACCACCGCAAAGACCAACTGGACGGCTTTCGCCTTTGGGTGTATCGCCGGCTTCGTGCCCTGGGTGGTGATCGCCATCTATTTCATCTCGGCCGCGGCCGAGCCGGCCAACAAGGTACCCGGGTTCGTCTACGGCATCATGATATCGTTATTCATCTTCTTCAATATCTTCGCCATCAACATGGTGCTCCAGTACAAAAAAGTCGGGCCCTGGCGCGACTACCTTTTTGGCGAGACCGTCTACATTGTCCTCAGCCTGACGGCAAAGTCCCTTCTCGCGTGGCAGGTGTTCGCCGGGACGCTNNAGCCGGTGCCCCCCGGCGGCCAGGAGAAGTCGATGGCTCCGCGCGTGCACACGAACCAGCAAGCGGCGCACTCCATGCATTGCTCCAGGCTCTTTATCCTCGCCTTCTTCCCGGCAATCTCCCAGCAGCCCCCCAGGCATACTTTCACACAGCGTGCGCACGCGTCGCACTTCGTCTCGTCGATCTTGATAAACTCACCCGTGCCCTCGACCCATTCGACGCCCGGGAACCTGTCCGACGTCCACGACATATCAGTCTCCCTTCTTTGTCGGGCTATCGAACAATGTCGGGTCGGCGCCAGCCACGAAGTCGACCAGTTTTTTACTCAACGGATCGGTCACGGGCTCGGTCAGCCTGCAAAGCGCGAGGTAGACAGGCTCGAGAAGAGGCAACAGCATTTTCATCAACGGATTCGCGGCAACCGACGCTGGTGCCAGGAAAGCGGCCGCCATGCTCGNNCGAGTGCCCTGTCCAGCAAGCCCAGAGTCCCGCCGAACAGCTTCTGCCCCCTGGTGCGAACGCGGATCGCCGAAGCGACACCGGTGTCCGCCTCGCCGTCAAAGCGCCCGTGGCGCCAGTTGTAGAAGTACCTGAAGAACATCCTTATCCAGCTCGTGATGATGGCGGGTTCTTTACTTATAGAGTCGAGGATCATCCTGACCAGCGGTGTGCTCATATGCGTGAAGCCGCCAAGGCCCCAGCCGTTGTGGATGAGCTTCTTGAGAAGCCGCTCGTCGTGGCTCTCCTGAGCGTAGCGGAGGTCGTGCCTGTTGGTTTGCGATATAGACCACTGGATTATGGGGTGTGACCTGATCCGCTCATCGTAGCACCGCAGAAAAGCGGCGGACGTGTCGCCTACCCGGATTGCCTCGATGGCGACCCCGGCTGCGATATCCGCGGAGAACCAGGCGGCGGGCACACCGTCGCAGAGCTCGGTGCTCTCCAGGCCGGCAGCGTCACCGATAAGGATCATGCCGCTGGTGTGGTTGGGCATGCCACGCAGGCTGTCGTCGAGCCCGACGAATACCTCGAACCCATCCCACACCCGCGCCCTCAACTTTATATACGGGCCGACCTCGTCCCTCCACCATGGCAACTCTGCCGTGATTCTCGAGTGGTATTCGTCGAAGTCGCGCAGGCTCGGCAGCTTGCCCGAATCGGTAATCAGGCACTGGTCCTGGATGAAGTGGAGACTCTCCCTGTACGGCCACACCATGAGCCCGTTACCGTAACCCAGCGGTGGGGCGACCTTCTGTTCGTCCCATCCCCAGCAGAACCTGAGTGTATGCCCGAAGATGCGATCGACATCTTCCCTGGATATCTCGTAGTCGTAGCAGTCGGCCAGCGAGATGGCGTTTGGCGGGTACTTTTCGCGCACCCCAGCTTTTATCGCGAGGAATCCCTGACAACCCTCCGCGTCGATTACAAGCTTGCAACGCAACCTTTCGCCTTTGTCGGTCACCACACCGCAAACCCGCCCATCCTCTTGCATGACATCGATAGCGACGGTTGAGGTCTTGAGCTCAACACCCGACGCAACTGCCTTGTCGGCTTCCCACTGGCAAAACGGCTGGCAGTAGGCGTTGTAGCCGAAGGCGAGCACCGGGGACAGCGGCTTGGGTACCTTCAGGGAGTCCTCGATGTCGATGTCGCCCGTCTCTATGTCCTTGATTATGTAGTTGATTATCCCGTCGACCGGCCTCTCCACAGGCGGGTTCCCATCGCGGATGAAAGCCGGGCCGAAGAGGAAACCGTAGAACGGAATGGTCAGCCCGGATATGACCTTTTCCCCGACTCGCTCGCCCCGCTCGAGCATCAGCGTCCTCAGGCCGGCCTCGGCGCACCGCTTTGCCGCAACCGGCCCTCCGAAGCCCGCGCCCACAACGATAACGTCGTAGTCTTCGTCCACATCATCACCCCGCATGGCATTACCGAAAAAGGCCGTGGTGGTCCGGCTCCGGTTCCACAAAGAAGCGGCACGTCATTTCTTTGCGCACTACTCGTTGAACTGCTCGCGAAGCTCGCGCTTGAGGATCTTCCCCGTGGCGCTGCGCGGCAACGCGTCGGTGAACGCGACAGCCTTCGGCATCTTGAACCTGCCGATCTTGCCGTCGGTCCACTCGATGACCTCGTCTTCGGTCAACGTCGCACCGGGTGCCACGACCACGATCGCCTTGACGGCCTCGCCCCACATCTCGTGAGGGTATCCGATGACGCCTACGTCCTGGATCTTCGGGTGGCGAAGCAGCAGGTCCTCTATCTCGGCCGGGTAGATGTTTTCGCCGCCGGAGATTATCATGTCCTTTTTGCGGTCCATTATGTAGAAGTACCCATCCGCGTCGCGTCTGGCGATGTCACCGGTATGGAGCCAGCCGTCCTTGATGGTCTCGGCGGTGGCCTCCGGGTTGTTCCAGTACCCCAGCATGACGAAGTCGGCTCGCATGACTACCTCGCCGGTCACCTCCGGTCCGACCTCGTTGCCGTCATCGTCAACGACCTTGACCTCCGCGAGGAACTCGGGAAGGCCGCAGGAGCCAGCTTTGATCAGAGCGTGCTCGCCGTCGATAACCGTACCCGAGCCGGCCGACTCCGTCATGCCGTACAGGTTGCGGACCTCGATGCCCGCCTCGGCGTACTCCTCCAGCAGGGCAACCGGGAGAGGAGCCGCATAGACGAAGACTTTCCGTACGGAGCTCCAGTCGTACTTCTCGAAGTCCGGGATCATCTTGAGGATTTGCAGCAGGGCCGGCACGGACCCGAAGACGTTGACCTTCTCCTCCTGGATGAGCTCGAGCATACGCTTAGGGTCAAGGCTCTTGAGCATGACCGTTCGGAGGCCCGCCTGCGGCGCGAGTGGGGCGTTGCCGATGCCGCCGATATGGAAGAGGGGAAGGACCAGCATGGCGGTCTCACCGAGGTCTCCCACTGTCGCGAGCAGGTTGGTCGCGCTGAAGAAGTAATTGTTGTGTGTCAGCATCGCGCCCTTTGGACGCCCGGTCGTGCCCGAGGTGTAAAGGATAGTTAGAACGTCGTCATCCCCTCCGACGAGTTCCGGCTCGTCGGTCGGTTCTTTCTCGGCGAGCGCCCTGTACGACAAAGCCCACTCCGGGGGTTTGTCCGTTAGCGCTACGAATTGCTCGGCCGGTATGCTTTTTCGGATTGAATCGACAATGTCCATGTATTCCGGGCCGAACACAAACACCTTGCATCCGGAGTCGTTGAGGATGTACTCCATCTCCGGGCCGGCGAGTCGGTAATTTATCGGGACGAGGATCGCGCCTATCTTTCCAAGCCCGTAGAACATATCGAGGTACTCGGGCTCGTTCAGCGCGAGAAGCCCAACCCTGTCACCCGGTGCGACGCCCAGCTTTTTCATCGCGTAGCCGAGCTGGTTCGCGCGGCCGTTGGCCTCCGACCACGTAAAGCGAGCGTCCTCGCACACCAGTGCTTCCTTGTCCGGGTTTAGAATGGCGCGATTGGCTAGATAGGAACCGAGGTTGATGGACATAGTGACCAGCCCCTTTCCACAGGAGGTACCATTGAGGGCACCTTAATGTTAACCAATTGAAGCGCACCGGTCCACGAAAACTACCTCGCCGCCTTATCCCTTTACCGCCTCGATGACGCATCGAGGGGCCCACCGGCAAAGTCGCCACTGACCCATTGCGGGAAACAGGTATTGAAACCGCGGCGTCCAACGTAATATAGAAGTCGCGGTCGAGCAAACCTCAGGCGAGGAAGACTGAAGTTCGTGCTTTGGTACAGCGATCGGGAGGTTCGCGATGACAATCGACGGTCACTTCCACCTGGTCGACGAGGGCTGACACGACATGAGAGTCCTAATCGGACAGGCGAAGGTCGTCACCTCCACGGTTGGATCTTTATGAAATCGCATCGCGGTGACTTCTACAGGATGTTGAGGCGCGTCATAGACGATGCATGCCTCTGGAGGGTATTCTTCTTGAGCGGCGGGCTGTATTTCAACTTTATCTGTCCGCTCGATAAATGGATCAAGATGGTCCAGGAGCCGGGTATTACGGCGTGCCCGGACGTCTGTTTCGCGGATGAAGAAAAGGAAATCATCATGGGCAGGGCTTTTGCTAGGCTCGTGGGGATCTGAAAGAACGGATGACGTGAGCGAAGAAAGTCATAGTTCAAGCGAGCCCGGCTACAGCGCCGGGAGCCGGTCTGAAAGAGAACGCGGGATAAAACCAAGAAAAGCTCGCATAACGATGGTGTTCCTTGGCGCGGCGGTACTGCTCATCCTCGTGGTGGCCGCACTGATGGAGCTTCTTGGCATCGGGAGGGTGTTCAAGGGGGTCACAATCGACGGCGTTCCCGTGGGAGGAATGACCAAAGCCCAGGCCCTGGGAGTAGCGAGGGAAGTGGCGGCTCCTTTGAACGGGGATGTCACGGTGCACTACGCGGACAAGAAGTTCCAGGTCGACCCCAAAGCGATCGATTTCAAAGTCTATCCGGACACGATGGCCGCGTGGGCTTACCTGAAAGGGAGGTCGGAGCTTGTTCCCGTCCGGATGTTCAAGCGCCTTTTCGGTATGTCCAACGGTGTGAACGTCCCGGTTATCTTCACGTGCAACAAGGCGAAGCTGAAGGCGCGGGTAAGCGAGATCGCGAAGGCGGTGAACCACGAGGCTACCAGCGCGCGAATCAGCGTGGCCTCGGGCACCCCGGAGATCGTTCCTTCATCGAACGGCGTTGAGTTGAATGAAAAGGCCACCACGGATGCCGTCCTCGCTGCCCTGGGTAAAAAAAACCGGGATACGGAAGTCGTCGTCTACTATCTGAAGCCCAACCTCACGGAGCTCGTCATCGGCAAGATCATCGTCATACACCTCACGAAGTTCAGGTTGTACCTGTACGACAAGGAGGAGTACGTAAACGACTACAAGATAGCCGTGGGGATGCCGCAGTACCCGACTCCCAAGGGGAAATTCCACATCACGTACAAGGAGAAGAACCCCACATGGCTACCCACCTCGGAGTGGGCGAAAGACAAGAGGGGTATTCCCCAACCCCCGGGCCCCAACAACCCGCTCGGTGGCTACTGGATGGATCTGGGTGGAGGGATAGGCATTCACGCTACACCGTACGTGAATTCCCTCGGTTCGCAGGCTTCGCATGGCTGCATAAGGATGGACCCCAACGACGCGGGTGCGATTTTCAACGAGGTCAAGGTGGGCACCCCGGTGTTCATCATCGATTGATCCATCCCGGTCTCTTTCGCTTATCCCTGCATACCGGCGTTTATCCCCGTTTTGAACGCGCCGGTGCATTTCATGCTACCTCCCGATTGCAGGCGGCCGCTTGATGTTATAGAAAGAGACCAGGCGGCTTGCAGGTGCAGGGATGATATGAGGGGTGCACGGCCTGACGGACATGTCTGGATCATGACGTTCATGTTGGCTCCGAGGGCTTGTTGTTTGAGTTGTCGATGCTTGAGTCCCTGCGTCAAATTGCTCGATAGCCGCTTGTCTGTGAGCAATGGAGGATCGCAATGACGGTACGCATCGTGCATAAAGGCAAGGGCAAGGGCCGCGAAGCCGGCCGACGGAACTGGAAGCGTGCCGGGCGGCGCCTGTTGCCATTGATGCTAGCACTCGCCTTGACGTCGACGCTGCTGCCGCTCTCGGCTTTCGCGTCGTCCTCAGGGCCAAATGCGGCTTCGGGGAGCCAGCCGACGGCGAGCGTCCCCACTGGTACCGCAACCGCGACAACCGATTCGGGTACGACCGTTACGAGCACACCCGCCTCTTCGGTACCCATGACCCAGGGGACCGTGCCGAAGTCGCAGGCGGAGCAGTCCGCTCCCAGATCGAACACTCCATCGTCGTTGCCCGTCTTGACGACATCGCAGCCTGTTCAGCAGCCTTCCAGCAGTTCGCCCGCCGATACAACGTCCGGCTCGAAAAAGGTTGAACTCACGAAAACCGGGCCGGCGTCAGCGAGCCCTGGGGATACGATAGCTTTCACGATAAGTGTACATGCCCGGGCTGCTCTGACTGGCGTGAGCGTCAGCGACCCGCTGACAGGATTGGATTACTCGATCGGGAGCATGGCAAGCGACGAATGGGTTACAGTGCCGTCGGACCTTACGCGGTACACGATCCCCGAAAATTTCCCCGGCAGCCGACTTGTCAATTTCGCGACCGCCAGGGGCAACTGGGTCGGCGGTGTCACCCTGGACTCAGCGAGTTGCGCTGTCGCCATACAGCAGGCCCGAATCGCGATCCAGAAAACGATCCAGGGTCAGAGCGCGCCGAACTGGCATGCCGGGGTGGGAGATAACCTTGTCTTCAAGCTCAAGGTGAGCAATACCGGCAATGTCAGCCTCGACAACGTGACCGTATCCGACCCACTGACCGGGTTCTCGAGCGACGTCGGTACACTTGCTCCGGGTCATTCAGAGACGGAATTGACCAGCTACACGGTAAAGGCGCAAGACCCTGACCCGCTGGTGAATACGGCGAGCGCGAGCGGGGAGGCGCTGGGAGAGTTGGTCTCGGCCCATGCCTCTATCGGTATCCGCCGGGATAAAGCGAGCCTCGATATCACCAAGACAGGGCCCGAGACGGCGTTCCCCGGCGAGCAGGTCGAATATCACATACGCGTGGTCAACACCGGCGATTCCACGCTGAGCCCTGTGAATGTGGATGACGAACAGGTGGGCTTCCACCACGCTATCGCGAGCTTGAAGCCGGGGCAATGTTGGGAGCACGAGGTCGACTATACGATTCCCTCCGACCTTACCGGCACAGAGTTCACCAATACAGCGGCCGCATCCGTCAAAAGCGATGAGACCGGCGATGTCAGTGATACCGCAAGCTGGAACCTGCGTCTGACAGCCCGCCCGGCGCCGGGCATACAACTGGTCAAGGAAGGCCCGTCTACAGCTCGTCCCGGAGATACAGTCACCTACAAGTTCACTGTGACCAACTGTGGCGGGACCGCGCTCACAAACGTCAAGGTGATCGACCCCATGCTCGGTGGTGAGGTCTGGGGGCTTCCCCGGCTTGACGCGGGCGAATCGAGGGAGTTCACCAGGACCTACAGGATCGACGGGCATCTCAAGGGCGAAACCCTCGAGAACCAGGCGTGCGCGAGCGCATGTTACAAGGGTGGCAAGTGCGAGAGCAAAAGCGGTTGCCGGACCGCTATCGACCACGAGAAGCTCGAAAAACCGGCACTCAATATCGACAAGGACGGGCCCTGCGATGCGTGGGTCGGCGGCCGCATCGAATACCACTTCAAGGTCAGGAACACGGGCAATGTCAAGCTCGAAAATGTCGTCCTGGATGACGCGCTTCTGGGAATCTCGGGCATGGATCTCGGCTCTCTAAAGCTGGGCCAATGCAGGGAGTTCGAGTTGCCTTATACCGTGGGTGCGAACGACCCCGAGTGGCTCGTGAACGAGGCGTCCGTCAAAGGCGAATCCGAGTGGGGCGCGGCTTGTGCGAGCGACTCATGTAAGACCTTGGTCAAGAAGGCTGCCATCGGTGTCGAGAAGACCACGGACGTCACCTGCGCTCGCGTAGGCGACACTATTCGATATCTGATCAAGGTGACGAACACCGGAAATGTCTGGCTCTGGAACGTCCACGTCGAGGACCCGATGTTCGGCGGTATCACAAGCTGGGCTCCTGCGCTGCCACCGCGCGGCGACTACTCGCTCTTAAAGACTTACACAGTGCGGGATGCGGATCCCGGCACGCTGATCAACAACGTCACGGCATGCGCCGTTCCGACATGCGGTTGCCCCGTGAGGGCCACTGGTTCCGCGACGGTCAGGATAATCCATCCGGGCATCGCGCTGGTCAAGACGGCGAGCACCGATTGCGCAAGGGTCGGAGACGTGATCACGTACAGCTTCGCAGTGAAGAACACGGGTGACTGCAAGCTGACGAACGTGGCCGTCACAGACTCCATGGTGACCGTGAGCCCGATAGGCGATCTTGATCCGGGTGAAGAGCGAACCGTTACCGCGGGGCACACTGTGGCGGACGCCGACCCGGCGAAGCTCGTCAATAAAGCCACGGTCAGCGGGACTCCGGAGTGCGGCCCGGCCGTAACGGGCGATGGCTCAGCCAGCGTCAGCGTGATTCATCCGGCGGTCGAGCTCACCAAGAGCGCACCGGCGCTTGCGGCGATAGGGGACAAAATAACCTACTCTTACAAGGTCAAGAACACTGGTGACTCAAAGCTGACCAACATCACAGTCTCTGACGACTTGCTCGGGCCAATAGGGCCGTTCGGCGATCTGGAGCCGGGAGCTGAGCAGACTATCACTGTTGACTATACGGTTAAGGCTTCCGATTCACCGGCCATCACGAACACGGCAACGGTAACCGCGACCCCCGCTTGTGGCCCGGACGTGACCGACAATTCGAGATGGACGGTCAACATCACCGGCGGATTGCCCGGTGGCCGTATCCAGATCACAAAGGTGAATGACACGGGAGACGTCACCGAGGGCGACACGGTAGATTTCACGATAACCGTTAAAAACGCGGGCGCCACGCAGATCGAAGCGCCGGTCGCGCTCACTGACTCTTTCGACGGCGCTTTGCTGAAATACAAATCGGCGACGGTGTCACCTGATTCCGTGGGGTCCGGGACGTTGGTGTGGAATGATCTCAGTAGCGGCAACGGCCTGGCAACGGGCGAGTCCGCATCCGTGACGGTCACGTTCCAGGCTGCCGGAGAGGGCACTGCCGTGAACAGCGCGACCGTGTCGGCGCACGATGCGAACGGCGCATTGCTGAGCGGGTCCGCGACGGCGAACGTGACGATCGCCGCGGCGGTGGCGCCCGGGACACCGACAACTCCTTCCGTTGTCGGAACGGTATCGACCCGGACGACCAGCGAATCGGGGACGCTCCCGTTCACCGGTGACAGGTTAAGCGGGTTCTTCGTGCTGGCCTTCGTACTGATCCCACTTGGTTTGGCGATGATGGCCCTTGCGTTCGTCACACGCAGGAGGAGCCTGAAGAAGGCGGCTCAATAGCGAAAAGCGATGGCGGATAAACAGACGGCCTCGTCGAGCGCGGTCCTTCAACTGGAGAGTACGTGTCCAACCACGGTTCAGATATAATATCCCGGTTGACAACAAACGATCCAGGCAGGAGGTGAGAGGCTGTGGCCTCCAAGGAAGTACTGATCTATGGAGCCGGCATGTCCGGTATGGTGGCGGCCTGCAACCTCGCGGTGGAGGGGCACTCGGTACTGGTCCGCGACCAGGAGCCGGCCTACGGTGGCTCGCGGGTGTTCAATCCTTCGCTTCATACTACCCCGCTGGACGTGCAGGCGACATCCGAGTACATCGGCATCGACCTCACGCCCGTATTCGTTCCTGTGAGCGCACTCTCGATATACCTCCACGACCTCGAGGTTCCGGCGCCGGTGGTCATGTCATATCACGTCGAGCGCAGCTCGAGGCCCCAGAGCCTCGACACGCTGCTGTACAACAAGTGCATCGATGCCGGTGTCAAGTTCGAGTTCGACACTCCCCTACTCAAGAAAGACGTTCCGAAGCTCGAGCCCGGAACCATCATCGCATGCGGCCTCAACCAGCCGGCCTACGACTATTTCGAAGTCCCTTACCTGGACTGGTACGCCTGGATGGCCACGGGCGAGGCGGAATCCGACCCGTATGCATGGATCTGGCTGGATGAATGTATCAACGAATACGGGTACATCTCGTTCGCCAACGGCATCTACTACAACCTCCTGTTCGCATACGGCCAGGAGGTTCCACGCGAGGGCCTGAACAGGTACCTGTCTTTCATGAAAAGGGTCCGGGACATGGAGGAGCATGACTGGGAGTACGTACATGGCGTAGCACCGGTAACGTCCCCTGACAACCCCCAGCTCATACGCAATGGCATCATCATGTGCGGGACCATCAGCGGCTCCATCGACCCGTTCATGGGCTTCGGCATCTCCGGGGCGCTCGTTTCCGGAAAGGTCGCCGCGATCGCGGTGACCGACCGGGAGAAGGCTCTCGAGGAGTTCGAGCGCTTCAACCGCAATTACGCCAGGGCCTACGAGTTCAAGCACAACTTCTGGTATGACCTGCGTGCTCGCGTGGACCTGCTGGAGGACATGGCTCGCATACTTGGTACGGAGCGCACCATCAAGATGATGATCGAAGGGCTCAAGAAGGGGCGGAAGAGCTCCGCTATCCCGGGGTTCAGCCCTCTGAGCTGTCACTGAGGCGCCCCGCTACCGGGAGCTCGTTCGCCGAACCGAGGGTGTTACCACGGGGGGTTCAGGATATCGGCTGGTACGATTCCGAAAGAAGGAGCGAAGATGTTCGACCTGATCATCGAGAACGCCAGCGTTATCGACGGGTCCGGAAAGGAGCCTTTCTCGAGCGACCTGGGGATAACAGGCGATCGCATCGAAAAGATGGGCAACCTCGCCGGCGCCGAGTCGGCCGCGAGGATCGATGCGACCGGCAAGACGGTCTGCCCCGGCTTCATCGACGTCCACTCTCATGCGGACCTCGCGCTCTTCAGGGACGACCATGCGACCGTACTTGCGCCACTTGTCAGGCAGGGCATAACCACGTTCGTCGGTGGTAACTGCGGCATGGCGCTCGCTCCGATAACCGAAGAGCACAGGGACGGACTGCAGATGTACCTCGAGGTCTTTACCCAGATGGATTTTGACGAGAGCGTGTGCTGGGACACGATGGCGAGCTTCATGGAGCACATGGACTCGACGGGAACATTGCTCAACTGCGCGCTTCTCGCTCCTCACGGCATGATGCGGATATCGGCCTGCGGCCTGGAGACGCGCCTCGCTTCGAAGGAGGAGGTCGCGAGGATGCGCCGCTCGCTGGAGGAGTGCCTTGAGGCGGGCGCGTTCGGCCTTTCCACCGGACTNNCTGCAGTACTTCCCCGGAAACCAGAGTGATACTGATGAGCTGGTCGAGCTCGGCAAGTCGCTCGCGAAGTACGGAGGGATATTCACAAGCCACCTGAGGTCCTATACCGCATCGACTCTGCCGAAAGCAATGAGCGAGGTGGCGGAGGTCGCAAGGAGGAACGACATCCGGGGACAGGTCTCACACATCTTCAGCCTCCCCTGGTTCGGACGCGCCCACAAACCGCTGCTGAAGGCCCTGAAGTGGCTCATCAACCACCCCGAGGTCTCCCGCTTCGCTCCGGACATCGCCGTCGAAGCCGAGATGAAAGCAATCCTCAAGAAGCTCGATGAGCTAAGGGCAACCGGTGCGCAGATGGGAATAGATTTCATGCCTACCACGGCGGGTTTCACGCACCTGATGGCGTTTTTCCCTTCGTGGGCTCTGACCGGAGGAAGGGATGCCGTGCTCGCGCGCGTCGCGGACAGGCAGACCCGCGCGGAGATCCTGCGCGATATCGAGGAGGGAAAGCCTGAGTGGCCGCACCGCGGCAGGAACGACTGGTCTTTAAACATCATGAGGCAGATGGGCTGGGACGCCGTCACCATCATGGCGGTGCACAGCGAGAAGAACAAACCGCTCGAGGGAAGGCGGTTCACCGATATCGCCGCGGAGCAGGGCAGGCACCCGTTTGATGTGATGTGCGACCTCCTGATCGAGGAGGACGCCCGCGTACTGGTGTTCGAGTCAATGTCGGAGCCTGACGACGCTTTTACCGAAAAGTACACATACCCGGCGATCAAAGACCCCAACTCTATGATCGTGACGGACACCATCCTGCTCGGGATGGGCAAACCCTCATATCTGTTCTACGGGTGTTATCCGAAGTTCATCGGACGCTACGTTTTTGACAAGGGGCTCATCGAGCTGCCTGAAGCCATCCGCAGGTGCACCTCATTGCCAGCGGAGTGGTTCGGAATCGCGGACCGTGGGCTGATCAGAGAGGGGTACTTCGCGGACCTCCTGGTGATGCGTCCGGAAAGCTTTCGGACCGACGCGGTTTTTCGCGACCCCGAACGCTATCCCCAGGGCCTCGACATGGTCTTCATCAACGGGAAGGTTGCCCTTGACGGAGAAGACCTCCAGCTCGACCCGCTTCCTGGAAAGATCCTCCGCAAATAATCCCGCCTTCTCGAGCCTGCACTCTAGAAGAATAGGAAGACGGGTGGCTGGTGGCTGATGTCAGATGGAGAGGCTGCGCCAGGCGGAGCGATCGACCCTC
>PMDX01000112.1 GCA_003154635.1 Actinomycetota bacterium | reverse complement strand
ACCCTACCGTTCCTGACGCCTTGCTTGATGAAATAGAAGCACATGAGTGGGGTCAGGAGCGAAGCGGCCATGAGCGATGCGGTCAGGGCCGTGATGACCGTCAACGGCATGGAGCTGACGAAATCCCCGGCCATGCCGGTCAGGAAGAAACTCATCGGGATGATACAGCAAATGATGATGATGGTGGCCGCGAAATCCGAGGGGAAGAGCTCCTTGACGCTAAGGGAGGCAGCCTGGAGGTGGTCGAAGCCTAGGTCGAGCTTCTCGACATAGTTGTCGATGATGACGATGGGGTCGTCGACGACCAGCCCCAGGACCAGGATCAACGCGGCCAGGGTGACGGTATGGAGGCTCAGACCGGCCGCCCACAGAAGAGCGATGGTCGAGAGGATGGTGATCGGAATGGTCGCGGCCGCGGCNNCCGCGGCCAGGGCCACCCGGCCCGGCAGCAGGATGAGGGTCACGATGACTACGGCCAGGATGGCGATGGCGAATTCCTTCAGAAAACTGCCGATGGACCTGGTCACGGCGTCAGGAATGTTAGAGATGGTCTCGATCTTGATGTCGGCGGGCAGGGTCTTTTGGAAAGCGGAAATGACCCTGCCGACGTCCCGGCCGAAGTCGACGATGTTGTTCCCGCTCTGCATTTCCAGGGAGACGATCACGCATTTCTTGCCGTTGACCCGGACGTAGGACTGGGGCTCCTCGTATTCACGGACGATCCGGGCCACGTCTTTCAGACGGATGACCGTCCCGGCCGGGTCGGCGTAGACGATCTGCTCGGCCAGGTCGTTCTCGGACCTGTAGCTGGCCGGGATGTGCAGGGGGCGGATGAGCTTGCCGTCATCCAGCTCGCCGGCGTAGCCGGTCGTGCTCTGGGGGATGATGGCAACGGCCAGGGTCATGGGCCGTATGCCGTAGCGGGCCAGCTTGGTGTTGTCGAGATAGACGCTGATCTCTTCCTTCTGGACGCCGTAGCGCTGGACCCTGGAGACCGACGGGATGCGTCGGACGTCATTCTCCATCCGCTTGATGCAATCCTCGAGCTCCCGGTAGGTCTTGCCGTCGGAGCGGACCGAAAGGAGCAGGGCCGAGCTGTTGCCGAAGTCGTTGTCCGCGGTGAGCGAGACAAGGCCGGAGGGAAGCGAGCCCTTCAGCTCGTTCAGCCCGTGGCGTAGCTTCAGCCAGAAGCCATCGGGGTCCTTCTCATTTTCCGTGACCTCGACGTAGATGATCATCACGTTTTCCCGGGAGACGGAATGGGTCTTGGAGCGCTTGACCGACTTGTACTGGAATAGGTATTTTTCGACCTTGTCGGTGACCTCGGCTTCGACCTGCTCCGAGGAGGCCCCGGGGTAGACGCCCACAATGATCCCCTGTCGTATCTTGAATTCGGGATATTCGTCCCTGGGCATCTTTATCAGGGCTGCGACCCCGGCGGCGATCAGGATCAGGACGAGCATGCCGATCGGCTGCTGGTAGCGCAGCAGGATATCGATCAGTTGACGTTTCTTTTCCATCATGGCGGTCTCCTCTTTTCGGGACTATCTTTCGACGACGTGGACGGTTGCCCCGTCGACGAGCTTGTGCTGGCCATAGATGACGATGGAGTCCCCCTCGCTCAAGCCCGAGGTTATCCTGATGCCGTTCTGGAGCAGCTCGCCCAGCTTGACGTAGCGCACGGAAGCCTTGTTGCCGGTCCGGTCGAGGCAATAGACGTAGTTGCGGCCGGTCTCGTCGATCAGAACGGCCTGGTTGGGGATGACCAGTCCGAAGCTCTTTTCCAGCCCCTTGATGACCGCCATGCAGACCATGCCGGGCTTTATGGTCCGGTCGGGATTGGCGAGGGCGATCCGTATCCTGTAGGAGTGGGCTATGGGGTCGGCCAAGACGCCGATACTCTCGATCTTGCCCGCGAATTCCCGCGCGCCCAGGGCCCCGATCCTTATCACGGCCCGGTCGCCTTTGTGGAGCAGGGCAATATCGTTCTCCGGGACGGGAACGCGGGCGAAGACCTTGTCTATCCTGACGATGGTTATCGAGTCTAGGCTGGGTATGGCCACCATGCCCGGATCGACGCCCCGTTTGCCGACGTAACCGGCGGCGTTCGCGCGCAGACGGCAGTCGCCGACGTTCTTTTTGGCGATGGCCGCGGCCGCTCTGGCCCTCTGCAGCCCGGTCTCGACCTCGATGTATTTGACTTCGGGCAGGTTGCCGTTCTTGTACATTCGGGACAGGCGGTTGAAGGCATCCTCGGCCTGCCTCTCGGCCGCCTTGGCCATCTCGAGCATCTGACGATAGCTCGTGTCGTCAAGCTCGGCCAGGAGCGTGCCCTTGGCGACGACGTCGCCTTCGTTCACGTAAACCCGGGTCACAGTCCCGGTCACGGAGAAACTCTGGGGCAGAGTTTCCGATTCCGTGATGGTCCCGCTGTAGGCGAATTCCCGGCCGGTCTCGGCCGGAGCGACCCGGCTGACCACGACCCTGACCGGGCGGATCTCCGTTCCCGCTTTGCGGTGGGTCCGGCAGCCGGTGAAAATGACGAGGAACGCGAGGAGTGCGCCGCATGTTTTTTTGACTCTCAAGTTCATTTTACTCTCCTTCTCAGGCAATAAATCGAAGCAAACATCGGAAAACCCGGATATCGCGCTTGCATCAAAGGCCTTCGGACAGAAGCATAATGATCTGGTCGATAAGCTTCTTGTCGTCGTTCTCTATGAACAGGCTTATGACCAGACTTCTCATGATGGTTACGATGGCCCGGGCGGTGTCGCTTATGTCGTGGTAACCGATGATCCTGAACTCCTTCCTCTTCTTCCCGAACCTGAGTATCCCCTCGACAACCTCCTCTTCCAGGGCATAGTATCTGTCCATGATTTTCCGGATGACCCCTCGGTTGGCCCTTATCTCGCCCCTGGCGATCTCGTAGAGGGTTATGGCGCGCCTGGTTTCGCAAAAGGAAGTGTAAACGTAGGTCAGGAGTTTTTCCCTGGCCGTCTCCTTCTTTGCCACTTCTTCCCGGACGATACGGGTTATCCGCTCGGCCTGGGCCATGGCCACGGCCTCGAGCACGGCTTCCTTGTTCTTGAAATAATAATAGATCGAGCTCTTGCCTTTACCGGCCTCCCGCGCGATATCATCCATCGTGGTCTTCTTGATGCCCCATTTCTGGAAGAGCGTCTCGGCTGCCTCGAGGATGGAATCGCTGATACTGTCTTTTTTTTCCATAATATTGACCTTTCGACTAAATTAGTATTTTGGTCTAAATTATAGTCCAATTTGACTCCGATGTCAAAAGAAAAGTCAGTTCCCAATTTCAGATCAGACCCGTTGGTATCTGCAGTATGGGAGATGCCCTCTAAGCGGTCCTGGATTTTTTATAGCAAAAAGGCTGGAAATGTCCCGCCACTATGTTTTCTGCATATTCGGTAATCAGCAGAAACCATCTGGTGACGGGATACTATCACTAGATGGTTTCAGGATATCAAATGGCTTGCTGAAACCATGGTGATCGTACAGTGTTTTTTGGACGAAGTTCGAACATTTTTTTAGCAAAACTCCGAATGATTGCGCGCTTCGCGCGCAAAACCTGAACGCTCGGGCGGGTAAAAAGGAAGGGGGTTGGGGGGGAAGGAATTTTTGCCCGCCCTCGCTTTCGCCGCTTTTTTTTTCGCCGCCGCAATTTTTCGTGCCAGCAAAGCTGGCGCGCCGCCTAATCGGGGACCATGTTGCTAGTGCAATAATCAAAAGACCGCCACGATATCTGGCGGTCTGTTTTATAAGCTCCCCCTGCTGGACGCGTTTAGAGCCGTGGAGTGGAAGAAGATAGCGGAAGAATTGAAACAATGCACCTTCATATAAAGATTGAACGACGCTCAGGATTTTATCTCTCGAGCCTTTTTCTTAGTTCATCTATGACAGCTTTCTGCCAGTATTTCATGGAAAACCAACCAATCAATGGTTGTGCAACTATACGGAGCCAGCGTTTATGGATGGCAACTTGATAAGTGTAATCGATCACGGTTCCTTCTGGACGTTCAGAGAGCAACAATTCTTCGTGGCCAGAAGTTCCAAATTTAGGGCTTTCATTATCCGAAATGAACCCCTTTCCAGGGAGGATCTGGGTTTTCATTTTTACTGGAAACTTTTGGCCGAACGATTTGACGGTCGCGTCTATTTCCAAATTATTTCCTCCATGCCTTATGACTTGTATAGATTCCGCAACTTTCGGAAAATACTCAGGCCATTTTTCAAAGTCAGTTATTATGTTAAACACCTCCGTTAGAGGAGCCTTGATAAGCCACTTGGCATGGAGAGTGATTTTTTCTTTCATATAAAAATTATGCCAAGAATTTCGGGCGTCCACAACTCGGGCCAGAAAAAAGGCACCGATAAAACCTAGCTAAAATCGTTAGCTCCCTCCACCGTCGCTCATTTTTGTGATGGAAGATTACGACTATATATCTATGTTAAAAGATAAATTAGCCGACATTTCCCCATATGTGCCTCCTAACATCTCGATTCTACTATGTTCAGGCCCGAATAACGCTTCGAAACCAGGTTGCCGCAAACACGAGGTCGCCAGCCCGCGCTGCGTTCACAGAACAATACGCTTCGCCGGTTTCTGAAGATGGTTGAACACCAAGAGCTTATCAATCCAATCCACCTACTCGTTGTCAGGTCGGAACAGCAGCGAGGGAACGGATACGCTCCAGAAGAGCGGCGAACAGTCCTTCAGAAACGGCGACCTCGGCCATCTGGAAGATGGTTCGCCTCGCATGAGACACGACCTTAGCCCCTATCTTGATCAGCTTGAGCTGGATGCTTCTCAGCGACCAGGTCGAGACATCCTTGGGGAGGGCGAGGCGTCGCAGGAAGTTGCCCAGGTTGTAGGCGAGAACGAACAGGGCGAGTCTTACTTGGTTTGACGAGAACTTCGTGCAGGATAGCCTTGTCCAAGAGAGGGCGTATTTGCCTTCCTTAATCCACTGCTCGCAGTTGCCGCGCTTGTTGTAGAAGCGAACGACGTTCCTGGCTTTCGCGCTCACGTTGGTGACGATGAAGCCGACCCTGGGGAACAGCTCGCCCTGATGCCACTCCACCTTTGCGACGATCCTCCTGGGCCTGTCCCAGGAGGCCGCCCGGTAGGAGAAGTCGTGGTAGAGGACCCGTGGCTTCTTGGGAGGTCGTCCCACCGACCTGGTGAGCAGGTGGTCTATCTCTCTTTGAAGGTTCTGGTTGGCCGGAATCCTGATGGCGTAGAGGATGCGGTTTTCCTCCAGGTAGTCGTAGACGTCGGGGCTCGCGAAGGCGGCATCTGCGCGGAAGTAGATTCTCTTGCCCGTCTTCCTGTATCTGTTGACAATCGGTTCGAGTAGGTTCTTCCATCCATCGGAGGAGTGAACGTTGCCCGGCCTCAAGGTAGCAGCTTCACAATCCCCGTACTGGTTGAACACGAGCAACGGGTGATAACAGCGCGAGCCGAAGTGCCCGTTGTAGGAAGAGCCCTCCTGGGAGCCATGCACCGGGAACTCGGAGGAATCCATGTCGAGTACTATCTTCTTGTTCGTTGAGCGAGAGACCGCATTGTCCACCCAGGCGATGTTGATGGAAGCCAACGCCTCTATGTTCTTCTCTTGAGCGAGTATCTCGGTTTCGAATCGGGATACCGTCTGTGAACTGGCGGCGTTTCTATCGAGCGCCCTCTTCCCGACGACCGCCCTCATAGCCGGGTCCCTGGTGAGCGCCTCCTGGTCGTTCACGTCCTCATAACCGGCAAGACGGGCGTAGACCGACTGCTTGAGAAGGCCCGCAAGCTCGTGCTGCACATTCCTGCCGGTCCTGGCTTCACAGATGAAGTCGCCCGCTATATTTGTGAGACCCATGACCTCATCCAGCTCTCTCACTGCCAGAAGACCGGTGTCCGTCGTTACCTTCGCGCCTCTGAATTCGAGCCTCAGGTGACCGTCGAATTGGAGCTTCAAACCGGCGTTTTCGCTTTCACCCAACAGGTTTCATCTCCTTGATACTCAAGAATGACGTTATTCCGCATTACACTGCATACTTAAGCAATTCAAGGACTCGCCCCTTCCCGTTTGATACGGGAAATGTGTGATGAATATAATAAGCTCATCCTCCGGGAAGGCGGCGGACCACCGGCTTTCGACGTCACATACCTGTCGATAGTTCGAAGCGTCCTGGAGGACCGGACCGATTGGCGATGAAGCAGTTTGAGCGGAAATGAAACCGCTGTCTTCCCGGGATTCCCGGGAACGTGCTGGCAGGGACGGGATATGGCCGGAGAGAGAACGCTCGAGAGCGACGAACATTACAGGTCGACAACGCGCAGGCTGTGGCTGGGCATCGCCCTCGGCATAGTCCTCGTGGTCGCCGAGGTGCTCATCGGCGTCTTCTCCAAGAGCCTCGCGCTCTTATCCGACGCGGCCCACAACGCCGCCGACATCCTGGCCGTAGGCCTCTCTCTGTTCGCGGTGTATATGGTCAGGCGCGAGCCAACCGAGCGACGGACGTACGGATATGGAAGGGTTGGCATCCTGACCGCCCTGGCCAATTCCGTAGGCCTGGTGGTGATCGCATGCGTCATCGCTTACGAGGCGGTAAGGCGCATGCAGCATGTCGAACCGGTAAGCGGGTACGCGGTCTTCGCGGTTGCGCTGGTGGCCCTTTTCATCAACTCTGCCGTAGCCATGGCGCTGTTCCACGACCGTCACGACCTGAACATAAAGAGCGCGTTCCTGCATATGGTGATGGATGCCATCGTCTCGCTCGGCGTCCTCGTGGCGGGCGTCATAATCATCCTCACCAAGTGGTATTACGCCGACCCGCTTGTGGCATTGCTAATAGGTGTCTTCATAATATATGCCGCGTGGGGGATCATTAAGGACGCCACCGACATCCTCCTCGAATCCGTACCGCGCCAAATCGACCTTGCCACGGTTCAGGAAGCCATTGAGTCCATCCCGGGCGTAGAGGCCGTCCACCACCTGCACGTATGGGAGCTTGGCTCCGGCGTGTACGCTCTGAGCGGTCACGTGGAGGTCGAAGACCGGCAGGTCAGCGAATGCTCATCGACAATGCAGGAGATAAGCGAAAAGTTGCTTGACGATTTCAATATCATCCATCCGACCATCCAGATCGAGTGCGCCAGCGCTTGCCCGATGACGCCACTCCCCGCGCGACAGGAGAACAATAACGCGCAGGCACATCCACATGCCCATCCTCACAAGCACGGGTCCGGACATCGAGCATGAGCGCTCACGACTCCGCAGGCGCAGACGACCTCGAAAGACCGAGGATCATCCCTTACAACCTGCTCGATAACCTCATTCGCGATGCAAGCGCAAGGTTCTTGACAGGCACGTGTGCGTGCCGCAAAGAACGCGATTGCCCGTCTTTTCCTCGCGAACCGGGCTGCCTGGTCCTGGGTGAAGGAAGCGTGGCCTCCGGCGACGTCCGCGAGGTAACCGTTGAAGAGGCGCTTGAACGCACAGCAAGGGCTCGCGAGCTTATGCTCCGAGCTCGCATCGCGTACGACAGCAGCAGCCTTGCTATCCACGAGTCCGACCGGCGGCGGATGCTTCCGATCTGTTTTTCCCGCACGTGCTGTTGCCCGGCAACCACTCCGAAAAGAGAAGAAGACAACGATGGCTGGATGAAGCTCCCGGAGTTGTGGGTACACGCGGTCGGTGACTGCTCCAACTGCGAGAAGTGCGCCCGCTCGTGCCCATCCCGCGCCCTGGTCATGGGTCCGGACGGACCGATCTTCGCACCCTCATGCCAGGGATGCGGGCTCTGCGCGGCAGCGTGCCCGCGCCGGAACTTACGTATCGGGCTTCCAGCCGCCTCGGATGCGATGCGTTTCCTGCTCTCGCGCTCCGGGGCTACCAGAACGAACAGTTGAAAGGACGGGGGACAGCCATCGTGTAAGCCGGATTCTGTACCGTCGTGAGGCGGTGGTGGCCATCTATCTGGGACCCGCGTTACCGCGGGCCTCAAGCTGCCTACCCGGGAGTTGAAACGCGGCGGGCCACCGCTCCTCCCCTATTCGGCATCGCTCCGGGTGGGGCTTGCCAAGCCGGCCCGTCACCGGACCGCTGGTGGTCTCTTACACCACCGTTTCAGCTTAACCTTCCGCGCCTCGGCCGAGGCTTTCAGCGTGGCGGGTCTTTTCTTTTCTGTGGCGCTATCCGTCGGGTCGCCCCGCCTGGACGTTATCCAGCACCCTGCCCTGTGGAGTCCGGACTTTCCTCGAGGCTCAGGGCCTCGCGGCCACCCGGATGACTGTCCCCGATTTGATTGTAACACTTCACGCGCCGCCCATCTCTCGCACCACTCATCTCAATTCCAAGCCGAAGCCTGGAAAGAGCGGTCAATCCGGAGGTATTTGCTAATTGCATATGTTGTACTATTAATTAAGCCGGTACTGGATGCAAGCGCAGGTGACGCCCGGTCGCACTCGCCGGGCAAACTACTCGTTAAGAAGCAGGGCCTCAACTGAGGAGGGCGCTATGCGCAAGAGCCTGAAAGTCGTTGCCATTGTCCTCGCGATCCTGATCATCTTTTCGACCGTGGCTTTTGCACGCCCGGTGAAAAAAGCGCCACCCCGGAAAACCGGCACCACCGCCACCACAGCCACCACAGCCACCACCACAGCGTACAACGTCACGAAGGTCGACGAGCGCTGGGCCATGAGCGATGGCGTTAAGCTCCCGGTCAGCGTGTACTGGCCGGTTCAGAAAACCCAGGGTGAAACGTTTCCCGTGGTCGTGTTCGTGCACGCGTGGGATACCAACAAGTCGATATACGACGGTCTCGCTCCAAAGTACGCAAGTAAGGGGTACGTGGGCGTGACCTATACCGTGAGGGGATGGTTCGCGGCGGAAGGCACGATCAACTGCATAGACCCCGACTACGAGATGAAAGACTTGAGCACTATCATCACCCTCGTTGGCCAGGACGCCAGGTTCCCTGTGGCCAAAGACTCCATCGGCCCGATAGTCGGGGTCACCGGCTACTCGATGGGTGGCGTTCACAGCTTCCTTGCGGCTCCACGGCTGAACCCGAGAGCGGGCGACCCGGGGGACCCGCGGATCAGGGCTGTCGTCCCCATGCACGGGGGGGCCGACCTGCTCACCTCCATCTACCCCAACGGCGCGGTGAAGTTCTTCTGGGCGACGATGCTGGTCGTGGGAAGCTACATGGGCAACGTCGCGGGTGCGATGATCAACGTGCTCTCGGTTCTGACGGACCCCGATATGGATGCATGGCAGAAGCTCTCCTCAGTCATGAGCATAATGTCAAGCGGGCAGGGCCTCATTAACAGCGTTGATCCAGGGCTCGCGAGGATCTACGCGATAGCCACGCAGAGACAAGAAGCTTACGAGGAAGAGGCCAAGATGTACCTGAAGAAGAGGTCGGCCAGGTGGTGGTGCGACGAGGAGCTCGACGGTAAGGTCGAGCATCCGATCACTGCTCCGATGCTGATCGTCGCGGGTTTCAACGACGACCTCTTCATCCCCAACGAAGGCCTCGGCGTATTCACATCGATGATATCCGCGCCTCATCGCATTATCATCGAGAACCACGGGCACATAGGTGGAATGGACATGCCGATCAACCTCGGCCAGCCCAAAGACCCGGAAAAAGAATGGATCATGCAGGAGGTGTCCAACTGGTTCGATCATTTCCTCAAGGGCGCCAGCAACGGCGTGGAACAGGAGCCTGCTGTCACTTACTATCGCGACTGGGGATCAACGCGCTACGGAACGGCGAGCCAGTGGCCACCAACGGGAACGCAAAACATACCTTACTACCTCGGCGGCGGCACCGGCTTCAGGCAGGGAACTCTTACGACCGAGCCGTCCGCGTCAGCGACCCCGGACCTGCTCCTGAACACCGGCTTCTCCGGCTCGATATCGGTTCCCTACATCAACGACGCTACCTCCTTGATTGGCGGTCAGGACATGGCGATACCGGAAAACATGACCCTGCTCGACATGCCGTACCAGCATTACACCTACGATACGGCGCCCGTGACGTCCGATACGCTTGTCGAAGGAACGCCACGCATGGTCCTGACGTACCAGTCGTCAAACCAGTTCACACAGATAATTCCGAGGCTTTACGACGTTGCGCCGGACGGCACCAGGGCGTTGATATGCCGCGGGTGGTACGAGGGCAACAACAAGAATACCTGGAGCCGGATCACGACGGCGGGGGCGCCGATCGAGATGGTCGCCTGCTCTCACATGGTAAAGGCGGGCCACAAGATCGAGCTCGAGCTTCGCACTTCCGACATGATCGAGACGTGGCCGCTGTGGGGGTTGTCGTTCATAAACATCTTCCATGACAACCCGTCGCCGTCATGCGTGATCGTACCGGTCAACTCCCAGTAGGCCAAGCGGCCGTTAAAGCATCGACCCGCCCCGGACCCCGTCCAGGTGCGAGCGCTCGTTCATGGTCTCGAGGTTCGAGAACTTGCCCTTGTAATTGAGCACCGAGACCGATGCGAGGTCCACCGTCAGTCGGAAGATGTTCCCGAGCGGGAGGCCAAGGACGGCGGCGATAATGGCACGAATGGGCCCGCCGTGGCTGGAGGCCACGATGTTTCCGTCGGGGTGAAGCGTGCTCACCTCGCCCAGCCACGCCATCGCGCGCTCCTGGACGGCAATGAGCGACTCGCCGCCCGGGACCGTCACCAAGCTCGGGTCCGCGATCCATTTCTTGAGTATCTCTCCGTCTTTCTTGACTATGTCCTGCATCATCTCGCCGTCCCAGCGGCCGAGGTCGATCTCACGGAGTCGCTCGTCGACGACGACCTCCAGACCGTGCTCGTAGCTCACGAGCGTCGCGAGCTCGAGGCACCTGGAGAGCGGGCTCGAGTAGATGACGTCGACTTCGCTCCCTTTGAGGAGGGTCGCAACTCGCTTTGCCTGCTCTTGACCGAACTCGTCGAGCGGAATGTCGGCCGTCCCGGCGTAGCGGCCTTCCTCGTGCCACGCCGTGCGTCCGTGCCGGACCAGGATGACTTTACTCAATGCAGCTCCTTGGTGAGGAAATACAAACATTATACAAGACCTGATGCGACCGCTCCTCCCCCATCACGGGGAGTGGAGCTTTCCGGTTGATAATCGAAAGCGGGTGGCGGGTGGCGAGCCCTTCGGGCTATTCACCGGACGGTCCAGTCTCGCGCGGGTGACCGATCCCCTTCCTCCCGCACCCGTATCAGTCAAATTCACTGTCCGAAAAAAACTGAATATTACGTTTACATAGTCAAAGGCAGTAACTATAATCCAACGCGATGGTCAATTCGGCTATCTGATTTGAATCTCGTGCAAAGCCGCGCCTGCGGCGGGGTTCAAAAGGAGGAGACTAAGATGCCGGACTACGATGCGATCGTAATCGGCGGAGGTGTGGGAGGTCTCTCCGCGGGGGCTCTCTGTCAGAAAGCCGGGATGAAAACCCTGGTGCTGGAGCAGTCGGACCGCATCGGCGGATGCTGCTCGACGTTCGAGGCGGAGGGTTTCCACTTCGACGTCGGAGCGAGCGTCGTCGAAGCGCCCGCGGCGTTCTACGAGCTGTTCAGGCGGCTCGAGCTCGACATTGAGGATTACATTCCCTGGCACACGGTCGACCCGATCTACGACTATTGCGATATAGGCGCGGGCAAACGCTTCGCCTATCCGACGGACGTAGAGGCGACCGCGGAGGTCATCGCTCAGATCTCCCCCGAGGACGGGCGCGCGTTCCTCGATTTTGCGCGCAAGTACACCCCGCGGATAATGGGACTGATGAACGAGTTTTTCTTCGCGCCCTGCCAGGGGTTCGTCGACGTCCTTCGCCTGATAAAGAAATATCCGGGCATGCTCAATGCGTTACCCATGTTCGCGACGACCCACCAGAAGATCGTAAGGAAGTACTTCAAGGACCCGGATGTGCTCGCGACGATGGCGTTCCAGTCTTTCTACGCGGGGCTGCCACCCGACATGTGCGCGGGGCTCTACGCCATGGTCGGGCTGGTAGAGCACGAGGGAATCTTCTATCCCAAGAACGGCGGGATGATAGGTATCCCCAACGGGATAAAGAAGGCGCTCGAGGACCTGGGTGGAGAGGTGCAGTTCGGAAGGCGCGCCGTCCGCATCGTCACCGAAGACCGGACCGTCAGGGGCGTCGAGCTGTGGGACGGTACGGAGATTACCTCAAAGGTTGTCATATCGGCGATAAACGCCAGGAAGACATACACCGAGCTGGTCGGGCACGAGCATCTGCCGTGGTATGTCTGGCGCGGGATCAACTCCATGGAGCTCTCGATGCCGTGCCCGATGATCTACATGGGCGTCGACTACGAGCCGCCGCTCCGCGCTCACCATACCCTGACGCTGACAGGCCCCGAGGTCATGAACGAATACTGGAGCGATTACTACCTCAAGGGCAAGATATTCGAGATGGACGGCAAGCCGGAGATCATGGGCCTCGTGTCGTGGGCGAGCAAGATAGACCCGGCGCTCGCGCCCAAGGGCAAGCACGTCCTCACGCATATGGGCCTCGCGCCTTACGCCCTGGCCGGCAACGATTGGGACCGACACAAGGAGCAATGGATCGATGACGCCATCGCGACAATCGAAAAGTACATAATCCCGGACCTCTCCGACCATATCGTCTATCGCGACATGGCCACGCCCAAAGACCTCGAGAGAATGCTCCTGAGTCCGGGTGGCGCCGTATACGGCATACAGACCGATATCTCACACATGGCGATGTTCAGGCCGTCGAACAAGTCAAAGAGCATCGACCACCTGTATCTCGCCGGAGCTTCGACGCACCCCGGTGGCGGTGTCTGCACCGTGATCGCGGGCGGCATCATCACGGCAAGCCTCGTTGAGAAGCACAGCGCCCGGGAGAGATTCAAATGAAACTGAAGATAACTGTAACCGCGGTGGTTCTGGTAGGGTTGGCGGCGTGGTTGGCGACCAGCACGGAGAAATCCGACTGGCGTTATCCAGGGCTGCTGATAACGCAGGCGCCAAAGATGCCGTTTCGGTACTTCGTGTAGCACCGCCCGGGGGTCGGGCGTGTCGGTGGGTGCGCCGCCGGGATAGAGGCCGGTGGCTCGCCCGATAGCGCGTGTCTGTTCCGGGGGGGGCACAGGCAGGCCGTGAGTTCTGCGACCAACGTCGCAGAGAGGAGGAGGAGCATGGGCAGGAGCAAGAAGAGTTTCGATCGCGTCCTGAGTATGTACAAGCACAGGCGTCTTGCCTTCAAATCAACTAAAATACCGATACTCAAAACGTTGGGGAAGCTTGTACTTCCCCCTGATTCAGTAACCCTCACTTACGTCCCGGTCAATGAGAACCTGGAGCTGCCACCCGGCACCGTGGCGCCGACGACGATCATCGAGAATTTCATCCGTGAGGCGAGCGATCACCTCATCCTCTCGCGATGCCCGTGCCGCAGCGAAAACCACTGCGAGAAGGCAGACCCTTACTTCGGATGCACTTTCCTCGGCCCCGCCGTGAAAGATGTGGACCCCGAGGTAGGGCGTATAGTGACGGCCGACGAAGCTATCGAGCACCTGCACCAGGCGACCGAGATGGGTCTCGTGTCATGCGTCGGAAAGTTCAAGGGAGACGCGATAATGCTCGGAGTCAGGGATCACGAGCACCTGATGACGATATGCCACTGCTGCACCTGTTGCTGCATCAGCACCTGCATGCCGCTGGCGTCAAGAGAGGCCCGCGACATGCTCGTCAAGCTCGAGGGTGTCAACGTCGAGATAACGGATAACTGTAACGGCTGCGGCCTCTGCGAGAAAGCCTGCATCTTCGACCAGATAACGATTCCAAACGGCAAAGCCGTGATAGGCGTCGAGTGCAAGGGCTGCGGGCGCTGCGCCACCGCGTGCAAGCGCGACGGCGTTCGAATAACCATCGATAACCCCGACTACGTGGAGCAGTGCATGTCACGTATCGGGGCCCTGGTCGAGCTGAAGTGAGCCAGGACGTGGCAGGTCACGCTCATGAGCAACAGCAGGTATGACGCCGTAATCGTTGGGGCGGGCGTGGCCGGCCTCGTGTGCGGGAACTACCTGGCGCGCGCAGGCAAGAAAGTGCTCATCCTCGAGCACGGAAAGACGATCGGCGGGAACATTCAGGGCATCCGCCGCAAGGGGTACTTCTTCGACGCGGGTTCGCAGTCCACGGAGAACGTCGGCATCCTCTTCCCGATACTCGAGGATCTGGGCGTCCTCGACCCCGGGCAGTGGGACAGGGCGAACTTCCGGTGGGTCACCCCCGACTGCGATGTGTCCCTGAGGGATTTCGACCAGATACGGGCCGATTTCAAGAGCTGCTTTCCGGAATCCGCGTCCGATATCGACGCGTGGTTCGATTTCATCGAGCCGGGCACCAACGTCATGAAAGGCATCGTGGGGGACTTCACGTTCCCCCTTCTCCTTCGGGGCGCCGACAAGTGGCGAACCCTGGCGAAGATGACAAAGGTGGGCGTGCCGATGCTTAAGATAATGCCCGCGAGCATCCGCAAGCCGGGAAGTGAAAAGAGCCGCGAGATCTTCAAGGATTCACGGCTCTCCTTCCTTTTCGGCGAGTTCGGCGATTCGAACATGCTGCTCTTCATGTACTTCTCTTTCTGGTACAGCTTCCTCTACGACTACATCTATCCGAAAGACGGCCTCGAGGCTCTGGCCCACATGCTCGCCGACTCCTTCAAGGAGAAGGGCGGAGAGATAAAGCTTTCGAGCACCGTCGACAGGATCCTCGTATCGGGGGGTACCGCCACCGGTGTCGAGACATCGGACGGACTCAAGTACAACGCCGACAAGATCGTGAACACGGGTAACCCCAAGAGGCTCGTCACGGAGATGTGCGACCCCGCCCTGTTCCCCTCGAAATTCCGCGAGAGGATAAAGAACGGGCCCGTCAGCATCTCGGTGATCACGGCGTTCCTGGGGCTCGATATGACGGATGAAGAGTTGGACAAATGCCTCAAGGCGCATCACACCCTCTACTGGCGAGAGTACGCCAATAGCGAGGACATCTACGACCCCGACATCCACCACAAGAACTGGTCGATGGTAAGCTGGGTCTCCAGAAACGATAAATCGCTGGCGCCAGAGGACAGGAACTCCATCATCGTCCAGTATACCTGTGCCGTACGACTGGATGAACGGCTGGGGAACGGGCTCCGCCGACCCCATGGCGCGAAACGACGCTTACAAAGCGCTCAAGGCAAAGGTGCTCGACGACGTCATCGAGGACATGGAGTACCTTATGCCCGGTCTCCGTGACAGGGTCGACTACAAGGAGCTTGCCACGCCGCGAACGCTCGCGCGCTTCACGTTGAACCCGCAGGGGTCCATCATGGGCTGGTCTTACGACATGTACCGCACGCCCCTGTTCGGCCGCTTCGCGCAGTTCAAGACACCCGTGAAAAACCTCTACCTCGCCGGTCATTACGCGATATGGCCCGGTGGGATAGTCTTCTCCGCCCTCACCGGCAAACTAGTCGCCGAAGGCATGTACGAAGGTTTCGCCAAAACCCTCCTCTGGTAATATCTCCTCCCCTCGCCCTGCACTTCAAGAGAACAGGAAGACCGAACCTGTCACGGGTGCCAGGCACCCATGCTTGTGGGGGAACAACTTGCATTTCGGTCAGTTGATTCGACTCATTGGTTTTAAGGAACTTTCAGCAAATTACTTACTATGCTATATTCTAGTGGTGAATTGAGTGGCGCCCTGAGAGCTTGGGAGGGATCGAAAGGCGCATGGAACAAGAACGCAATAATAACGACCATACTATGAAGATGAGTCAGCTCGCGGTGGCAAGCGGGCTGACGGTAAGCACGATCAAGTTCTACATGTCACAGGGGCTGCTTCCACGCCCGAAAAAGGCAAAACCCAATGTCGCCTTCTACGACGACGCGTTTCTAAGAAGGCTTCTCATAATAAAAAAGATGCGCAACGAGGGTCTCTCGGTAAGCAGCATCAGGGTCATACTCGACAAGTACGCGTTCGGCAAGGTCACCGAATGGGAAGACTTCAAGAAGCAGGCAAAGAAGAAGGACGCCTGTGACCTCGATGAGGAAGAGCGTCTNNAGCAAGGGCACCTGCTACCAGTACTTCACGGGCAAGGAAGAGATATTCCTGGCCACGATGGACCGAACCATGGACAAGCTTTTCGCCGAAGCGGAAAACGCCGCCGCCGGGCAGAGCAACGCTCTCGCCCGCATGGGCATCCAGGGGCTGACGTTCGTATCAAGGTTCAAGGAACTGCAGTTCATGTTCTTTGGCCTCTATACCGAGGTCCTGGGAGGCAACGAGAGGTTGCGGATCAAAGCCGGTGAGCTCTTCGACAAGGTCGCGAGCTTCATCGCAAGAGATATCGACCTGGGTATAGAGCAGAAGATTTTCCGGAAGATCGACCCGATGAACATCGGGTACGCAATGCTCGGCATCGCTCAGGCAGTCGGCAACCTGTCCCTCGCAAACGACGACTTCGACCCCGTCGATTTCTTTGTCAACCTGATGGAGTTCATGCAGTACGGCCTGATGGCTGACACAAAACGAAAATAACTTCGGCAAGGGCCCGATAGCATTCGCGACACTCTCAATCCAACCACTCGAAAATAAATCCTCAGTCCCCGAATGAGTCAATTTCACTGTCCGATAATTTCCTGATTTTACGTTTACATCTCGAAATTCAGTAACTATAATCCTCCGCACCAGTCATTATGGCTGTCTGAATTGATAACTCACTGCAAGGCCGCGCCAGCGGCAGTTGAAAGGGAGGGAGGAAATAGTGTCTGACTACGATGTAATAGTTGTCGGGGCAGGCCTCGGAGGCTTGACCACCGCGGCACTGGCCGCGAAAAGCGGAATGAAAACCCTCGTGCTCGAACAATCAGACATCATCGGCGGATGTTGCTCCACGTTTGAGGTGGACGGATACAAGTTCGACGTCGGCGCCTCGATAGTCGAGGTCATCCAACCCCTCGAAAGGCTTTTCGAGATGCTGGGAGGCAAGATCTCGGATTACCTTGAGCTCATCCCCTGCGATCCCATCTACTCGTTCATCACCGACGACGGGCAGCGCTTCTCGATTCCCACCGATATCGACGAGACAACGGAGCTGGTCAAGAGGATCGCTCCAGAGGACGTCGAGGGCTGGCATCGGTTCTGCGACAAGGGGCTCTCCATGATCGAGGAGATGATGGACGCGGTCATGCTCTCGCCCATGAACACCTTCAGCGAGGCGATGCAACTCGGCATGAAGAATCCGCAGATCCTGAAGTTCGCGCCCACCTTCGCGCGCACGCACCAGGGCGTCATCCGCTCGTTCTACAAGAACCCGGTGATGCTCCAGTCGGCAGCGTTCCAGTCTTACTTCGCCGGCGCCCCGCCCGAGCTAGGCAGCGGCGTGTTCGGCTATATCGCGCTCTCGGAGCACCTGGGCATCTACTACCCGCGCGGTGGCATGATCGGAATTCCCAACGGGATAGCAAAGGCCGGCATGGATTACGGCCTGGAGATCAAGGTCAACCAGAAAGTCGAAAAGCTCCTGATGGAGAACGGCACGGCTTTCGGCGTGAAGCTCGAGAACGGCAGCGAGATCACCGCTAAGCTGGTCGTCTCCAACCTGAACGCCCAGGTCACGTACCTCAAGCTGGTCGGGCCCCACAACCTGCCCGGGTGGGCGGTGAAGGCGATCGCCAGCTACTCAAACTCCATGCCGTGCCCGATGATCTACGTCGGCCTCGACAAAAAGCCGGACCTCGAGGCGCACCACACGATCGTCACCAGCTCACTCGAATCGATGAACGACGTCTGGAACAATTTCTACAAGATGGGGATCATCCCCGAGACCGCCATGAGCCTGGTGTGCTGGCCGACCGAGGCCGACCCCTCGCTCGCGCCCGAGGGCAGGCACATCCTCAACTTCCTGTGCAACGCCCCGGCGCCGTACGCGCCTAAGGGCGACAACTGGGACAGGCTCAAAGGATGGTACAAGGACGCCGCGATCAAGGAGCTCGAGACGTACGTCCTGCCCGACGCGCGCGACCACATTGAGTACATCCAGGTCTCGACGCCGCTCGACTTCGAGCGCAGGCTGTTGCACCCCGAGGGCGGCATCTACGGCCTCTTCAGCGACATGACGACGCTGGCCATGTTCAGGCCGCGCTCGCGGTCCAAAGCTGTCAAGAACCTTTACCTGACCGGAAGCTCGACGCACCTGGGCGGTGGCGTACCGACCACCGTAGCGTCCGGAATAGTAACGGCCAAGTATATCCTCAAGGACTTCGGATAGGAGGAATCCAATGATCAAGAACCTCAAGAAAGTACTGCCCGTCCTGGTGCTCGTGGGAATGGTAGCCGCCTGGTTCCAGGCAAGCGAGAGCACCCGTCGCTACCTGAAGCACATCGGCAAGCAGGTCCCATACCTGCCGTACCGGTACTTCATCTAGGCAAGGAGGCGCGACCATGCAAGACTACGATGCCGTAGTGATCGGCGCGGGCCTGGGCGGCCTGTCGGCCGCTTCGATCCTCGCCAGGAACGGCTTCAAGACGCTGGTCTGTGAGAATACCACCCATATCGGTGGTTGCTGCTCCACGTACGAGGACAACGGCTACAATTTCGACATCGGGGCTAGCATCGTAGAGCTCTGGTGGATCATCGACGAGCTGTTCGAGGCCCTCGGCAAGAAGGTGTCCGATTATATCGACTGGATACCGGTCGACCCGATCTACGGCTTCCTCACAGCCGACGGCCAGCGCTTCACGTACCCGGTCGACCCGGACGAGACGCGCAAGGTCATTACTGGATTCTGCAAGGCTGACGGCCCCAACTGGGACGCGTTCCAGAAGCTGGGCTCGGAGGCGATCCACAAAGCCTTCGGGCAGATCATGACCACTCCTTTCATGACTTTCGGCGACGCGATGAAGGTCATGACAAAAGCCCCCGGCATGGTGAAGCTCTTGAAGTACATGGGGCTCAACTTCGAGACCACACTCTGCAAGTTCTTTGAGAGCGAGAAGGTGCGAGCGTCGATGAGCCTGCAGTCTTACTTCGTCGGCCTGCCGCCGGCGCTGTGCCCGGGCTACATCGCGTTCCTCGCCTACTCCGAGCACGAGGGTATCTTCTACCCGCGTGGTGGGATGGTTCAGATACCCGCGGCAATCGCCAGGGTCTTCGAGGAGTACGGCGGAGAGATAAAGTTCGACGCGAGGGTCAAGCGCGTGCTCATGGACGGAAACAAGGCCGTCGGCGTAGAGCTGATGGACGGCACGCAGATCCGCAGCAAGATGGTCATCTCGAACATCAACGCCAAGACGCTGTACCTCGAGCACATCGGACGGGAGCACCTGCCGGGCTGGGCCGCCAAAGCGATTTCGAGCTATGAGGTATCGATACCGGCGCCCATGATCATGCTCGGGCTGGATGCCGCCCCGGACCTCGACGCGCACCACACGTTCTGCTATACCACTCTCGACGAGATGAACGCAATCTGGTTCGAGGATTACTACTCGCACAAGCTGCCCGACCGCGGCTTCATGCTGGTCTCCTGGCCGACCCACGCCGACCCGTCACTGGCGCCGGAGGGTCATCACATACTCAACATGGTCACGTTCGCCCCGTACGAGCTCGCCGAGGGCGACTGGGACGACCTCAAGGAGAAATACCTCGAGACGCAGCTCGATTTCCTCGAGCAGCGTTTCGGGCTGAGGGACATCCGCGACCACATCACCATGGCGAGGGTCACCACGCCAAAGGACTTCGCCAAGATGTTGCTGCACCCGGGTGGCGCCGTCTACGCGCTCCAGAACGATATCATGGCAAGCGCGTTCTTCCGGCCCCGCCTGCGCTCCAAAGCGGTAAAGAACCTGTACCTCACCGGCGCCTCGACGCACTTCGGCGGCGGCGTGCCCCCGACGATAGGTTCCGGCATCGCCGCGAGCAAGCTCATTACAAAGGACTTCGGGTAGGCCAGACCAGGAGGAGTTCCTGCTGCTCCCTCCAAGTGGAAAAACCCCCTGACCCCGGGGG
>PMDX01000319.1 GCA_003154635.1 Actinomycetota bacterium | reverse complement strand
TCTCGGGCTCGCTGCGCAGGAGCGGGATGAGAGCTATTACACCGAGGGCGAGTGTGCGAAGGACGTACTTCTTAGGGTCTTTGCCCCTTTTCTTTGCGGCGTGGTAGGCGATGGGGGTTTCCAGTGTGTGGCCGATCACCGCGGCCCAGATCCACACCTTCAAGACCTTCTTCATCCATTCGGGGATCTTCATGTTTCCTCCCTTTGCTCCAACCGCCGGAGCGCCCACGCCGGTTTGCGCGGCAGCCTCCAGTATCTCCTTCGCCTGCACCAGAGAGCTGCCATGTATAAAGCTGAAGACCTGTCGGATAACCGGCCCGATGAGCCGCCCGACAATTGGAATCGGCACCTCGAAGCTGCTCGTCCAGCGAACGTCCGTACCGTCGCCGCGGGTAGTGAACTCTACCGCCCCGATCTCGTGCCGCATCGGGAGGAGGACCTTCGTGATCCTGTACTCGAGGCGAGCGGGGGGCTCGAACGCTACGATCTCCCAAGTGACCGGAGCACCCAGCGCACGTACCCGTACCACCGCGCCGACCCCGTCCTTTTCGCCGCGCCCCTCCTTGAGCAGTGTCGCCTCGTTGACCACCTTGGCGAAAGTGTAAGCTTCCTGGTCGCTCAGAAGTTCCCACACCCGCTCGATCGGAGCCCGGATATGTGTGCCGACGTCAATCGCATACATGGACATCCCCTCCTGCTGTATCCAAAGCCTACCCGGTCTGCCTCGCGAGGTCCACTCCAATCCGCGGGCTCTCTGATGGAGAGCCGGGGCCGAGGGAACCGGTTCAAGAGTTGAGTGTGTGAAAAGAGCCGGGCCTGGAGAGGCCCGGCTCTAGTGTATAAAACCGGATCAGGTTCTCAGTTTGAGGAACCTCCGATAGTGCAGGTGCCGGCCCCACGGTTGTTCCAGTACATGGATCGTTCCACGATTATCTTCTTGCCGCTCGTCTTGCTGGTGACCATGATGGCGGCTCTGCCCGACGGCACCTTGTCGGCCAGCGAGTAGGTCTGGCGCGATTGCGCCGGTATCGTGTCTTTGAAGGTCACGTTCTTGGACCCGCCACCAGCCACCAGGTAGGAGATCTCCACCACTACCGGCGTATCGTTGGGGTTCTGGACCAGGGTGTAAGTCTCCCTCCCCTCCGAGGACTGCCCGTCAGGCAGGTACCACATCGCGTGCGGGGATGCCACCCCGATCGAGTCGTGCATTGCCTCACCCAGCGGTGAGCCGGCTCCCCAGTAGAGGGCGCGCTCCGCGATAACGGGCAGGTCGGCGTGGACCTGTGTCGAGAAATCGGAGTTCGGCAGAACGTCGTTGACCCTGACGGTCTGGCGCGAGTATGGAGCCATCGAGAACGGCGCTTGCGATATCGGACCCTTCGGCGTCATGAAAGTAAGGCTCACGAAACAGGAGCTCGAGTTCGGGTTCTGCACCAGGACGTAGGTCGTGAAGCCGTAGTTGGTGGTTCCCTCCGCGAGGTAGTAGTCGGTGGCGGCTTCGGTCGCGCCCGTCGAGTCGCTTCCTTCCCGCCGGTTGTTGCGGTACATGGAACGCTCCGGCACGACCGGGATGTTTGAAACAACCTGGATGGAGGCGTTCTGCTGCCCTATGTCATCCGCCATGTTGAAGGACCGCCTGGAGTTGGCGGGTACCACCTTGGTGAATACCTGCGGCCCGGCGTTCTGGATCATGTACGTCACTGTGCAGGTGGCGGCGTTCGCGTTCGGGTTCTGGATCAGGAGCCATGACTCAAAGCCGTAAGCTGAACAACCTTCCGGCAGGTACCAGGTCGTGTTGGGGGAGTTCACTCCCACGGAGGAATGAGCCTCCGGTGAGGGCGCCCCGGGACCGGTCCACGTCATGGTCCGGTCCACCCCTATCGGCAAACCGTTGACACTCTGGACCTTGGTGGAGAAGTCGGTCTTATAGCCGATATCCGCGAGGGGGTCCACCGTGGTCTGGCTCTTGGCGGGAAGCGTGACTTTTCTTGGGGCCAGCGCTCCTCCGGGGGTCATGTAGTTGATGTTCACCGCCACGTTGCCGGGGTTAGGGTTCTCGATGGTGATGTAGGTGCTGTACCCCCAGGCGGACGAGCCCTCGGCCAGGTACCAGGTCGACGTGACAGCGCGCACCCTCTGTGCGTAGATGTCCCAGTCACTGGAGCGGGCGTCCTCCCAGGCGATGATAGCCCCCCCGGCGCCGTCGGATACGATGCTGGGATATTCCTGTATGGTATCCACGTTACAGACGGGATCGCCGTTGGTCGACCAGCCCGGTGACACCATGCCGCCGGAGAGGACCTGCTGGGCGTAGACCCTGGGGACCTCAATTGCGGCCCCGCCGCTATTTCCCGCCCCGCCACCGAAGAAATAGCCGGTGCCCTGGATCCAGGTGATTATGGCCCCACCAGAACCGTCGCCGACGAGTACAGGCTCGAAATGACTGATGTTGGAGGTAGTAACCGCGAGGCCATTGGCGCTCCATCCAGGCGCCCGGGCGCCGCTCGCGAGCAGTTTCTGCGCGTATATGTCGGTCCTTCCCGAGCGCGAGTCCTCCCACACGATGATGGAGTTGCCCGACCCGTCCGAGATCAGCTGCTGGTTCTGCTGGTTGCCGGCTGACCCGCAGACGCGTGTCCCGTTTGAGCTCCAGAGTACCGCGCCGGAAGGGCTAACTCTCTGGGAGAAGATATCATCGGCGGCACTGGAGCGCCCGTCCTGCCAGGCTATTACCGCGCCGCCGGCACTGTCTGATGCCAACGTTGGGGACTGCTGGTTCCCTGCCGCTGTGCATACACTGATCCCGTTTGGGGTCCAGGCGGGCGCTCCGGCCTGGTTTACCCTCTGGGCGAAGACATCGAGATTATTCGACCCGTTTCGCTGGTCATACCAGGAGATTATTGCGCCGTGCGCGCCGTCGGTGCAGATATCGGGTGCATAAGACTGGCTACTGCCGACGGTACACACAGCTACGCCGCTCAAGCCCCACTCCAGGGCACCCGCGCCGCTCACCCTCTGGGTATAGATCCCTTCCGGGGAGTCGTACTCCCGCCAGGCGAAGACCGCGCCTCCCGCACCGTCGGCAGTGATCTTCGGATACTCTTGGCTGGTGCCGTTCGGGGCGAGCGCTACGCCGTTTGAGGCCCACTGCACAACGCCCTGCGGGTTTACCCGCTGGGCATATACCTTAGTATTGCTCCTGTAGTCGTACCAGGTGATTATTGCGCCCCCCGCTCCGTCGGTTGCTATGTCCGGATCGTAGCAGCTGGCGTTGAGCAGATTGCATATGGCGACCCCGCCGCCGGTCCACAGCGCTTTACCCGAGGAGTCTACCCTCTGCGCGAAAATCGCGTACCCGTTGTTGCTCCTGTAGTCTTGCCAGGCGGTTATGGTTCCACCTGCACCGTCCGATACGGAGGTCGGGTTGTACTGTGAGGACGGGGCGGTGCACACCGGTACCCCACCAGGGTTCCAGAGCCACCCGGCCATGCACACGGAGGCCACCAACAAGATGGCCATCACCCCCAGGGCGGCACCGAGGGCCACTCTTCTTGGAACGTGGGATCGGCCGTCTTTTGAGTCATCGGAAACAAGGCGTGAACGATGGAACGTCCGTTTCATGTTTGCCACCTCCGGCTCGTCGTCTCGATGGGAGTAGTCTACCATGTTCTTGCTTGGATTTCGTTATCATTCTTGATTTGATTTCAGGTCAGCTTAGCGCCCGTCGGTGGTCTGAAAGGAAGCGTCGCAAACCGGTTTGTCGTTCACCGGTCTGGCTGCCTAAGGCTCGATGCCGAACATCTTGTGGATGAAGCCTTTCTTCCACAGGAATCGGAAGATGCCGAAGTACAACTGGGGCGAGAGGCGCCACAGTAGATACTGCCAGCCGGTCTGGGACCAGGGGGAGATGACTATCCCGATGTCTTTCTCGAGCGCCCGCAAGCCCGCCTTCGCCGGGACCGAGGGGTCCACCCCGTGCTTCGTGTAGAAATCCTGCACCGGCCCCCTGGCGCACTCGCCGCTGGAGTCCGTCAGGTTTATCCTGCCGTCGGCGATTATTCTCGTGTTGATTATCGCGGGACAGAGCATGCTCAACTTGATATTGTGATTTGAGAGCTCCACGCGTAGCGTGGTCCCGAGCCCTACCACCGCGTGCTTGCTGGTCTGGTACGCGAGCATCCCCGGTATGGAGAAGAGCCCGGCGTCGCTCGCGGTCAGCAGGATGGAGCCCTGCCCCCGCTTCATCATTTCGGGAACGAAGAAGTGCATCATGTAGATGGCGCCCCAGAGGTTGATGTCCAGGACCCACTTCCAGTCTTCCAGGGACATTTCCTCGAGCCTGCCGCCGCAGCCAACGCCCGCGTTGCTGCAGAGGACGTCGACGTGGCCCCACTCCTCGAAGAAACGCTTGCAGAACGCCTCGACCTGTTCCGGGCTCGTGTGGTCGACCTGGTACCCGCCCGCCTGAACGCCCTTTCGCTTGAGCTCCTCGACGACCTCGCCTATGCGCGCCTCGACGATGTCGGTAATGACAACCCTGGCGCAGCCAGCGTCCGCGAGCTCGTTGGCAAGCGCCCTGCCGATTCCCGACCCCGCCCCGGTTACCAAGGCTGTCTTACCCTGGAAGAAGCTCATCAGCTCCACCTCCGAAAATAGTTCGTTATCTCAAAGCATATACTGAACGAGCGGAAAGGTCTTGGGGCGCCCTCAACTATCGGTAATACGCGTTGATGACGGTGTACATCTTGTTGGCGGTCCCGAACCCGACGGTGTGATACCACGCCTTGCGGAAATCTTCGTACGTCTTGCCTTCCTTGAGCCTCCGCGTAAGAATCGCGACTTGAATCATGGCCGCCTCCAATCAGGCGTCTGCCGCCTGCATGACATGCCAGCTTCGATGAGCTAAATGGCGCCCGCCTTGAACTCGGTCCACGGCTCGGTCGGCCTGTTCTTCAGGTAGCCGTCGAGTTCGTTCCATTGCCTGTGTTGCTGCAGGAACTTATGGGCATCGAACGCCATGCCCGACGAGCTGCCCCATCTCGCCACGAACGTCATGTTCTTTGCCATGTCGCTGTCCATTACCTTGCCGTCTACGGCGCCCTGGGGTGAGTACGGCTTCCTGGCCTGCCAGTACTGGAACGGGTCGAGTTCGTAATGGCCTTCAACGGTGCGTGAGCTGGGGTGATTTTTCTTGTTGAGGTAGACGTCGTAATGGTCAGAGAGCACGCTCTTTGCCACTTCCGTGTCGATGTTCCCGCGGTTTTTCTCCATGAGCTGGGTCATCCTGACCCGCCTCGCGCCCATCGGCGTCCTGATGTCGTAGTATGTCGGATCGCCGCCGCACTCGAGGTTTCGGATCCTGGGGTCGATGGCGGAGTTGAAGCCTATGAAATAGCCGTTCTTTGTGCGCGCGATGCCCTGGTACTTGAGGCCGAGTTCGAAGCGCATGATCTCTCCGGTGTTCGCGTCGCCGAGGAGCCAGCTGTTCGCGTACCCGCCGTTGTTGTCGGCGAGCATGTACTTGACCCACTCGTCCATGTTGTTTGCGTACTGCGTAGCCTTGCGCATCCTGTAAAACTCGGCCATCTTGTTCGGGTCGTAACCGCTGTACCCGCCGATGGTGGTCTCGGTGCCCATCAGCCCCGCGTCCGTGACGAAGTAGTCGGTCATGCTCGCGATGCAACCGGGGAAGCTCTGCATGATCATCCGGTGGCCGCTGGAGGGCTTGATGTCGAGTATCTCGTTCGCGTATTGCCCCGTTACGAAATGGTCCCAGTCGTTGTGGGCCATCACAACCTTGCCGCCCTTAGTGTAAGAGCCTGTCGCGACAAACGCGCTGCAGCGGGTGTTGTCGACCCCGGCACTGTAATCGCCGGCGAGCACCCCGGGGTACCAGTAGCCGGTAAGCTCCATGTTGCCGTTCCACTCGAGGACTTCCTGCCATGTGATATTGGTGCCAGCGCTTCTTGCGCCGGCCGCGATGCCCTTGATCTCCTCGAGGTACTCGTCGTCCTTGTTCTGCGTGAACAGTCGCTCGGCCGCTTTGACGAAGTAATCCAGGTTCTGGCCGGTGTCGTTCGGCATGATGTGCTGGAGCGTCTTCTTGACCTGCCGGAGCTCCCGCGCAACGAGCCGCCCGTGCTGAAAGCCCCTCTCGTAAGGAGTTCCCTCGATATGCACGTATATCCATCCGTTGGAGTCGAAGCGGTACCCCTTACCGTACCGGATCACTTTGCCGCTCGGGCTGCCGCCCGGGTTGGCCTGGACGGTAGCGTTGCTGCCGCAACCGCTGAACAGTAGTGAGGTCATCGCCAGCAGCATGAGCAACGTCAGGAGTACGCAGATTCTCTTACTCGTTTTCACAGTGCTTCTCCATTCTTGCGTCGCGGCACCCAGATCATTATATGCGGCGTGATGCGGATTGACATGACCATCAACCGGGGGGGTCCGGCATTGATATGATCGACGGGTATTCCGCCTGCCGGCGCCTGAAGGGCCAGGATCGCGGCCAGATGTCAGCTTGGGGGAGGCATTTGGGGGGTATCGGCGCAATAAGTCTTCAGTAGCATCATAGAACGTCAAGAGATCCTGGGGTATACTTGTTGATGGGTGGCAGAGCGTTTTATTAGCCTTGGGTAACTGGAGGTTTCCGTGTTTCTACGTTCAAGCCATTGGCGGGCTGTAACCGCTTGTTTCACCCTTACGCTCCTTATCGCGATAGCGGTCTCGCTCGTCTGGGCGGGGAGCGCGAGCGCGGCGCCGACTCTTTCTGTCTCCAAGTCGAGCGGCAGCGTGCTGCTGGGCGGGCAGGCGAGCACGCGGATCACTGTGACCAATACCGGTACCACGAGGGGCTTCAACCTCTCAGTCACCGACACGTTCACCTCGAATCCGCTGAGGATAGACGGCAAGAACAAGACGGTGACATACGTCTCCGCGAGCAGCCCCGATGGTGCCCTGACCCCCACCTCCGTGACCACCGACCCCTCGACAAACGCTCTCACCGTCCGCCTCGACGACATCAGGGATCTGATGCCCACCGAGAGCACCACGATAACCATTGTGGTCAGCCCCACTGACACCACATGGATCGTCGGGAACATGATGCACGATGCGGCGGTAGCGCAGGTCAACACGCAGGCGGACGGCGGCGGCACCTGGATACAGGGGAGCGACAGCACAGACAGCACGATCCTGCCGATAGCGCTGCTGACGAAGAGCGCCAACCAGTCGACGGCCGACGACCAGGCCACGGGCTGTGGCGAGCTCATCGGGGGCAGGTGGCCCTACTCCTACACGCTGACAGTCCAGAACAACTACGTGAACCCTACCGACAACGTAGTCGTGACCGACGTGATGCCTGACGGCATCGAATACCTGGGCATGGTTTCCGGGCCCGCGCCGACCACGTCCAGCCGGAACAACGTCTCGGGGCAGTGGACGCTCACGTGGAACGTGGGGACAATGGCGGCAAGCGCGACTTTCACGGCACAGTACAACGCCGGCGTCAGGTACGATTACTTCGGGACGGCCAACGGAGGCACCAACAGGGCGTACGACAATTATAGCGGCACCCCGCCGCTCGGCACTCCGATGGCCAACCAGACTTCCCTGACCAACTCCGCCACCATGACCTGCACGTACCAGGGCACGCCTTACAGCGACAGCAAGAACGCAACGGTGCTCGCGGCTTACGCCACCATACACAAGAGCGTCAGCCCGGGGAGCGCGCGCAACGGCGAGACCGTTCACTTCACCCTCACCTACTACGCTTCGGAGTATTACAACCTCAGCAACTTCAGCATCGTCGACGTCATCCCGGACGGCCTGACCTATACGAACGGCACGGCGAGCCCGGCCTTCAACACCAGGCAGGACGACACACCGGGCGCGGGGCAGACTACCCTCACCTGGAGCTCGCTGCCATCGCTCTCAGCGGGCCAGCAGGCGAGCATCACGTTTGACGCAACCGTGGATAACACCTGGTCGGCCGCTCCTCTTACGGGCCATTGGATCGTGGCCGGCGACAGGATGACCAACCACGTCACCATGGACTGTGACTGGTCGGACACGCGCCAGTCCCGCACCGGACACGTCACGGACCTGAGCTCTTCCACGGTGGTGGCCGTCGGCCCGAAGCCACCGATAACCAAAGAGGCGGCCCTTGACAACGGGGGAACGCCCGGCACGTTCAGCCACGCTATCAAAGCTACGGTGGGAGACACTGTATGGTTCCGGGTCAGGGTCAACACAACCGACGGCTCCAGCCCCGTAGTTTCGAACACCCAGTTCGGTAACATGGACATAGTGGACTGGATACCCCAGGGCACGCAGTTCGTAGCCGGCTCCGCGGCGATGACGTACTCAAGCCCGGGGACTAATTATTTCTTATATGACCCTCCCGATCACCCCGTCGGTAAGTACAGCGCCAGGTACTCAAACCAGCCCCAGCAGATATCTTCAGGCTCGCTCAACGGTGTCGCCTGGTCGCTGGGCGATGTTGCCCCGGGCGGCTGGTGGCAGGTCGTGTTCAAGGTAGTGGTGCAGAACGGCTCGGACGTCAAGGACAACGCCGTGGTCTACGACTACGGCAAGCTCAGCTGGGAGGATTCGGGCCAGCAGCAGTCATCTGACAGGGACATCGCTTCAATCACGTACGCGGAGCCGAACCTGACGGCCGCGAAGGCGGTCACGACGACCCCCACGCACCCGGGCGCCGGCCAGGACTGGGGCTACAAGATAACGCTTACCAACTCAGGGACGGCGGCTGCGCGCAACGTTCTGGTCACGGACACGCTTCCAACCGGCATGCGCAACTACGACCCCACCGGCGGGACCGTGACCGTGAAGAAGGGAAGCACGACCCTGACCGCGGGCACCGACTACACGCTCTCTTACGATTCGGGGACCGGCCATTTCCTGATCGACTTCGACAACGGCACGGAATCCCCGCCGGTCGTGGGGACCATTCACACCGAGATACCGGCACCGCCCTCGACGGACAATGTCGTCACCATCGAGTACACCGCGAGGGTGGACAGTTCCGGGGTAGGCGCGGGCCGCTCGCTTCAGAACAACTCAAGCACCCTTTACAGCGCGCAGAACGCGGGCGTTGTCCCGAACAGGGACTACGGGCCGGTCACCGCCAACGCTTCTATTACGCTCCCGAACATAACCATGGCGAAGAGCATCGTCGGCTCGAGCACGGTGCCCATCGGAACAGGGACAGGCAGCCAGGTGACCTACCGCCTGACCGTCACGGTACCGGCGCGAAACCTCGCCACGGGGGCGGCCGGCGACAACCGGCTCCGCGACCTCATCGCACAGGACGGCCTGGAATACGTCACGGGGAGCACCACCCTGGCGGACGATTCCGGCACGCCCGCGACCGCCGCGAAGTTCTCGGACGGCTCGACAACGATGAACCCGACGATCAACTGGACGAGCCCTAACCCGGGCGCCACCCTGACCTGGAACATGGCGACCCTTATCGACAACAGCACGTCGGACAGCCCTTACGTGTTCCATGTTGATTTCAAATGCACGGCCACCGGCCTGATTACACCGGTCAGCCAGGGGGGCAGCGCGATCAGTCCCGCAAACTGGAGGTTCTGGCCCAACACCAGCGGGAATCCGGCGCTGAACAACACGGCCTCCGACAGCGGGGACTTCAGGTGGGGCGACGGCAGCACCACGCACGCGACGAGCTCGGGTAGCGTTACCACCACCATCCAGCAGCCGTACCTGCAGGTAGTGAAGACCAACGATAAGCAGGGCCCGCCCGAGGTGTTCGTCAAGGCGGGTGACACCGTCCGATACACCAACACCATAACGAACCTGGGCAAGAGCACGTCGTATGGAAACACGTTCGTGGAGACCCTGCCGGTCGGGATGAGGGCCAACACGCCGACAACGGTGAGCGTGACGCTGGACGGAGTTCCTCTCAGCGAGGGGACGGGTTATTCGCGCACCTACGCGGCCGGCGTGCTGACCTACGACTTCGACGGCGGCACCGCGCATTCCAACATAGCCGCCGGCAAGGTGCTCGTCATCGTCTACGACGCGAAGCTGGACGGAAACGTGGGATCGGGTGCGAGGCTGACAAACAACGTCTACGTCACGTACAGCTCGGAGGACGGCACTCCCCCGGACGGCAGGAGCGTCACGAAGAACGACGACTCGAGCAACAAAAATAAGAGCTCCTCTTATGTCGATACCCCGACATCCGCCAGCATCAAGAACATTGTCGGGCCGAACCCGGCCAGGATAGGCGACACCGTCGTATACCAGATGGACATGACAGTCCCGAGCGGGACAGACCTTTACAACCCGAACATCGTCGACGTGATAAATCAGGACGGCCTGGAGTACGTGGCGGGGAGTTCGACATTGACGGACATCTCGGGAAGCCCCACGGTGCCCGCCAGCTTCAGCGGCTCCTCGGACCCGACGACAAACTACACCACGCCCAACCCGGGAGCGACGTTCACCTGGTCTCTCGGCGACACCAGGAACGGTGGCGGCAGCGACTACGTGTTCAGGCTCCAGTTCTCCTGCAAGGTGACAGGCCTCATTACGCCGGTCAGCCAGGGGGGAAGCCCGACAGATCAGAGCAACTGGGTCTGGTGGTGGACCAACGGAGGCAACCCCAACGCGGACAACACGGCCAGTGACATAGGAACGCTCAACTGGGACGACGCCCCCTCGAGCGGCACTCACCACAGCGTCAACACTCCGTCGGCGACCCAGCATGTGTACCAGCCCAACCTGAACCTCACCAAGAGCAACAACTCGGGCGGGACGGTGTTGCCTGGCGGCGCCATCGGTTACACGATCAACATGGCCAACACGGGGCTCTCTGCCTCATACGCCAACATCCTGGTCGATACGCTGCCTTCGTATATGAGGGACGCGAGCCCCGCCGGTACGGTCGCGGCGACCCTGAACGGCGTGCCGCTTACCCCAGGGGTCAACTTCACCACTTCCTGGAACGGGACTACGGGGCAGCTCACCGTGGACTTCACCGCCGGCTCAGGGGGAGCCACCAACATTCCCTCGGGCCAGACGCTGGTCGTGACTTATACCGGCACCGTGAACAGCCAGGTGGGCGCCGGCTCAACCCTGAGGAACGTAGCCTCGGTCGAGTTCAACTCGCAGTCTGACGGCAGCGGACGGCATGTGCCGACGAACACGGACATCACCCAGCACAACACCAAAGCGTCCACGGCGGACATCCCACCGGCTACCATAACCAAGACCCAGAACGCGACCGGCAACCAGAGCGCGATAGGACAGCCGTACACTTACACGGTCAACGTCAACGTGCCATCCCATACTTCAATATACAACTCGACCGTAAGCGACACGGTCCCGGACGGGCTTGCCGTCGACGGCACCTCGACCTACCTGGATGGCGTCCCGCAGACTATCGGAACGGTCACGGCCACCCCGCAGGGCAACGGCACGACCATTGTCTCCTGGAACATCGGCGACCATACAAATAACACAGCATCGGCCCAGGCCCTGGGCCTCCACATCGACGTGCATATCAAGACAGCGTTCAACGGTGGCGGACAGGTACTCGGCCTTCCGCCCCAGTCGACGTTCGCCAACACCGCCGGCCTGGGGTGGGACGACGCGAGCTCCTCGGGTACGCACCACGTCGGCTCCGCGACAGCCACAAGCGTTACCACAACCGAGCCGCACCTCGTCATGACGAAGGCGAACGACGCGCCATCCCCGATCCCGGGAGGCCAGACCGTTCACTACACCCTGACCATGCAGAACACGGGCACTTCGACCTCATACAAGAACGTGCTGGTCGACACTCTGCCGGCCGGCATGAGGGGCATTCCTCCCACCGTGACCAACGTTACGCTGGCGGGCGTTTCGCTGACCGAGAACACCGACTACTGGCTGACCTGGAACTCGGGCACCGGCGACCTTACCGTGGACCTCGACCACAGCGTGTCCAAGACAAATATCCAGACGGGGGTAGGCAACAGGCTGATCGTCTATGTCAACGCCACCCCGTCCGCTGACGCGGGAGCGGGCGCGACCCTGACCAACACGGCCTCCATCGGCTACAACTCCTGGTCGGGCTCGAACGGCAGGGCGACGGCGCGCACCAGCAACCCGGCGGACGACAACACCAAGTCGTCCACGGTGACCATCCAGCAGGCTACCTTCACCAAGACGCAGAACGCGGTCGCGAATAAGTCGAATATCGGCGAGCCGTTCACATACACGCTGACGGTCGGCGTCCCGGCTCACTCGACCATCTACAACGCTTCGGTTTCGGACTATACCGTGGACGGCCTGGCGGTAGACGCCACCTCCACCTATGTTGATGGAAGCCCTCAAGCGGTAGGTAGTGTGGCTACCACTTATCACTCGGGAACCGGGATAACGGACGTTATATGGACCATCGGTAACTACACGAACAACACCGGGGCCACCCAGCAGGTGCAGCTCCACATCGACGTCCATATCAAGACGGCGTTCCACGACAGCACGCCCGTGCGCGGCCTGCCGACCCAGTCGACGTTCGCGAACACCGCGAATGCGGGTTATGACGACGCGGCATCCGGCGGCGGGCACCATACAGCCGCGGCGAGTGCAACCACCGTCACGGCCACGGAGCCGCACCTGGTGCTCACCAAGTCCAACGACGCGACAGGCCCGGTGGTGGGAGGACAGCCCGTCCACTACACCGTGAACGTAACGAATACCGGCACCGGGACTTCGTTCAAGAACGTGCTGGTCGACACTCTACCCGTCGGTATGCGAGGCAACACACCCTCCGTGACCGGCGTGACACTTGGTGGAGTCTTACAGGCAGAGAACGTGAACTACACCGTCAACTGGGACTCCGGCACCGGCGCCCTTACCGTGGACCTGACTGCCGGGTCGTCGGGAGCGACCAACATCCTGACCGGCGCGGGCAACAAGCTCGTGGTGAAGATCACCGCGAGCGCGTCCGATGAAGCCGGCGCGGGAGCGACCCTGACCAACATCGCATCCATCGCCTATAACTCCTCGTCCGGCTCGAACGGCAGGCAGACGAACCGAACTGTCAACCCGGCGGACGACAACACGAAGACGTCATCGATAACCACCCAGTCGAGCTCGCTGTTCACCAAGACCCAGAATGCGGTCGCGAACAAGTCGAACATCGGGGAGCCGTTCACCTACACGCTGGCGGTATCCGTGCCCGCCCACAGCAGCATCTACAACGCCTCGGCGACAGATACGATCGTGGACGGCCTCGCGGTCGACGGCACCTCGACCTATGTGGACGGGGTCCCGCAGGCCGTAGGGTCCGTTGTAGTGACGCCCCATGGCAACGGCACGACCGACGTGGCATGGAGCTTCGCGAGCTACACGAACAGCTCGGACGGTGTAGTCCAGGTGCAGCTCCACATCGATGTCCGCATCAAGACTACGTTCCACGACAGTACGCCCGTCAGCGGCCTGCCTACCCAGTCGACGTTCGCCAACACAGCGAACCTGGGCTGGGACGACGCGGCATCCGGCGGAGGGCACCATACCGCTTCGGCGAGCGCCACCACCGTCACGGCCACGGAGCCGCACCTGGTGCTGGCCAAGTCCAACGACGCCTCGGGCCCGGTGGTGGGCGGGCAGCCCGTCCACTACAGCGTGACTCTGACGAACACCGGCACCGGCACCTCCTATCAGAACGTCCTGGTCGATACCCTGCCGGCAGGGATGAGGGGAGATACCCCGATAGTCACGAGCGTGACCGTCGGCGGAGTTACCCTGGTCGAGAACGTGAACTACACCGTCAACTGGAACCCGGCGACCGGTGCCCTCACAGTCGACCTCACGGCCGGCTCGGCGGGAGCCACCAACATCTTGGTCGGAGCCAACAACAAAATAGTGGTCAACTACACTGCTAGCTCGTCCAACGACGCTGGAGCGGGAAGGGCCCTCAGCAACCTGGCCTCGGTCGGCTACAACTCATCCTCGGGCTCGAACGGCAGGCAGACGGACAGGACTACGAACCCCGCCGACGACAACACCAAGACTTCCTCGATCGTGGTCCAGTCGGCCACGGCCAGCAAGGCAAGCAATGCCACGGGGAACGCCTCGAGCATCGGGCAGCCGTTCACCTACACCATCGGCGTCTCGGTTCCCTCGCGCACGAGCGTCTACAACGCCTCCGCGAGCGACACTGTGCCTGACGGCCTGGCGGTAGACGCCACCTCCACTTACGTGGACGGCAGCCCGCAGACCATCGGAACGGTCACCGTCACGCCGCAGGGCGACGGGACAACGTCCATAGCCTGGAACATCGGCAACTACACCAACATCACGAGCGCGACCCAGCAGCTCCAGCTGCACCTCGACGTCCATATGAAGACGACGTTCCACGACGGCAACCCTGTACAGGGCCTGCCGCCGGCCTCGACCTTCGCCAACTCCGCCAACCTGGGTTGGGACGACGCGGCCTCCGGCGGTACCCATCACACCTCCTCGGGGTCGGCGACGGACGTGACCGCCACCGAGCCGCATCTCGTCATGGCCAAGTCGAACGACGCCAGTGGCCCGGTCGTGGGGAACCAGGCTGTGCATTACACGCTCACCATCCAGAACACGGGCACTTCCGCCGCGTACAAGAACGTCCTGGTGGACACCCTGCCTGCCGGAATGAGAGGTAATACCCCGACCGTCACGAGCGTAATGCTGGGCGGCAGCTTCCTTACGGCCGGCTTGAACTACTCGACGGGCTGGGACGCGGGTACCGGCGCCCTGACTATCGACCTTACTACGGGGTCCGCCGGGGCCAGTAACATCCAGCCGGGCAGCGGAAACCAACTGGTGGTCAGCTACACTGCAAGCGCGTCACAGGACGCCGGAGCCGGAGCCACGCTGACCAACCTTGCGTCGATCGCTTACAACTCGTGGTCCGGTTCCAACGGGAGGCAGACCGACAGGACCGCAAGCCCCGCGGACGACAACACCAAGACGTCGTCGATAACGGTGCAGTCGGCTTCGATGTCCAAGACGCAAAACGCGGCCGGCAATAACTCCAACATCGGCCAGCCGTTCACCTACACAGTCTCCGTGGCGGTGCCGGCGAACACGACCATCTATAACGCGTCTGCGACGGACACCATGGTGGATGGGCTCGCGGTCGACGGAACGTCAACTTATGTGGACGGTAGCCCACAGGTCATCGGTACGGTGACGGCTACCTACAACCCCGTGACCGGCACGACCGCCGTGGGCTGGAACATCGGCGACTACACCAACACCTCGGGTGCGACCCGGCAGGTGCAGCTCCACATCGACGTGCTCATCAAGACGGCGTTCCATGACAGCACCCCGGTGAGCGGCCTGCCTCCCCAGGCAACCTTCGCGAACTCCGCCAACCTGAGCTGGGACGACGCGGCTACGGGAGGCAATCACAACACTTCCTCGGCGTCCGCCACGGACGTCACGGCCACTGAGCCGCACCTGGTGACGGCCCTGGCAAACGATGCGGCCGGACCGGTGGCCGGAAACCAGGCGGTCCACTACACGATGACGGTCCAGAATACTGGTACCGGCACGTCCTATCAGAACGTGGCAGTAGCCACTCTTCCGGCAGGCATGAGGGGCAACACTCCTTCAGTAACCAGCGTGACCCTGGCTGGGGCAACCCTCATTGCAGGGCAGGACTACACCGTGAACTGGGACCCTGGCACCGGCGCGCTGACTATCGACCTTACGGCGGGATCGGCGGGTGCGAGCAACATCCAGCCGGGAGGAGGCAACCAGCTGGTGGTGAGCTATACGGCCAGCGCCTCGCAGGACGCCGGATCCGGAGCCACGCTGACAAGCCTGGCCTCGATCGCCTACAACTCGTGGTCCGGTTCCAACGGGAGGCAGACCAACAGGACAGCAAACCCCGCGGATGACAACACCAAAACGTCGGCGATCACGGTCCAGCTGGCAACGGCGGCCAAGACGCAGAACGCGCCGGGCGGCGACGCCGGCATCGGATACGCGTTCGACTACACGGTCACAGCCACGGTACCCACCCGGACGACCATCTATGGTGCCCAGGCGACGGACACCATCCCCGACGGGCTGAGCGTAACCGGCGTTACGACACTGGTGGGCAGCGCCAGTGTCGTCGCCAACCCGGACGGCACCACCAGCGTCACCTGGAGCATCGGCGACTACACGAACAGCACGGACAGCCCCGCGAACATCACGCTCGCGATACACGTGCGGGTGGACAAGACCTACAACGGTGGGAGCAACGTAAAGAGCGGTGACACGTTCGGCAACAGTGCCAGCGTCACCTGGAACGACGCGGCGTCTGGCGGCGGCAGCCATAGCGCAATGGGCACCGCGGGCGACGTGACGGTGCGAGAGCCCGTCGTGACAATAAGCAAGGTGGTGAGCGACGCGACGCCGGCAGCCGGCGACACGGTCACCTATACGGTCACCGTGCGCAACACGGGCGACTGGCCCGCCTACAACATCGTCGTGCAGGACGCCGTCAACGCGTCCTTGACCTACGTGCCGGGCTCGATCACCGGCCCGGGCGCAAACGCTTCCGGCAACAACCTGTCCTGGGACTTCCAGGCGGGGATCCCGGGGCCGCTCGACGGCGGGCAGCAGGAAGTGCTGACCTACCAGGCGACGGTGAATGGCGGGGTGGCTCAGGGAACGACCATAGCTAACTCAGCGGCCATCGCCGCATACTACAGCCTGCTTCAGCCCAACTCGAACGCAAGGCAGTACGATTCTGTGTCCGGAAGCCGCGACATAACCCTCAGGGCACCCGCCCTCGCGATGAGCAAGACCGTGGTCTCCGGGGGCAACCCCGACTGGGGCGAGAACGTGACTTACCGACTGACGGTGACAAACAACGGCGACGCCACCGCGAGCCACGTGGGCGTGAGGGACACCATCCCCTCACCGCACTTCAGCTACGTGACGGGAAGCACCAGCGCGAGCTGGCCGGGAGGCTCATCGTTAGCAGATCCCACGGGGACCTCTCCCGACTTCACGTGGAACCTCAACGCGTCCCTGGCCGCGGGCCAGCAGCTCACGCTGGAGTTCCAGATGAAGGTGGACCAGTGGGCGGCATACGGTACCAAGACGAACACCGGGACCGGTTTCGGCAAGGACGGTGGAGGAAGCAACCTGCCGGAAGCATCCGGTAGCGCTGACATCACCGTTAAACAACACCCCGCGGTAGATGTGACCAAGACGATCAACGGCGGCGGCACCTACGTGCCCGTCAGCGGCCAGTTGACCTACACCATCCAGGTCACCAACCAGGGCAACACCAGGATACCCGTGGTGCCCGTCGTCGATACGTACAACCATGCCTACCTGCAGTACGTAAGCTCCAACCAGACGCCAGTTCCTGACCCGCCCGTGCCGCCGAACGTCGCGTGGGCGGACATCAGCGGTGGTAGCGGACTCAACCCGCAGCAGAGCGCTTCGGTCACAGTGACTTACCAGGCACTGCAGGCCGGCTCGACACCCAGCACCGACGATCAGGCTGCCGTCACCACGGAGGACGATCAGCACAACCCGGTCTCGGGAAGCGATACGAACAACCAGCTGGTCATAACCAGCCCGGGCATCACCATCACCAAGACGCTGAACCACCAGGGCGGCATCATCCCGGCCGGAGGAGCTGCGAGCTACACGATCCACGTGGGCAACAACGGTGATACGGCGGTTAACGCCCCGGTCCACCTCACTGACACCTATAACGCGGCCTACCTGCAGTACGCGAGCGCCACGCCGCCCCCGAGCAGTGCCGCCGCGGGGACCCTGACCTGGAACGACGTGAGCGCGGGGGCAGGGATCGCGGTCGGCGCCTCGATCGACGTCACCGTCAACTTCACGACGCTGAAGGCGGGCTCGCCGCCCAACACAAATGACAGCGCAAGCGCGAATGCGACGGACGCGCACGGCGTCCCGGTCTCCGGCCAGGTCACGAACAGCGGGCTCACCGTGACCAACCCGAAGATCACGGTGGACAAGCAGATCAAAGCGGGCCAGAAGAGCCCGATCGACGTGTATCAGGACGTCGTCTTTGTCATAACCGTTACCAACAGCGGAAACACCGCTGTGACGGGACACGTCCCCATGACCGATACGTACAACCCCGTTTACATGCAGTTCATTGGAGCCTCTGTGTCACCGACGTCCACCAACTCCGGCCACGTTTCCTGGACGGACATCTCCGGGGGCTCGGGCCTTGCGGTGGGCGCGCACAAGACAGTCGAGGTCACGTTCAAGGTTCTCAAGACGGGTGGCTCACCGAACACGACAGACACTGCGCGTGTCTCGGGCGCGGTCGATGAGAACGGTGACCAGGTACCCACGGCTTCGGGCAGCGCGTCCATAACGACAGGAAAGGTGCTGGGAGCCAAGCACTGGTTCATCGCTGAGGGATCGACGGGCGGCGGCTTCGACACGTGGATCCTGTTGCAGAACCCCGGTACAGTAAAGGCAAACGCGCAGATCACGTTCGCAACGGCGGCCGGCCCGCGAACCCCGATCCCGATAACGCTTGAACCACAGACCAGGTCGACCATCCGCATACAGGACTATGTCCCCAACGATTTCCACGTGTCCACATTTGTGGACTCGGACCAGCCAGTTGTTGCCGAGCGCTCGATGTACTGGGACAAGCGGTTCTGGGGCGCGACCAGTGTCCCGGGCAACCCGCAGCCGTACGAGATGAAAGCCGGGAATTCAAACCTCGGCGTGGCGCTGGACCAGGCAGGTAGCGCAGGCGGGATAGGCAAGACGATCTGGTTCCCGGAGGGGTCTACGGCGCCAGGCTTCGACACCTGGGTGCTCGTCGCCAACCCGGGGACCGCTACCGCCCACGTCACGGTCCACCTGCAGACCCCGAAGGGGGAGAAGTACGCAGGCGTTGTTACCGTATCCGGGCGCAGCCGGCAGACCATCCATGTGAACGCGTTGTTGCCGAACGAGGCTGAGGTCAGCACTGAGCTCGACTCGGACGTCACCATAGTCGGCGAGCGCTCCATGTACTGGGACCCGAACGCCCAGGCATTGCAGCCTTACCAGATGAAGGGAGGCCACTCGAGCGGCGGCTCCGCCGTGCTCAGCAAGGAATGGTTCTGCGCGGAGGGCTCGACCGGCGGCGGTTTCATGACCCGGATCCCTGTCGAGAACCCGAACAATAGCTGGGCTAAGGTCAAGGCCACCTTCATGACATCGAAAGGCATCGCCGCAGAGAAGCAGGTGAATATGCCGCCCAAGTCCAGGTACACCTTCAAGGTCGACGACTACGTGCCAAACACGTTCGGCGTCTCTACCAAGGTGACAGCGGACAAGGGCGTGGTGGTCGAGCGGTCGATGTACTGGGACAAGCGGACGGCATCCGACATACCGCACATGCTCGAGGGGACTTCCACCACGGCGGTGACGCGCAGCGGTATCAAGTGGACCGTGCCCGAAGGCTCGACCGGGGGCGGCTTCGATACCTGGATACTGATATCAAACCCGAACACCACGAGTACTACGGCGAACGTGACTTTCATGACAGCCAGCGGGCCCAGGCCGCCAGTCAAGGTCACACTGCAGCCCAACTCGCGCTACACTATACGCATCAGCGACTACGTGCCCGGCGACTTTCACGTCTCGACGCTGGTCGAAGCCAAGGGGACCGTGGTTGTCGAGCGCTCCATGTACTGGGACAAGCGCGTCCGTGCCGGAATACAACCTTACGAGATGATGGGCGGTCATTCGACCACCGGGCTCGACCCTTGAGGGTGGGTGGCACAGCGACAGCAGGAAGATAGATAAATGAGCGGACGATGGCGGTTTCGCCGGACATCAGGGCCGGTGTTTCTGAAAGGAGTGGTCTTTCTTGAACATGCGCGTTTGCAGCAGAACTTTGAGGCCTGCGTTAATAATCTGCGCCCTTGCTTTGGGCGTGGCAGTGGCTTTATCGGGCTGCGGGAGTTCGAGCAGCACGAGCAAGTCCAAGGGGACCAGCAGCACCATGAATGTCAAGGCAGGCCAGGATTTTACCATCAGCCTCCAGTCAAACCCCACCACGGGGTTTCAATGGCAGCTTGCCGAGCCGCTCAATAACAAAGTGGTGAAGAAGGCCAGTTCCGTTTATCAGCCCTCACAATCGGGTGCAACCAAAGTTGGGGCCGGCGGGGTCGAGATCTGGACGTTCAAAGCCGTAGGCAAAGGCCAGGACGACATCAAGATGCAATACGTGCGGCCGAACGATAAAGGCGCGAAGCCGACCGAAGAGCGCGTGTTCTCCATCACTGTACAGTAGCTTTTCAGAGAAGCACCCCCTGTTAGCCGCGAGGCGCTTCCCGCCCTCGCGAACAGGGAGGAGCATAGCTGACGAAAAGGAAACCACGCTGTCCGAATCAGCGGATATGGAACCTGCCAGTAAGGACTGGTGGGCGCTGGTCGCGCTGTGCATTCCCCTGATAATGGCGAGTATCGACGGCACGATCCTGAACGTCGCCATCCCGAGCATCACCAGGTCGCTAAACACCACTAACGTGCAATTGGTCTGGATCAACTCCGGCTACATCATCATGTTCGGGGTAGCGATACTATTCGCGGGAAATCTCGCGGACAAGTATGGGCGCAAGCAGTGCCTGTTGATCGGAATGGCGGTCTTCATAGCCGGGTCTGTCTGGGCGGGGCTCTCGACGAGCGCCGTATCGCTGATCGCGGCGCGCCTCTTACAGGGTATCGGCGGAGGCCTGCTGGCTCCGGCGACGCTCTCGCTCATCACTAACATCTTCCGACCGCCGGCGCGCGCGAGGGCGGTCGCGATCTGGGCAGGGGTCTCGGGAGTCGGCATCGTCCTGGCTTTGCTCACCTTGCCCAAAGAGAAATCGAAAAAGTCATTACACCAATCCAGAAGCCTTGTCGTGCAAGGCCCCACGCGCGAGAAAGTCGAAACTCCGGTCATCTGACGTTGGGCTCGCTCCTGAAGCGAACGCGTGTCAATTCGAGGACAGGAAGTTTGTTATCGCGTAGGCGTAATCGTAGGGGTACATGTACTGAAGGCCGTGGCCCGCGCCTTTAAACTCGGCGACCCTGGCGCCGGGTATCCTCTTGTAGAGGATGGGGGCGTTGGCCCACGGCGTGGAGACGTCGAGATCACCTCCCGATACCAGTACCGGCCTCGAAATGGAAGGCAACTTATCGTAGACACCGGCCCATGTCTCGTATGCCTGGTTCTGCTTCTCGATGTTCTCGGGCTTGGAGAGCTCGCGCGGCCAGGGGAACTGCGCGGCGTAATCCGGATTGGCTTCCATGAACCAGCCGGGGTAAAGCGCGGCCAGAACCGTCTTGGCGGGCGCTTTCACGTCCTGCAGGCTTTTCAGGATGTCCTTGTACTTCGGCGAGGGGATCTTCTGTTTACCCCCGCAGTCGCCGGCATAGCTGACCAGCTTGATTACCTTGTCGGGGTGATTGACAACCACGCTGAGCGCGATGTCGCCACCTATGGACCATCCGAGCACGTTGGCTTTGCCGAAGCCGAGAGCGTCGATGAGGCCGGCGGTATCGTCGCCGAACTGGTCGATGGTGAACGGCTTGGTGCCGGCGGTCGTCTTGCCCATGCCCCTGTTATCAAAGACGATGACCTTATATTTCGAAGCGAGTGCCTGCAGGAACTCGGGGCTCCACGTGTCTTTGGTCGTGCTGTAGCCGGTAATCATAACAAGTGGGGCGCCATCGCCGAACATCTTGTACGAGACGTCGATATCGCCGACCTTGATCGAGCTGTCGGGGACGGTATCGTAGTAAGTCTTCTTTGCGATCTGCGCGGCGGACCTGAGCGCCTGCTTGGCGCTGCAGCCGGCGGTTGCAGCGGCAACGGTCAGCACCACGAACATGCACATGACGACTGCCAGTTTTTTGATCATGGCAATACGATAAACCTTCACGTTCAAGTCGTCTATAAACGGAAAGACGCAACGCCGCGGGGAGGGGTTTCGTGGAACCAATTGAAGATTCTTAGAGGACTGTCCGCGGGAGTCCGGGCAAGGAGGCAGGGAGGGACGGCAACGACCGGGCATTCCAGACCCGGAAGATGGGCAGGATGACGTTGACCTGAGACCCGTATTTCAAACTTTCGTCAAGCAGGGACAGGGGAGGAACAAACATATGGCACTCAAGCATCCAAAGGGACCGGCACAGCGCAAGCGGGATGTCGCTGATACGATTTTCACTTCATGGGGCAGTGAAGTACCCAGGCACGAGTTGTCCAGTGAAGAGATGGACCCGCTCGCGGCCTACCAGATAGTCCATGACGAGCTGATGCTCGACGGCAACTCGCGCCTCAACCTGGCCACCTTCGTGACCACATGGATGGACCCCAAGGCGCAGGAGCTAATGGCCGAGTGCTTCGACAAGAACATGATCGACAAGGACGAGTACCCGCAGACCGCCGCGATGGAGATGCGGTGCATCAGAATGCTCAGCCACCTCTGGAACGCCCCCGACAAGGACCAGTCGACCGGGTGCTCGACGACAGGCTCGAGCGAGGCGGCGATGCTGGCCGGTCTCGCGTTGAAGCGCCGCTGGCAGCACAAGCGGAAAGCCGAGGGCAAGCCCGCCGACAACCCGAACATGGTAATGGGCATCAACGTACAGGTCTGCTGGGACAAGTTCTGCAACTACTGGGAGGTCGAGATGCGGCAGGTCCCCATGGAGGGCGACCGCTACCACATCTCCGCGGAAGAAGCGGCCAAGTTGTGCGACGAGAACACAATCGGCGTGGTGGCGATCCTCGGCTCGACGTTCGACGGCTCATACGAGCCGGTAATGGAGATATGCGAGGCGCTCGACGACCTGCAAGCGAAGAAGGGTTTGGACATACCCGTGCACGTGGACGGGGCTTCGGGCGCGATGGTCGCGCCGTTCCTCGACCCGGACCTGGTCTGGGATTTCCGTCTCCCGCGCGTGGCATCCATAAACACGTCGGGACACAAATACGGCCTGGTGTACCCGGGCGTCGGCTGGATAATATGGCGGGACGCCGACGCGCTTCCCGAGGACCTTATCTTCTGGGTCAATTACCTGGGCGATAACATGCCCACGTTCGCCCTGAATTTCTCGCGCCCCGGCGCCCAGGTCGCGGCCCAGTACTATGTGTTCCTGCACCTCGGGTTCGCCGGTTACAAGCGCGTCCATGGCTACTCACGGAAGGTTGCCACCAACCTCGCGAAGCACATCGGGGAGCTCGGACCGTTCGAGCTGCTCACAAAGGGAGACGAGCTGCCGGTGTTCGCGTTCAAGCTCAAGGATGACATAAAGAACTACACGGTCTTCGATGTGTCGAGGGCTCTACGCGAGCACAGCTGGCTGGTGCCCGCTTACACCTTCCCCAAGAACCGGGAAGACCTCGCGGCCCTGCGTGTGGTCATCAGGCATGACTTCAACGCGGACATGTCCGAGATGCTGCTGGAAGACTTGAAGTCGGAGCTACCCCGGTTGGAGAAGCAACCCGCGCCGGTCCATGACAGCACGACCTCGTCGGCTTTCCATCATTAAGCGATCTCGAGCGAAGATGGGGTCAGGTCTTTTANNTAAAAGACCTGACCCCATCTTCGCTGACCCCATCTTCGCTTAACGCCACCCCCCCCCAGACCCTCCCCACAAGGGGGAGGGGGGAGCTGGCATGCCGCGCGGCCAACATCTAGAATCTGAATCCAGGCCACTTGAGCGATATGGCGGAAAGCGACCTATGAGAGACGACAAATACGTACACGGATATTCACAGTGGGAGTCCGAAAGGCTACACGATCAGGCCGGCACGCTTGCCGAACTGCTGCACCACGACACGCGCTACGCGGCCGGTCGCATGGTGCTCGAAGCCGGTTGCGGGGTCGGAGCTCAGACAATCATCCTCGCCAGCCACAGCCCCGAGGCGGAAATCACGTCAGTTGACATAAACGCATCGTCTATCGCGGACGCAAGCAGACTCCTTCTGGAGCATGGCGTAGGGAACGTGACCCTCCTCGAGGCCGACATCTTCGCTCTTCCATTCGAAGCGGAGAGTTTAGACGACATCTTTATCTGCTTCCTTTTGGAGCACCTTGCCGAGCCTGTCGAAGCACTCGGTCACCTGAAGGACGTCCTCAAACCCGGTGGGACGCTTACCGTGATAGAAGGAGACCACGGCTCCGCGTTCTTCCACCCGGACAGCGAATACGCGCGGGCGGCGATTCAATGCCTGATCGAAGTCCAGGCAAGCCTCGGCGGCGATTCACTCATCGGCCGTCGTCTCTTTCCTCTCCTGCAGCAGGCAGGCTTCAAGGATGTAACGGTCAGCCCGCGGTTCGTCTACGCGGATGCCAGCAGGCCCGAGATGGTCGATGGTTTTACCCGCAAGACGTTCAACGCCATGGTTGAAGGTGCCCGCGACCAGGCCATCGCAGCGGCGCTGGCCACGCCCGACGACTTTGACCGCGGGGTCCGCGACCTCTACCGCGCCGCCGACCCCGGCGGCACTTTCTGCTACACGTTCTTCAAAGCATTCGCCAGGAAATAATGGACGGGGAGGAACCAGGATGTTTAAAAGAATTCAGATCAAAGTCCTGCTGTCAGGCATGGAGTTTCTAGAGAATCACAAGCTCTTTATGAAGCTGGTCCTGAGGCCGGCCTCCAGGATTCCGATCCTTTCCAGGCATTTGATGGTTCTGCCGAGGGCATTCATGGGAAGCACCGCCTTCGAGATACACGACGTCGACCTGGACCGGGGGCGCATAGGTATCGGCGGGGTCGAAGAGATAATGTTCGGGTCCAAGGTCGTCGAGCAGATGCACAAGGTGCTCGAGAGCCGGCTGGGTGAGGAAGAGACGAAGGAAGCGCTCTACGAGCTCGGCTACAACCTCTGCCGGTGGGAGGTCGGGACGTCCCTCGAGGGTGGCAAATGGGCGCCGGGCCTGCTGGTGCCACTGATCAAGAACAGCACCATCGTAGACGACGTGCATAAAGACCCGCTGCTGGCCGGCTTCTTTATAAAGGTCATGAACATGGTGTCGCGGCTCATCACGGACGAGGGAGGCTGGGGCCACCTGGACTTCGAGGGTGTCAGGTCGCAGCCGATGCGCGTCACGCTCACCAACTCCCAGGAAGCGGAGTGGCTCGGGCCGTCAGACAAACCCGTCTGCCATCTCTACACCGGTATAGTAGCCGGGTACACCAGCGCCATAAGCGGCCGGGAGCTTCGCGCCCGCGAGGTCGAGTGCAAAGCGATGGGCGCGCCAAAGTGTGTCTTTGAAATAGAGCGTTAGCGGCGGATGCGTGGGAAAAATCAGCCACCCGGGGGAGTGGTTGGCGACCGGCGGGCTGATGCCTCGAACATACCCTTGTGGGTTAAACTACGAATACTGACGAGGGAATGCGAACGTGATCACCTCATGTGGGGAGGAGTAATGAAAAAGCGCGCGCCGGCGGTCCTTATCGCAACATCAATTCTGCTGACCGTAGGCCTGGCTGTAAGCGCGGGATGTGGCGGCTCCAAGAACACTACTGGTACGGGTACGAATCCCAGCTTATCCAAAACGCCCGCAACGACTTCGGGTTCTTCGTCAAGTAATGTCACGGAGCAGACTCTCGGGGTTCCGATCTATCCGGGTACCAAACCCGAGCAGGCGTACACCGGCGTCTACAAGATGACCACGGGGGACGGCTTCGACAAGGTTGTAGAGTATTACAGGAAGCAGGTACCCGGAGCGACCTACTCCGAGACCGTAATAGAGTCCGGCAAGGGAGCCTCTTTCGTCGTCGACAGCTCCAGCTTCCACGGCAACATCTCTGTCGAAGAGAACATGCCTTCAAAAGGCCATGTGACCATCACTGTCAGCAGATTCAGCACGCAGTAAGCTGGCTCTAGCGCCACCCCCACCCTGACCCCCCCCATATCACGGCGCCGCCTCGTGCGTGGATACCAGCCTTGCCTCACCTGTAGTAGAATGCGCCTGCGACTGGCGGTGCCTGCCCGCGCTCGGGCTGCGGGCGGTGCGGGAAGGGGGTTCGATGAGCGCACTCGATCGGTACCTGGTAAGAGAGTTCGAGCCGGAGCGGGACCTGGAAGGGGCCTACAAAGCCTTCGTTGACGGATTCCACCACATACTCTGGCCGATAATTGACCATGCTGACAAATCGATGGTTGAAGACCTCATACTGACCGCCCACAAGATGGGAGTGACGACCTATGTCGCCGAAGCCGACGACGAGGCGCGCGGCTTTCTCGTCGGGGCACTGCCGTTCGAGACACGGGATACGATACGACAGGTGCGCCTCCTCAACTCGTACCTGTGGCGCTGGTTCCTTGGCTCGTGCCGGGGCAAGGCAACGCCATTCGCCCGCGCGCACGTGAAGCGCTTGCTGATAGGCTACTCGCCGTTCGTTTACCGTCACCCGATGCGCCCGAGTACGGAAACCCTGATCCTCACCAGCCAGAAAGATTACAGGGGGGTATCGGCAGGGTAATGATGGACGAATGGGTCGACCAATCCAGGTCGCTCGGCTATAACAAGACAACAGTCTGCACCGACACCAAGCTCTCCTGGGATTTCTACGAGCGATACGGCTTCAGCAAAGCGGTGAGCTTCAACCTGACCGCGTACCATTATTCTCTGCCCGACGACAAAGTGACGGCCTTCATCTATGCGCTGGGAATCCAGGGATGACTGCCTCTTTGATGGGCACATTCTAAGTCTCCCGGATAGACCTGATAAAATTGGCGTGCGAGGCGGGCGATCGAGATGCGGTGGCCTGGAGGAATGAGCGTGAAGAAGCTTATCATTGTCATACTAACCGTCATGATTGGCGCCAGTATGCTTGCTTTATTGGCTGGCTGCGGGACAGACACGAAGCAGGCTCAGCAATATCTGAATGCGGGAGATGTGATAATCAAGAAGTTCCAGAGCGCGGCGCAGCCGTGGGAGAACGAGATCAACGCGGTACAAGCAGCAGTTAGCGACCCGGCTCAGTTCAGTGCGGATGTCGCCAAGGCCAGGGCAGCAGCCGGCAATCTCCCCAGGATCATCGACGAGGCCAAGGCCGAGTACGCGAAGATCAAAGGCCTCAAGGACGTCGATAACTACGCCAGGTATGCAAGCCTCGAAATCGAAGCGCTGGACAAGATAAAGCAGGTCATCCAGAAGACAAACAACTATTTCGACCAGATGATTGCACTGAACAACTCCAGCAATGCAACAGGCAATGAAGCAGTGCTGAAGCAGTATCAGGACGAAATCACAAAGCTGAACGACAGCGCCGCCAACCTCGACCAGCAGGCCCAGAAGCTCAAGGTGGACAAGAACCTGTAGGTTGGCCCGAAAGCCATTTTCCTGATACTCGAGAGCCGGGCCTTCAGAGGCCCGGCTCAAGAGCGAAGAGGACACAATTCAAGGAGTGGCCGTTGATGCCACCCCCACCCGGACCGGCCCCCTCGAGGGGGAGGGGGGATCGTTACTACTGGTTTCTGACGGCGTCGTATAGTTGAACGACCTCGAGGATGGCTCGTCGTTCTTTGCGGGATTTGAAGCGTCGCTTGATAAGTCGGAATCCGAGATATGCGCCTGCGGCGAGAGGTGCCGCGGCGGGTGCCGCTTTCTTTGCGGACGTCACCATCTCCGCCATCTGCTTCTGCCGTTCGTCAGTTTCCTGCTTCAGCAGCTTCTGCAGTTCGTCGACCTCGGACTTGACCTGGTTGCTGATATCCTTGAGCTGTTTCTTGACGTCCTCGGCCGTCTTGGAGAGCTCCTTCGCGGAAGACTTGGCAATGCTGGCTCCTATTCCAAGGAGAACACCACCGATCACCAGGAAACCTCCGACGACGATGAGCGCGGAGAGCCATGGTCTATCCAGGGCGATGTTCACTAGAAGGATGATGACAGCCAGGCTGTACAGGAGGGCAAGGGCCGCGATCATGGCGCCGAAAAAGGAAATCCCCGCACCGATTCCAAAGCGGGTGCCCTGCGCTTTTGCCTTCTTCTTCAGGGCCTCACCTTCAGGGTTTTGCAGCCCCGTGAACTGGTCTTTTAACACGATGCTCAGTTTGGTGAGGTTATCCAGGCGCTCTTTGATCTCTGGCAAGTTGCTCACTCGAGTGTCCCCCTTTCATTTGGTTGGTCGATATTTAGTTTTCGATGACCCGGGTCTGGAGAGACCCGGGTCAAGCTGTATTGGCCCGGGCTCAGGCACACGAAGATATCTCGACGACGATGTCGTTGTCTCCGGTGTTGCTCTGTATCTGGTCTTGATAAGGGCATTTACGTCGGACTAATACTCCCAAGATGCTTTCGCCGTGGAGGTCCCGAACGCCTTGCCGGATTTGAAGAGCTTTGACCGGGATTCGGAGGGAGGTGGTACCCCCGGCAGGATTCGAACCTGCGCGCATGGATTAGGAATCCACTGCTCTATCCCCTGAGCTACGGGGGCGAGACCTGCGCGACTCGCTCCAACGCAGGTTTTCAGAGGTGATTTTAGCAGATTATCCAGAGGCCGGCATTTAGAGTTCGGAGTGCTTGAAATGCTTCTATGTTTATTGGGAAAGTCCGATAATTAGCTGTGCAGTATCTTGTGGCGGCGGTTCGGGTGGGAGGAGTCACAGATGCCGGACATGCCACGCTGTGAAGAGTGCGGCGTTCCGAGATTCATTACAGGTGAGCATACATGGCTTGATAGCGGGGCCATCGTGATGTCGAACGACCCGACGGCCCGAATGGCGTTCGTCGAAGCTGACGCGTGGGACCCTATCTGGGAAGGCATCGCGGAACTAGCGGGGAGGCCGATCGAGCATATTGTCATAGGTGCTTCGCGTCGCGCGACCCGCATGTATATCCAACAGATGTTCCCCGAAAATATCCAGGATATCATCGGTGAATGGGTTTTAACCGACCCTGACTTCAACCAGGTCACCATCATGGAGGGCCTGTTCTGGATAGGCTCGGTGATGGGGTACGGGAAATCCTCTTATCTCGGGCACCAGCTCGAGCGCCGCGCCGATGACTTCCTAACGGTGCGTTTCGTAAATCCATACTCGATTCCAATGGCTGTCGGCACTGTGATAGGAGTGACCGAGGTCTTTCACCCCGAAGGCGCGTACGTTTATGAACGGCTGGCGCCTGACGCCATCGATGTGACCTACTTCCCCGAGGAATCGCCGGAAGAACCGCGGCACCGCCTGAGGTTGAACCCCTATGAATATAAGGCCGGAGTGGTAAAGCTCGAGAGATGCGCAACCTGTGGAGGTCCGATAGCCCTATCCGACTACGGTTGGGATTCAACGCGTGGAATCATCAAGAACTCGGTCACCGGGCGCCGCATGGTCATGATCGGCCCGCCCATGATCGACCCGTTGCTTGCCGAGCTGGAGCTCGAGCTCGGTGAAGGAGTCCCGCGGCTGGTCGTCGAAGCCCAACGCCGCTTCATCCGAAACGGCCCGTTCAACGCATCCGAACTCACCGATATGGACGAGCTTGCACGGCAATTCGCCGTCAGGGGCCTGGGCGACCTTCGCGATCTGCGAATGGGACGAAAGGGTGCGCACGTCCTCATCGACAATGCCTCGATGCCTCTACTCGTTGCCGGGTTCATACAGGGGTTCTACGAGATCGTCTTTGGTGAAGGCAGCGAAGTCGATTGGGAAATCTCCGACGGACACTTCGAAGTGGCTGTTCTCCCATCGTATTCCCCCTCCCCGAGAGCCGGCAGGCACTAATCGGCCCTCCTCGGAAGGCGCTCCCTGCCCGGTCCAGGACATGGTCCTGTCCACCGAGATGGACAAACACTCCCTGCAGGTCACGAGCATGGAGAAATTCTGGTTGCCCAGCTTGCTCGATGGATCGATAGCGGCCCGTGAGAGCGGCGGCATCAAAACGCTTCCTCCTTCCACGAGCTCGGAGCCGGTCATGTACCTGGGTGGCATTATTAGCCATGCTTAATCACCTGCACATATCAGGAGCCGGCCCGGAGAGACCCGGCTCATCAAGAAGAAAGAGCGAGCCGGGTCTGTAGAGACCCGGCTCGAGAGTTGATATGCGTGTTGGTGGGTCGGTTAAAACTCGGTGGGAACGTTCTTGACGTCGACCATCATCTGGTTCACCGCTTTGATGTACCGCATGATGTACTGCATGTTGCCTTCGAACGTGAGCTTCTTGACCATGATTGCCTGGATCGGGTCCAAATTACCCCCGACGATCTCCTTCCAGACCGAGTAGTCTCCCGCGATGTTGAAATCGCACTTGGACTCGCCGGTGTTGACCCCGAGGACCACTCCGTCTTTCATGTGGGTCCAGAATGGAAGATCACCACGGTCACCGGCGTTCTGGATGATGAACTGGATGGTGGCATCAAAACCTTTTCCGGCTTTTTTCATCTCTTTGTCGGAATTGATTTCCTGCTCCAGAAGCGCCGCCCAATCCTCACTCGCGAATAATGACATCTTCGCCTCCCCCGGATCGTGCGAGGTACCGTTGAGAATCCTACACGATTCACCGCCACCCGCGCAATAGGCAAAAACCTCCTCCCTTCTCTGGAGGAAGATCGAGGCGGGGGATGCCATTACACCTGATCCTCTAGGCGTGCTTGGAGACCCGGCTCGAGGTTCCCGCAAGGGGTAGAAATAGACATTTTCAGGAGAACAGACAAATCCAGGTATGGATGGGGGATGCGGCGTCACCCTATGGGGTGAGAGGGTCTCACTCCCAGGCACTAGTGAGGGTTCACACCAATTCCCGATAGTGGGGGATGCCTCCCGGGTCGATGCACATATCAGAAGGCCTGGGAGGACCCACTTGAAACGTGTAGCAGTTATCTTGCTGACAACTTTGATAGTGTTCGGAACGCTGGTAGCGGGGCAAGCAGCACTCGCAAGCCCCGTGAGCGGCGCGGGAAACAGTGCCCGCGACATCAAGGCCGCGGCGGCTCCGGCAGTCGGCTCGGGAGCTCCCAGGACTATGGGGTTCGTACGAACGACCAGCGGGAACTACCCCAAGGCGTCCAGGATGATGGCGGAACGCTCGGCTGCCAGCCTCCCCTCGAAAGTGGACCTTAGCCGGGGTGACCTCCCGATCGGGAACCAGGGAAAGCAGTCGAGCTGCGTTGCATGGGCCAGCAGCTACTATTATAAGACCTTGCAGGAGGCGAAAGACCACGGTTGGAGCCTCTCCACCGCGAGCCACCAGTTCAGCCCCTCGTTCATCTACAACCAGATAAACGCCGGGAAGGACAAGGGCTCGTCGTTCCCTTCGGCGTTTCAGGTCATGCAGGACACCGGCGACGTCGACCTCAACACGATGGCGTACAACCAGAACGATTACCTGACGCAGCCGAACGCGCAGCAGAAGGAAGCTGCAAAGCCGTTCCAGGCCAAGGATTACTCGTATATATGGCGCGGGGCGGGCAACAACGACGTCAATGAGATCAAAGCACATCTAGCGGCAGGCGACCCGGTTGCCCTAGGCATTCCTGTCTACCAGGCCTTCTACTTCTGCCAGGGCAACTGGGTCGGCGTGCCGGCCTCCAGCGAGCAGTTCTACGGAAACCATGGCATCTGCGCGGTCGGGTACGACGACTCGGCTGGCGGGGGCCAGGGGGGAATCAAGGTAGTCAACTCCTGGGGCAGTGAGTGGGGCGCGGGTGGGTACACCTACCTGAGCTACCAGTTCGTTGCCAACTACGTCTGGGAAGCCTGGACAATGACCGACCGGACCGGCGACCGTCCCGCGATCTCGAGCCTCAGCCCGAACCACGGAACCGCGGCCGCGACCGTGGCCATCAAGGGCAATAACTTCGGGACCTGCCGCGGGGTCGCGAGCATCAAGTTCGGGGGCACGGCGGCGCAGATCAGCGGCTGGGTCAACGACACGATCTACGCGAAGGTCCCGGCGGGCGTCATCGACTGCAAGGTAACGGTGACCAACTACCTCGGCGAGACCAGCAACGGCATGCAGTTCTCCGCGGACCTCGGCCTGACGGGCGTGGCTCCCGGCGCGGCGAAGCCCGGACAGAGGGTTACGCTTCGCGGCGTGAAACTCGGCAGCGGCGGGACGCTCAAGTGGGGCAGCGCGACGATACCAGTGGTGTCCTGGAGCGACAACAAGATAGTGTTCGATGCTCCCAAGTGGCAGGCCTCGGGTCCCCTGAAGGTCTACCAGGGCAGCATGGCCAGCAACGAGGTGGAGTTCAGCGTCTACAACTCCATATGGTACCTGGCCGAGGGTTGCACCAACGGCGGGTTCGAGACCTGGGTACTGGTCCAGAACCCGAATGCCACCCCGGCGGACATCAACATCACCTACATGACCCCGCAGGGAACGGTGCAGGGGCCGCGGACGAAGCTAGCGGCGAATTCCCGCCAGACGTTTAACGTCGCGGACGTGCTCCCGGGCCAGTGGCAGGTATCCACGCGGGTCACCTCGGACAAGAACATCATCGCCGAGCGCTCCATGTACGGTCACAATCGCAAGTGGGGAAGCGACTCGGTGGGAGTCGAGGCTCCGTCCTCGGTGTGGTACCTCGCCGAGGGAAGCACGACCGGCGGCTTCGAGAGCTGGATCCTGGTCCAGAACCCCAACAGCTCACCGACCCACGTGATGCTCACCTACATGACCCCGACCGGGAAGGTGAACGGCCCATACGTGACACTGGCGGGGAACTCGCGCCAGTCGTTCAACATTGCGGATACCTTGAGCAATGCCGGCGAGGTCGCGACCCAGGTGACCTCGGATGACCCGGTTATCGCCGAGCGGTCCGTTTACTGGAACGGCAGGACGGGCGCGCACGACTCGGTCGGTGTGACCGGCGGGGCGAAGACCTGGTACCTCGCAGAGGGTTGCACCAGCGGCGGATTCGAGACCTGGATCCCGGTAATGAACCCGGGCAGCAAGGACGCTCGCGTTACGCTGACCTACATGACTGACAGGGGCGAGGTAAAGGGCCCGACCGTGGTCGTGAAGGCCGGCACGAGGCACAGCTTCTTCGCCGCGGACACGGTGCCCAACACCTGGAGCGTCTCGACCAAGGTGACCAGCGATCAGCCGATAGTCGCGGAGCGCTCGTGCTACTGGAACAACAGAATCGAGGGCACGAACTCCATGGGCGTAACGAGCCCCGCAGACAGCTGGGACCTCGCCGAGGGGTGCACCGGCGCGGGCTTCGAGACCTGGGTCCTGGTACAGAACCCGAACAGCACACCTACGAAGATCACCCTGACCTACATGACCCCCGGTGGGAGCATTGCCGGACCGAAGGTGACGCTGCCCGCCAACTCCCGCAAGACGTTCTTCGTGGCGGACACCGTCCCCAACCAGTGGCAAGTTTCGACCAGAGTTACCGCCGACAAGCCCGTAATCGCGGAGCGCTCCATGTACGGAAGCAACCGGACCTGGGGTCACGACTCGGTAGGTATCTCGAAATAGCAGGCCCGCGGCAGTAACCCCAAACTGTTCGTACCAAAGCGGCGAGTCTGCTTGCCATAACACCCGGAAACACCCCATCCCCCAGAAGTTGGACTGCTGGTTTTTAGTTTCTGGTGAGTGGTATCATAATGACGATTAACGGTTGGCACTCGGGGGAAACGCGGGAGCGAGGGCTCTGGGTCAAAGATTCCGGTTGAGGGTGTGGGTGTGTTAAGTCCTGACGATACTATCAAGATACTGGTGGTAGACGACGATCCCAGCGCGGCGGCTTTGTACAAGCGCCTCCTCGAGGAACAGGAGCTAACCGTAGAAGTGGAGACGGCGGCCGATGGCGCCACAGCACGCAAGAGACTCTCACAATCCCCCAGTGATTTCGATATCGTTACGCTTGATTACAAGCTCCCCGACGAGACCGGGCTCGTGCTGCTCGAGGATATCGCGGAAGGGGAGGACAACCCACCTGTCATAATCGTAACGGCGTACGGCGATGTCCACTTGGCGGCGCGCTCGTTCCAGATGGGCGCCTCGGGTTATGTAATAAAGGATTTCACGCTTCCCAAGACGCTTGCGGACGTTATCCGCGACGCGCTCACCAAGGCGGCGCTCAAACGCGCCAGCGACGTGCTGGACCGCGAAAATGCGTTCACCGGGGTCGCGGTCAACGCACTGGACGAGCTCTTCTTCGTGATCGACCTCGAGGGCCGGTTCATGAGCTGGAACACCAAGCTCAAGGATATCACCGGCTTCACCGAACGCGAGCTCCATCGCATGGCTGCGGCCGAAGTGTTCTCGCGCGATGAGACCCGAAGGCTGCTGCAGCAGGTCACGAGCGCGCGAAAGGGCGAAAAAACCGTGCTGAGGCTCTACATCACAGCCTCCGACGGCAGGCGTATCCCCTTTGAGCTCACCGCGGTCATGATCCACGACGGCGAAGGACTCCCCGTTGGGATCTGCGCCATAGGCCAGGAGGTCGGATGGAGCCGGAGGATCCCCCGTGGGATCCAGGACGATGAGCTCGAGCGGCCGTCCGGTGTGGTTGAGCTCACGGGCGATATTATTGCGCGTGTGGATTACGACGGGAGGTTCACCTTCCTGAGTGACGCCGCGTGTGCCTTCTGGGGCAAGAGCCGCGACGCGCTCGCGGGGCGCGAGCTGAGCGAGTTCGTCCATACTGAGGATCTGGATCGGAGCATCGACACCTGGTCGTACGCCCTGCGTACCGGACGAATGATAAGAGGCTTTGTTAACAGACAATCAACCCCGAGGGGCTGGCGTTCGGTCGAGTGGAACGCCGTGCCGGTATTCGATCAGAACGAGGTGTACACAGGGTTCCAGTTCACAGGCCGTGACGTCACGGATAAGGTCATCACCGAGGAGTTCCTCCTGCAGGTCAACCGGGAGCTCGATGCCTATGCTCATACCGTCTCGCACGACCTCAAGGGGCCGCTCTCGGCGATCATGCTCGCGGCGGATACGCTGAGGGTCCTCATCGAGAACCAGGAGGTCGACCAGAACCCCGACGGGACGCTCCATGAGATGGCACGCATCATCAGCCACTACACGGCCGAGGCTGGTTCGCTGGTCGAGGACATGCTCCTCCTTGCGGAGAGCGGGCAGGTGCCGCTCGAGGTCGAAGAGGTCGACGTGGCCGAGGTCGTGGATGTCGTACGCCGGCAGCTCGCCAAAGAGATCGAGGGGAGGGGCGTGGTGGTGCGTCTGAGCGACGACCTGGGCATGATACGGGGCAGCCGGGTCCAGGTCACGCAGATATTCTCAAACCTCATCAGCAACGCGGTGGTCCACAACGACAGCGAGGAGCCCCTGGTCGAGGTAACATACCTCGGCGAGGGTTCCGACGTCGGCCATCGTTACGTGATAAGAGACAATGGCTCGGGAATCCCACCCGAGAATATGAATAAGATCTTTAAGCCGTTCTTCAGGGGAAATCCAGGGGGCGCCGGGATCGGACTTGCTACCGTGGAAAAGATCGTCAAGGTCTATGACGGGTTTGTCAGGGCTTATAACGACTGCGGGGCATGCTTCGAGTTCTGCATCCGGGATATCGAACGCAAGCCCCCTGAAAACCAGTCCTAAGCCTCAAGTACCCGCTCTCGCAGGTCGATAATCTGGGTGATTGACTTGGCGGTTGAAATGGAAAATGGCAATAACGGAAATAACGGGAAGAGCAACGGCAAGAAGAAAGTACTGATCGTCGACGACGATCCGGGGCTGCGATCGGCGCTGACCACATTTCTCCGCGTCGGCGGGTTCGAGGTGACTGCCGAGCAGGACGGCAACGGGGGCCTTGACGCCGTAAACAACGCAAAACCGGACCTCGTGATACTCGACCTCAAAATGCCCGGCAAGGCCGGCCTCGAGGTGATGCGCGAGATACGCGAAAATCCCGGCACTAAAGAGCTCCCGGTGATACTGCTCACCGCCGTCAAGGACGAGGAGTCGAAAGTGCTGGGGTTCAGAGGTGGTGCGGACGACTACCTGGTTAAGCCTTTCCACGCCCTCGAGTTGATGGCGCGGATAGACAGGCTGCTCGAGACGCGGCAGAAGTCCTCAGTGAGGACTGGTAACGGCTCGCGCGTTCTGGACAGCGTTCCGGTGCGAATGGGCGACAAGGTTACGTTCGTCCCGCGGGACGACATATTCTTTATCGAGGCCGCCGGCAAGAACACTTACGTACACACGCAGACCACGAGGTACCTGTCGGATTGCAGCCTGAAGGAGCTCCAGGAAGCTGTCCTTGCGCAGGACGAGTTCTTCCGCGTTCATCGCAGCTACCTCGTGAATCTGAAAAAAGTTGCAGGTGTGACAAAGGAGGCGCCCGGCCGCTACATTGTGGAGCTCGGTGATGAGAGCCGGACAATGATCTGCGTGAGCCAGCGCCGGCTTTCGGATTTCAAGGAGTTGCTCCACCTCCATTTCTGACACCAATCGCATTCATTGCTTGCAGCACGTCGGTATACTTGGGCCGGGTTTTGGAACCCGGCTCAAGTCATTTCGGGCTTGCGTTCGTTCCGATATTCAATCGTTTATTCCCGGGTCGCGTACGTTTGCAGCGTTCTTCTTCCCCACGCGGGCGGTTCGATGCAAAATAGTATTGGCGAAGCAAACCTGACCGGGCAAAGCGCAGGTGCATTGAGAGGTCGCGGTGACTGAGGAGCGTGCCACGCGCTGCTGCACATTAAGAATTTTGTGCCCGGTAGACAGGTCTAAGGGCGAAGAGGGCGAGGGCGCCAGCCGATAAGGTTGGCGCCTTTCCTATTGTGTGCCGGGCCTGCCCCCCGGTTTGTCGCACTCCCTATCTGGTTTGAAAAAACAGAGCGGCCCCCCATCCGGTCACCCATTTTCGAGGTTTGTCCGTTATCCTTTACAGGAGGGAAGCTCCTGAGATATTGGAGGACAGCCTTGAAGAAAGTCGTTGCCCTTTCAGCGTTACTGGTGTTTACGTTTGCAGCTTTCGCGCCCGGTCTTGCGTTGGGGCAGACGCGTCGTGGTGGTCCTGGATCCGCGGGAAGCAGCGGCGAGGTTTCATCGAAAGTCATTCAGCCTGGTGCCCAATACGTACCGGGTGAGCTCATCGTCAAGTTCAAAGGTGGTTCCGGGGCGGGCGGAGCCGGGGCGCTCAGGCAGCGTGTGCGGGCGGTGTCGAGCAGAGTGCTCGGAGGCACCGGGGCTGAGGTGCTGGAGGTACCGACTGCCCAGCTCGAGAGCTCGATAAGAGTTTTGCGCGAGTCGGGGCTTGTCGATTACGCGGAGCCCAACTACATCAGGCACACCGACGCGTTCAACCCCGATGATCCGGTATACGGCGTGGGTGACCAGTGGAACATGAGCCAGCCGTACTCCGGTGGCGGCATAGACATGCCGGACGCGTGGGAGCAGGTCCACTCGGTCACCGGCAACTATGGGGGCGACTCGTCGGTGGTGGTCGCCGTCATCGACACCGGGGTCGCTTACCGCAACGGGGGAGGTTACCATCAGGCAGACGACCTGGCCGGCACCCACTTTACCAGCGGATACGACTTCGTCCACGGAGACCCGTACGCGGACGACGACAACGGCCACGGCACCCACGTATGTGGCACGGTCGCGCAGACGACCAACAATACCAAGAAGTGCGCCGGTATAGCATTCGACTGCACCATCATGCCCATCAAGGTCCTCGACAGCAGTGGGACCGGCTCGGATGACGACATCATATCCGGCCTGGAGTTCGCGGCGGACCATGGCGCCGAAGTGGCAAACATGAGCCTTTCCGGACCTGAGCCCAACGAAGCGCTCAAGGACGCGTGCGACTACGCATTCGGGAAAGGCGTTGTCGTGTGTGCATCGTCAGGCAACAACAACACGAGCTTCGTCGACTATCCAGCGGCGTATTCCTCGTGCGTCGCGGTGGGCGCGACCAGGCGCAACAAGAGTCGCGCTTCGTACTCCAACTACGGAAGCGCGCTCGACGTCATGGCGCCGGGGGGCGACGCGGGCATCCCCATCTACCAGGAGACGTACGCCACCGAGGGCCAGCCATCGAGCGGCTTCGCGGTGAAGGGGTATTTCGGCACCTCCATGGCGTCTCCGCACGTCGCCGGGACATGCGCGCTGGTAAAGGCCGTGCATCCCACGTGGGACGCGAGCCAGGTCCGTGGCGCGGTCTGTCTGAGCTGTCATGACCTGGGGAGCGCCGGGTGGGATGCCCAGACCGGGTGGGGGCTCATCGACGCATACATGGCGGTAAGGATGACACAGCCGAGCTCTACCGGCCCGGCGATCACCGGCATGACTCCGCAATACGGAACGGCGGGTTCGTCCGTGACTGTGACAACCCGGGGCACCAACTTCTACAACCCGAGCAAGCTCACGCTGGAGCGCGCGGGAGAGAGCGGCGTCGTAGGCACTGGTGTCTCACAGGCGGGAACGACCAGGGTATCGTGCCACCTGGACCTGAGCAGCGCTCAGCCGGGGCTCTGGGACGTGGTCATCGAGGACAAAGCACTTAGGTCGGCGACCCTGCAGGGCGGCTTCTCGGTCGATGCCGCGAACAATCACATATGGTATCTCGCCGAGGGTTCTACCAACTACGGCTTCGAGACGTTCATCCTGATCCAGAACCCGTCGACGGCCACCGCTAATGTGAGCGTCACCCTGATGGCGCCGGACGGCGCTCACGGGCCGTATCCCGTTACGGTCGCTCCCACCAGCAGGGCGACGATGAGGGTCAACGATATCCTTCCAGGGACGGACGTCTCGGCCAGGGTAACGGCCGACCAGGACATAATCTGCGAGCGCTCCATGTACTGGGGCAACCGGATCGAGGGAACCGATTCGATCGGAGTTCAAGCCCCCTCGTTCAACTGGTACTTCGCGGAAGGGAGTACTAACAACGGCTTTGACACGTTCCTGCTCATACAAAACCCCAATGCGAGCTCCGCGTACGTCGAGGTCACTTACCTGACGCCGTCCGGGGTGGTCGCGAAAGACCCGTTCGTCATCGACGGGAACAGCCGTTATTCAATAAATATCGCGGACGACCTCCCTGCCAGGGACATGTCGATCCAGGTGGTCGCAGACCAGCGTGTGATAGCCGAGCGCTCGATGTACTGGGACGGAATGCGCGGCGGGCACGACTCCATCGGGACCAACTCCCCGGCGCGGCACTGGTACCTAGCAGAGGGATCGACAGACTGGGGCTTCGACGAGTGGGTCCTGCTCGGAAACCCGAACACCACTGCGGCGAGAGTCCAGCTCACGTACCAGACCCCGACTGGTCCCGTGCCCCAGGCTCCGGTCACCGTGCCGGCGCAGTCGCGCGTGACCGTGCACGTCAACGCCGCGCTGCCCAACAAGGATGTTTCGGTCGAGGCGGAGTCCAACACCGGCATAGTGGTCGAGCGCTCCATGTACTGGAACAACGGCACTGGTAAGGCGGGGCACTGTGAGATCGGGGTAACGCAGCCCAGGCAGCAGTGCTTCCTGGCCGAGGGCTCGACCGCCTGGGGCTTCGACGAATGGGTGCTCATCCAGAACCCAAATGATACCGCGTGCAATATCGGTATCGACTACATGACCGAACAGGGACTTATACCTACGACCGGGTTCAGCATGCCGGCCAACAGCCGCGTGACCGTGCACGTGAACTCCCAGGTGCCAAACCTCGACACCTCGACCAGGGTGTATTCGAACCTGCCTATCATGGTCGAGCGGGCCATGTACTGGAACAACCGCGGCGCCGGTCATGTATCGTTTGGTCTCAACAAATAGTGCTGGGAGCGGTGTGCGAGTCCGCTTACACTGGTTGGCATCGATCATAGTGGAAAATCGATTAAAGAGCTGGAGATAGACGATGGTTGGATTAATCGCGGGCATGGGAGGATAACAGCGTTTGTTATTGAAGATTCCTTGGGTGGACCGGACCAAGTGCACGAGGGAATTTGATTGCCGGGCCGCCAGGCACTGCAAGAAGGAAGCCTTCCAGATCCAGCCTGAATCCGAAGAGGAGCCGGGCAGGCAGAAAGACTTCCCGCTGATCGATCTCGAGCAGTGCAAACAGTGCGGAGACTGCGAGAAAGCGTGCCCCGAGGGCGCGGTCAAGATGATATGAAATGAGCTCGGGCGAGACTGGTTCCGAGCGGGCGGCACGCGGTTAGGAGGCCGCCGGGCGTTGCAACAGGAGGAACTATGGCAGACGTCTTGGAAGTAAACGACGATAACTTCGAGTCAGAGGTGCTCAAGAACGAAAAGCCGGCGCTGGTCGATTTCTGGGCTCCCTGGTGCGGACCGTGTCGCATGATGCATCCCGTCATCGAGAGTCTCTCTGAAGAGTACGAGGGCAAAGCCGTCATTGCCCGGTGCAACGTGGATGACAACCAGGCGCTTGCCGGCAGGTTCAACGTAACGGCGATACCGACCATGATCCTCTTCAACGCCGGGCAGCCGGTCGAGACGATGATCGGTGTGACTCCGGCCGAGGAGATCAAGAAGCGTCTAGACGCGACAGCCGGCGTGTGATTGGCCTGGAGATCAAAGGCTTCATCCCCAACACCATGCTCGATTGGGAAGGGATGCTTGCTTCAACCATATTCTTGCCCGGATGTAACTTCAGGTGCCCGTTCTGCCACAATCCCGACCTCGTGCTGCATCCCGAGAGTCTCGAGACTGTGCCGCTCGCCGAGGTGAAAGATTATCTTCGCGAGCGTGAAGGCTGGGTGGACGGCATCTGCATCACCGGCGGGGAGCCGTGCTTGCACCAGGGCCTTCCGGAACTGTGCGCGGAACTCAAGGCTGAGGGTGTGGGCGTAAAGCTCGATACCAACGGGACGGTTCCTGACATGCTTCAGCGTGTCATCGATGAGGGCCTCGTCGACTACATCTCGATGGATATAAAAGCACCGCTCGAGCCCCGTTCTTACAAGGTGGCGACTGGCGTGGGCACGCCGGAGATGCTCGAAGCGGTCTTCAGAAGTATCCACCTGATCAGGGCTTCCAGGCTGGAACACGAGTTCCGGACCACTGTCGTACCCATGATGCACGGACCTGTGGAAGTGACGCGTATCGCCGAGTTCCTCCAGGGGGAGGAACGTCTTGTCCTCCAGCACTTCAGTCCCAGGGACACGCTGGATCCAAGGTTCTCTTCCCTTCGCCCATTTACCGAAGAAGACATGGAGACCATGCTTGCCGCTGCCCGCCGATTTGTGCCGGGTACCGTAGTACGAGGCGCCCCGGATGCCCTCCAGGCCTAGCCGGACAATTAACGCCACCCCCACCCTGACCCTACCCCCTCGGGGAGGGAAGAAATGGCGGAAGATATGAAGATACAGCCTGAATGTTTTTTGTGTGCCATGCGGCAGGCGCTGTCGGCGGCAAGGCTGGCGAGCGATGACGAGGAGTTCTACCACGAGTGCATGGTGGAGACGGCGCGGATACTGGCGAGTGCGAGCAGGGGCCAGACGCCTCCCGAGGGCGGCGAGATATTCTACCGGATGATCCGCGAGCGCTCCGGGAACCCCGACCCGTTCAAAGAGCAGAAGAAGCGTCAGAACGATGTCGTTGTTGCTCTCCTGCCGTGGCTTCGCGAGACGGTTGCGGCAGCTGAAGACCCGCTGCTGATGGCGGTGCGGTTAGCCATCGCCGGCAACGTTGTTGACCCGGGCGCCCACGAGTCGTTCGACCTCGAGAAGAGCGTAATGGACGCCGTCGCTGGTGAGGTGGGCCTGGAGGCCTATCCCGCACTCGCGGAACGGCTCGGTGACGCGAAGCAAGTGCTGGTCGTGGCCGACAACTGTGGCGAGATCGTCTTTGACCAGGTCTTGATCGAGACGATGCTCGAGACCGCGGCAATGGAAGGGCGCGAGCTCGAAGTGATCCTCGCGGTCCGGGCCGGGCCCATCATCAACGATGTAACCATGGCCGAAGCCCTCGACCTGGGGCTCGACAGGCTTTGCACTGTTATCTCCAGCGGCTCGGAGATGCCCGGCACTGTTGTGGAGCGGTCGACGCAGGAGTTCCAGGACTTCTTTCGCACCGCCGACCTCGTGATCTCAAAAGGCCAGGGCAACTGGGAAACTCTCGAGGACCGCGACCGCCAAATATTCTTCCTCTTCCAGGCCAAATGCCCTGTCGCCGCCACCATCAACTCCTGCCCCGTCGGCCAACCTCTCCTTCTAACTTGAAGAAAGAGGGGGGTCAGGTCTTTTATTGTTTACTAATATGGCTAACTCGATCAGAGGGCAAAAGCAAACAATAAAAGACCTGACCCCCAATCCCCAATCCACTATAGGGAGTCGGAGGCAAGGGAGATTAGGTCGAAGGTGGGGATATGGTCGGAGAGGTTTTGTTCGCACCAGGGGCAGATGGTGACGATGGCGTCGGCGCCGGCTTCGCGGGCCATGGAGGCGCGTTTGCGGCCGATCTCGCGGGAGAGTTCGGAGAAAGCGGTTTTGACTCCACCACCTGAGCCGCAGCACGCGGCTGCGAGACGGTTGCGCTCCATCTCGACAACGTGAAGCCCTTCGATCGCCCCTAGAACCTTGCGGGGCTCCTCGAAGATGCCGCATCCGCGTCCGAGATGACATGGGTCGTGGTATGCAAGGGTCATCCCCGCCAGATCGCCGGGCGCCTTCAACTTTAACCTGCCGTCGGCGACGGCGTCGGCAAGGATCTCTGAGATATGCCGCACGTCAAGGTCGAACTCGGGGAATCGCTGCCGGTACTCGCGCAGCGACTTCAGGCATCCCGGGCACAACGCGACAACAGAGTGAGCGCCGGACGCCTTCATGAGCTCGATGTTCTCCCGCGCCAGTTGCTCGGATAACTCCACCTCTCCCAGTCTCAACAGCGGGCTCCCACAGCAGCGCTCCTCATTACCGAGGTACAGAGGCTCGATTCCCACCGCCCTGAGCATACGCACGGCAGCCGCAGGGACACCCGGCTCGAGATAGGAGAGAGAGCAACCGGCGAAAAACACCGCTTGCCCTGTCGCGGTTTCGCCTCGCGGTTTCAGGTCGAGATCTTTTGACCACCTGTCGCGGCGGGCTCGTGGTTGCATCCACGGGTTGGCATAGTTTCGGATGCTCGAGATCAGGGGGGTATGTTCCTCGAGCGGAAGCAGGCCGCCCGCGGTCGACCGCGCTCGAAGCTCCTCGATCAGCCGTGGGACATCCACGGAGACCGGGCAATTCTCCGTGCAGATCGCGCAGGTGGTGCAGAGTGGGAGCCCCGCCTCGAGGGAGGCGGCGAGCTTGACCGTCTGAGCCGGGTCCGTGACCGGTGTGGGGATGCACGAGTCTGCACAAACACCGACGCCCCCGAGATGACCCGGCGACCCGTACATCGGGCCTACAACATCGTACACGGGGCAGCGGAGCAGGCACGCGCCGCATCCGATGCACATGAGGGCTTCGCGCATTCGCGCATCGGCGAGCAGTTCACTGCGCCCGTTGTCTACAAGGATGATGACAACTTCGCTCGGACCGTGGATCCCGTAGAAGAGCTCTTTCTCGATATCGGCGGTCTTGCTCGGGCCTCCGATGACCCGCATGAAAGACGTGACCGGCTGCCCGGTCGCGTAGTAGGTCTCGAGTTTGGCCATGTTGACGGCTTCCTCGATGTTCGGGTACAGCTTTTCCGGCGCGGCGAGGATGATGAGCTTCCCGGGCCTCTGGCTGACCAGGTCGAGGTTGCCCTCGTTGTGGATTAGCACGACGGCGCCCTCCGCGGCAGCAATCGCGTTAGCCCCGGTCAGTCCGATGCGCGCCCGTTCGATGAGCGGGACAAGCTCGTCGCGAATCTCGCGAATAAGCGCGTTGGGGTCGGTATCGACTTCCCGACCCAGGTGTTCGGACAGGACTCGCGCAATGTCATAGCGGTCGAGCTGGGCGCACGGGCACGTCGGGTGAGCCGTCGGCTCTCCTGAAAGCTGGATTATGCGGTCGCCGATATCCGTCTCGACCAACTCGATGCCCACTGCCTCGAGCCCGGCCGCCAGGCCGATCTCCTTGGAGAGGTTTGTTTTCGACTTGACGAGCAGGCGCTCGTCACCCATCTCATCGACGACCATTCTCACGGCTTCAGAGGCGTCTTTCGCACGCAGGACGCGAAAACGGTTCGTCTCGAGGTTACCGATTGCTTCATCGAGGAGTCCGGCGTTGCCGACGCATTCCTCGCGGACCCGTCTCAGGCGTTCGCGGCGCTCATCGAGGTCAGGAAAACGTTCCTCGTTTTGTTGCTGTTTTTCGATTACCGAGCGGAAGGCCGCCCGCATTGACTCGAGCTTCTCGCTGCTCTCGAGCGCTTCAGCGACCCTGCGGTTGAATTCCTCATACATGCCTTAAACTGTAGCACAGAGCCGGGGAGGAGGCGCATGGGATCGGACAAGAGGGGATTGAGGCCCCGGCTTAACGCCACCCCCACCCTGACCCTCCCCCCTCGAGAGAAGTGTCAACGCCACCCCCACCCTGACCCCCTCGAGGGGGGAGGGAAGAGAAGAAGAGCCGGGTCTGGAGAGACCCGGCTCAAGTGGTTAGTGTAAGGCTTCGGTCAGAAGCAGAAGCACTGGTTGGGGTCGACGACGTTGCGGAGGGCGTAGAGCTCTTCTTCGGTTGGTCTGGGCGTCTCGTAGACGTCGTCGGCGACGAGGAGCTCGAAGCCGGTGAACTGCTGGATTATCTCGGGATTGACCCCGGGGTGATACGAGAGCAGCTTCATCCGGCAGCTTTCCTCGTCGAAACCCATCAGGCCCAGGTGCGAGATTACGCGCCAGGGGCCGCCGCCGATGAGGCCTTCGCGCTCGCGGGCGCCGGGCCCGTCAAGGAATCCCGGCGAGGTGATGTAGTCGACCTTCTCGGGGAATCGCTCGGGCAGGTGCAGGCCCATGAATATGAGCCGGCTGCACAGTGACGCTATGTCGTTGGCGCCTCCCGAACCCGTCAGCCTGACGCTCGGGTGGTCATACGGCCCGATAGTCGTTGCGTTCATGTTCCCGTACATGTCGATCTGCGCNNAATGGGTCTGCCACGGACCACGGCAGCACGCTAGGCTCCGGTCCGATTGACCCGCCTTCGTAGATGGCCATCATCTGTGGCGCGTGCGTCTTGTGCGCCAGCATCGCGCCCACCAGGGGAAGGCCGGTGCCGACAAATACGCTGTCTCCATCATTGATGAGCCTGGCCGCGACGGTGGCCAGCAGCTCCCTTGGCGTGTAAGCGATATCTTCACTCATGTTCTTCCCCCCTTTTTAG
>PMDX01000308.1 GCA_003154635.1 Actinomycetota bacterium | reverse complement strand
TACAACCTCAGTGCCGCGAAAAACGGGGGGAAAGCCGAAGTCGTCGTCAACGGCAAGCATATCCTGCCCAATCATGTGGGCGCGTTTGTCGAGGATATCGAGCGCAGCACCGCCAACGCGATTCGCCCTGATCCGTGGCAGACGGATACGTGCATCGGCGACTGGCATTACAGCCGGGCGGTAGCCGAGGAGAATCGGTATGCGACCGTTCCCACGATTGTCTCGATGCTGACCGACATCGTAAGCAAGAACGGCAACCTCCTGTTAAACGTGGGGCCGAAGCCCGGGGGCGAGATCCCCGAGGTCCAGCTCGACAGGATCAAAGGGGTCGGCGCGTGGCTCTCGGTCAATGGTGACGCTATCTATGGAACCCGGCCGTGGAAGAGGGCCGAAGGGCGGACGACCGATGGCTCAGGGGTGCGTTTCACCAGCAAGCCCGGCTCCCTGTTCGCGATCCTGATGGAGACACCTCGAAGCCCGGAGATCACGATCGAGTCCCTGAAGGCCGCCGCCGGAACGCGGGTCGAGCTGCTGGGTGATGACGAGCCCCTCGCCTGGGCACAGGAAGGCAGCGGGGTAGCGGTGAGGTTGGGCAGTCGCTTGCCCGAGGGCCCCGCCGTGTGCCTGAAGATAACACCCGAGCCTTCGGGCCTGTAACATATTTCTGCTCCATTCATCAGAGCCAGGCTGTTTGCCGCAGTCAATTGCGGGAATGGTGGTGGAGTCGTGAAAAAGTCAGCAACAACAAGCATGATCCTATTTCCGCGTATCGCTCCCGTAGGAGGTTTGCACCGCCTGTTCCATTCGCGATATCTCTTCATCTGAAAGGAACCCGAAGTTACTCGCGCGCTTACGCGCTGAGAGCCGGCCGTTATTCTGCAAGCTGAATCGGATGAATAGATCAATCAGCCGATCCGGCATGTCCACGATTTCGCTGATTGCCTCTCTTGTGTTGCCGTAGTGTTCGAGAAAAGCCAGTTCCCCCGCAAGTTCCTCATCGATGGTTCTCTCGATGAACCTGAACAGCGCTTCCGCCTGGGGTGTCATATCGATATATCTGTACCAGCGGGACGTATCGTTCAGAACGGTCATGCGCCCTTCTTCATCAAGAGAATATTCCACGAGGGCCATGAGGGGGCGCGAGAATGCCTCCAGTGAATTGTCGTATTCGGTCATGTGCTGGAGCATGGATGCGGATATGGGAAACAGTATCCCCCAGGGTGTGAAACCACGACGAGCGAGAATGTTGTGGATAAGGAACCGATGAATTCTGCCATTGCCATCCTCGAAGGGATGCATGAAGACGAATCCATAAGCAGTGGCGGCCGCGTGAACGACGGCTGGCACCTCCCCTTCTTTCATAAGCTGGTCGGCCGCGATCAACCCTTCCATCAGCTCCGGAAGATCCTCCGGCTTCGGTGACACGAAGTGCACCTTCTCATGCTGCCATGCAACGGCCTCGCCCACGTAGTTCTGGTTGGTCCGGTAGTCCAGTTCGCGAAATCGTGGCTCGACGACCTGGTTCTGCGCTTCGACCAACTTCGTCTTCATGCAAAAGTCCTCGTGATCCGCCAACTGGAGCAGGGCGACGAAGCGCTCGGTCCGGGTCGAGCTCGGCATAATGTGCTCGATCTCGAATGACGATTTCGTTTCCTTGAGGTAGAAATAGCTAAGCGCGCGCTTGAGCAGTCCCGGCGCGTAGCCGGACACGACATCCCGACACCGATCGGCCAGGCGAGCAGCCTCGAAATCCTGAAGCGTCCTGGTGCGCCGGACCGTTGGGCAGAAGCGAGAGTCCCCCAGAAGGTTATTGTGGATTCTCTGGCGCCGGACCTTTCGGCCAGGTGTCGCGGTATAGTACTGATCCGCGTCCAGCAGATCAATGTAATTCCCCGTCTTCAAGTCGTCCAGTTGAAGCGATGCACCCGTGAGAAATTCGTAGAGAAACCACAAGCGTCGGGCAAATTTCCCCGTCGGCCTGGAGTGGACATAAGCCAGTAAATCGTCCACCTCGATCGCCTCAAAGAGACTCGCGAGAATCGCAGGGTTCGTGCCATCGTACTTGAGGGCGAATTCAAGGTGATCACCCAGCCCTTCTCCCGGCCAGTAGGTAGCAGGAAAAATCTCTTCGGCCACGCCCCGCGTCGCACTCACGCGTCGGATCGCGCTGTTCGTCACCAGGGACACGTGCCAGTTTGGGATCACATCAAGTTCGTAACGATCGATGAGCTCAGAATAACCGGCGGGTCTGAGTGCTTCCTCTGCCCTTCCGGTTTCAGCCACGGGGCCCCCTGAATAATTGATTACAGAATTGTAAATATGATTACAAATGGAGTATATCACCGATAAACTATTATATTCAACATGAATCGCATATTAACACATACAATCACCGATAATCACTTGCATTTGAGATGAATCACCCTGTTCTCGAGGGGAAGCTCGTTGAGAAAACAGGGGTGGGGAAAATGAGATCGTCGCATCGGGTAGAACACATTCAGAAGAAATGGGTAACAAAACGAGCATTATTGTGCCCATTAGGAGAAGACTCGATAAGGTCATTTATCGGGCGCTGTGATGCGCAGGTCCGACCTGCCCGTTCGAGTTCGGCCAGCCTCGCCGGGCCCGGCTGGCTCGTTTGCTCCGCAGGTTGCCGGCCGTTGGCTGGCAATGACCGCCCAGCCGCCTCGACCGCTCGTCGTGGCAGAGGGGCTTTCAGAGAGCCAAAGTTAGAGGAATCGGCGTCAAAGGCACGCGTTGTGCAATGTCGAACTACTTCACAGTCAACTCGAGCACGACGGAGAGGTGCGGAGGCAAACCCAGGCCCGTATAATTACTATCGTCGCTATCGTGGACGGAGGCGTGAAGCAGGTTCCGGGAGGGGTGTTCCAGATGCTCGGAATGAAAAGAAGCCATACCGCGGGGATCAGCATCGCTGCGGCGTTGTTGGTGGTAGCGGCGGCGGGGTGTGGCGCAAGCAAGCCTGTCATCAAGTCAGTGAAGCCCAATAAAGGGCTGGTGCGTACCGGCTTCAAGGTATCGGGCACATTCTTCGGCAAGACCCGGGATAAAAGCACCGTGACCGTTGGCGGCAAGAAGACGAGCGTCCTCTCATGGTCTGATAAATCTATCTCGGCGACCGTGCCTACTGTCCTCCGCGCGGGGAGCTACCCTGTGGTCGTAACGACCGGCGGAGGACCCAGCAATAAGGTCACCTACACCGTGTTCGCCACCTTCACCGGCTCCACACCGCTGCCGGCGATGCTCGAGTTCCTGAAGAACAGGAAAGTGGACACGAAAGGCATGTCCTTCACCGCTGCGGCCGCGAGTAAGATGGACCCCACCTGGAAGATGGACAAGGCGGCGAAGACGGGCGGGCCGACCTACTACTTCCTCTTCCGCAAGACAGCCGATGGCTGGACAATCATTGACTTCGGGTCCGGCTTCACAGCAGACCAGATGAGGATCGACGGCGCCCCAAGCGACCTCAAACCGCCGACCTAGGAGTGAATGGAGGGCTTACACAAAAACAACGTCGCGAGGCTATGGATCAGTTGAGATCCGTTCCACCCGGTGAGCGGCGGCGAAGCGGTCGACACGGCGATCAAGCTCGCCCGCGGTCATACCGGCCGCCCCGGGGTCGTGAGCGCGATCGGCGCATACCGCGGTCACACCGGCTACGCCCTTCCGGCGGGCCACGAGCAGTACTCGAAGCCGTTCGAGCCACTCGTACCCGGCTACACACAGGTACCCTTCGGAGACCTCGAGGCGCTCGATCGCGCGGTGGATGAGAGC
>PMDX01000323.1 GCA_003154635.1 Actinomycetota bacterium | reverse complement strand
AAGATGGACCACATACTCGATTTAGAGAAGACGAAGAAATAACGAGCTCTTGGAAGACCGTCCGTGCAATCGATGTGACGGAGCCCCGGGGCGCCACTCCGGGCCTCTGACGGGAGGAGGAAATAATGGGGACATTCGAGGGAAAACTGATTGCGAGGAATCTGAAGTTCGGAATCGTCGTGAGCCGGTTCAACGAGTTCATAAGCAAGAACCTTCTGGACGGAGCTCTGGATTCGCTAAAGAGACACGAGGCATTGGCCGAAAATATTGATGTGGCGTGGGTGCCGGGCTCGTTCGAGATACCGCTCGTGGCTCAGAAGCTGGCAAGGTCCGGTAGGTACGACGCAGTGGTGTGTCTCGGGGCCGTAATCCGAGGTAGTACGCCTCATTTTGACTATGTGGCCGCGGAGGTCTCAAAGGGAATTGCGCGTGTAGGACTCGATTCCGATGTGCCTGTTGTCTTCGGGATAATAACCGCGGACACGCTCGAACAGGCTGTGGACAGGGCAGGTGCCAAGGCTGGAAACAAAGGCTGGCAGGCGGCGCTCACCGCCATAGAGATGGCAAACCTGATGTCCGCTATATAGCAGTCCGGATTGAGCGGGAGACGGCTGCATGGATAATTATGCGTTACGACGCGGTGGACGGGACGGGCGACAAGGATGCCTGGCCGTCGCTTGAGCACCTTCAGCGGTGTTCGAACGTTGTAGAGTGTTGAAAGGCTACAGGTGCGGGGGTTTTGATGAGCAGGATGCTTTCGAGATCTGACAACGGTAAGTTTCTGGCGCTGGAACTATTGACGACAAGGCGCGCTGAAGTCCTGTCGAGGATAACGGAAGGCGAGCCTCCTTCAACTTCGTTTTATTCATTCCTCAAATTAACGCGCAAGAAGTACTTCGTATCATACCTGGACCAGTTGAAAGAAGCCCTGGAAGCGGATGACATGATGGACTTCCTCGGTAACGAGACGTTTCAGAGCTACTCACATGCCAAGAATGGCTTCTCAATGAAAGAAGTATTGAGCGTTCCGTCCATCGTCGAGAGAGCCATAACCGGGCTCGCGGCGGAGCTGATCGACTCTGGCGACGTCAAGCCGGGTGACGCGATGGCCGCGACTCTCCTCGTTCACGAAATGCTCGGCCAGGCGGCGACCATCAGGGCAGAATCGTTCACGCAGACTCGTGACGAGATAATCAGGTTCTATCACTCGTACCAGGAGGAGATCGACCGGTTCCCGAGCAACCTGGCGGCCACCCTGGATTTCAGCACGCTGCTGCTTTCCGCGGTCAAGAAGTGCAGGGACCTGGTCGGTGCCGAGCGTTGCGCGTTCTTTACGAGGGACCTCCTGACCAACGACCTCCACCTTGAAGCGTCGAACTTCGACGAGAAGACGTTCGGCGATCGCGTCGTCGCGCTCGACGAGCCGATCGTCAAGAAGCTCGTACACCAGCGCGAGTCTGTCGTGGTCGAAGGCTATCCGCGGAGCATGCCTCACATCTCCGCGGTGATGCGGACGGCCAAGACCAAGCGCATGGCGCTGGTGCCGCTACTCGTGCGTGACCGGAATGTCGGCGTCATGATGCTGGACAATGTCGAGAATCCACAGATCTTCACGACGGAGAAGATGAACCTCGCCGAGAGGTTCGCCAACAAGGTAGCAGCGTCTATGGAGAACGCTCGGCTCCACGGAAGCGAGCAGAAGAAGCTGAAGGAGACCATCGCGCTCCTTGAAGTCTCCCGCCTCGTCACTTCGACCCTTGACATCGACGTGCTGCTCTCCCGGCTCGTTCAGATAACCGCTGACGTCTGCGAGGTCGGCAAGTGCACCATGTACATCTACCTTGAGGAAAATGGACGTTTCTTCCCGACGGCCACGTTCGGGATGTTCCCAGATTCCGAGTGGGAGACGGCCCTGTCCGCCGGGGTCCTTCCCGGCGACATCATCTCGGAAGAGATCGACGCGCTCATGCGGAATGAGGTTGCGGTCTCCGAGGCACACCTCTCGCCTTTCATACCGCCTGACCGCCTGGAGGACACGGGCGTCAAGTCCGTCCTGCTCGTTCCCATCAGCTCCCGGGATCATCTCCTGGGGATAATGGGGCTGTTCTACGCCAAGGAGCGCGACGAGCTCGATGGCGAGGACCTGAACCTCGTCAGTGCTATAGCCGGCCAGGCCGCGGTGGCCATGGATAACGCGTCTCTGTACGAAGACCTCGAGATGAGCTACTTCTCAACTGTGAAAGCTCTCGCGAGGGCTATAGAGGTGAAGGATCCGTATACCTACGGCCACTCCGAGCGGGTGACCGAGTACGCGATGGTAATCGGTAAGAAGCTCGACCTCTCGGAGTGGGACCTGCGCAACCTCAAGTACGCGGCGGCCCTCCATGACATCGGGAAGCTTGGGATCGCCGGGCACATCCTGAACAAGCCCGGGGCCCTTTCAGAGGACGAGTTCGTCCACATAAAAACACACCCGCAGATGGGCGATTCCATCATGGAGCCGGTCAGCTTCCTCAAGGAGCCGCGGGCAATAATACTTCACCACCATGAGCGCTGGGACGGCAAGGGTTACCCGGAAGGCCTCAAGGGCAAGAAGATCCCTCTAGGCGCAAGGATACTCGCTGTAGCCGACTCGTTCGAAGCCATGATGTCGGACCGGCCGTACCGCAAGGCTCTTGACCTTCAGGACGCTATAAAGGAGATCGAGGACAACGCCGGAACGCAGTTCGACCCGTTGGTCGTGACAGCGTTTATCGATGCCCTGGACGAGGACGCGGGCCAGTTGGTGATCAGCTCTTCCGAAGCGTTGGAGGACGACTCTGACGATGCCGTAAGCGGGCTGGATTAGGCGAGCGGCGCACCTTTTCCCGTAGAACGTTGTGTTAAGTGGGTTTCGCATCCTCGAGTCTTAACACTCCGCCCAAGAGTTAGAGGCCCCGCCGTAAAAAGCGGGGCTTCACTATTTCTAAGCGTGATTTTGCCTTTGTTACGGTGAGGACGGGTAACCAACCACATCGTGTCCACCAGTCCAGCCGTTGTAGTCAAAGTACATCGGTCTCTCAACGATTATCGGTTGGTCGGAAGAGACCTTGGCCGATATGTCTTGGTTCTCCCCAACATCGCTGGTGGCACTTACAGTCAGTCTGTTATTAGCCTTCACCATCCACTGCTTGGTAATAACCTGTCCGTTGGCGGTGTAGTAGTTGATAGTAGTATGGGCATCGGTGTCACCGGGGTTCTGCAAGCAGAGCCACTCGTCGAAGTTAGGTCTGGTTGTCCCTTCCGCTAAGTACCAAGTTTGTGCTGGGTTGTTAGCTCCAAGCACGTCGGAGCCACCTGTCCATTTTCCTTGGTAGTTGAAGTACATCGGCCTCTCAGCTATGAAGCCTGAAGTCGAGTGGAGATATACGCTGCAGTCCTTACCCTGTCCAATCTCACTGTTCACCGATACGGTGAGGCGTTGCTGCGCTGGGATTGTGTAGGACTTTGAAACGGGGCTTCCCTGTCCCGCAGCCAACTGGTAGGTGGCGGTTACGGTTAAAGGCGCGGCTCTAGGATTCAGCAGGCAGAGCCATTGTTCAAATTGACCGTCCACAGAGTTCTTCCTAGTCGTGCCTTCGGCGAAATACCAGTCCTTTGTAGGAAAGTTGGCCCCGACCACATCGTGTCCCCCCGTCCAATTGTTAGCGGCCAACCCCAAGTAGTTAAAGTACATGGACCTCTCGGCCACCACAGGTTGGTCTGATTCCAAGTAGAGGCTAATGTCTAGATTGGAGTCTATCTGGTCTCTCGTCTTGAAAGTGGCCCTAGAGTGGGGTCCTACTCGTCCAGTTATCGACTTCTCCCCTTGGCCTTCCACCATGTAATGGAAGGTAAGGTTGGCGGAAGATTCGCTTGGATTTAGGACGGTAATATACTGGTCGAAATCTGGCAGCGTGTTGCCTTCTGCGAAGTACCAGTTTTTGTTGGGGGCCGTTGCGCCTATGGCGTCTGACCCGCCGGTCCACTTGCCGTTGTAATCGAAGTACATCGGACGTTCGGTAACAAGGTTGGGAGTCGATGACAGAACCTTTAACGAGAGGTCTTTGTTTGGTCCCACCACACTGTTCACATTAACGGTGCAACGCGAGTTGGCTGGGATGGTATAACTCGCGTCCTTGGTGGTGCCGTCGGTGAACAGATAGGTGACGCTAGCCGTCGCGTCGTGGTCGTCGGGGTTGGAAATACACAGATACTCTTGAAAGTTGGTACGGGTAGTACCTTCCGCGAAGTAGAATACCCGCTGGTTGACGGCGAACGTCCGTGTATTAGAGGTTCCTCCACAGGGAGTCGGATTGAACACTGTCACGTTTGCCGTACCTGCTGAAGTTATGTCAGAGGCGGGTATAGCAGCGGTTAACTTTATGTTCGACACGTAGGTCGTGATACAGTCCATCCCATTCCACCTGACAATCGAGCCTGCCACAAAGTTGGTCCCGTTCACGGCCAGGGTGAAAGCCTGCTGTTTGGCAATCTTGTCGGTGGGGGAAATGGTCGTGATGGTAGGTGCGAGATTGAATTCGAAGGGGTCGGAGGCACCCCACAGCGTCTCGACTGTCACGCGAGTCGTTCCTAGAGTCAACCCACTGGGTACCCGTACGCGGACCTCGGTGTCGCTCCACGACACATAATCGCTCGCCTCTCTTCCGTCAAAGAACACGCGCGACGCGACGCGCGCTGGCCTGAAGTGTGTTCCCACGATGGTCACGGTATCACCTGCTGAGATTCCAGCGAACGAGGCGCTTTCGATAATAGGGGGCTGAACCCTGTCATAAAGGGCAGACGCAATCCTGCGGTTACCCTCGGCGGTCAAATGCGTACCGTCGAAGCTGCATTCATCCTGGATGTCCCACAANNCGGACCCCCTGGTCGGTTTTTCCCAACATAGGCGCTGGCGTCTGCCAAATCCGCGTTCTGGTACTCACCTACCAGTTCGGCAAGCCCCCTGTTCCAGTCATCTCTAATTGCCATTTGGTCGTTCGACCCATTCGAGCAGGGAAGGATGGGAATGACGACCACTTTGAAGCCAGCAGACACTGCATCGTCCAGAATGGTTTTCCAGTATCCCAAGAACTGGCCCTTGGTGATGTCGGGCCCAAGCGCGATATCGTTAATACCCCCTTCAGCGACAACGACTCTTGGGCTCAATCCAACCACATCTTGCTCCGTCCGCTTCGAGATGCCTGCCATGGTGTCGCCGGAGAGACCCATGTTCTGATAACTGCAGTGGGCAAGATTGGCGAATTGTCTTTCTATCGTTGACTCTATGTCTGTACCAGCCCAACCGTTGATGAAACTGTAGTTAAAAGGTACGCCGCTAATAATCGAATCCCCGATAAAGACGTAATCTGGCGAGTCCATATAGAGTTCAATGGGCACAACAACGCTGTCGTGAGCTTGAGCTTCCCATTGGAAGCCTTCGGTCGCGGGCTCGACATTGTCTACGTAAAAAGTGCTGGGGCTATCGTATCCAGACGGAGATTTAGAGAAAAGACTATACGAAGCGTTTTCGGACTTCTCAATCCTGCAGCCACAGTAGTCACCCTCTTGGACATTTGTTATCGGGTCCGCGAGGTCAATCGTGTTAATTTGACCTGAAGACAACTCCCCGTGGATATCTTCACTAGACCCTACCAGACTGTACCCGTCCGACTGTTTCCGCCATATTCTGATGTAGAAACCGGTCAGACCGTCTGTCGAGTCAACATAGAGCCGGACTCTCTTGATTGTCCCGTCCTGCCGGATGCGATATTGGTTTCCGCAGGTGAGGAACTCTCTGAAGCCCGCCGTATTCAAGCCCCAGTTACCTTCGCCCGTCGCGATTGTGTCATAGGGAGCTACAATGGCAAGATTCGGTGTGCTACTTGCATACGTACTCAGTCCAAACGAAGCAAGTGTTATTACCGTAATCAATAATGAAAGGAGAGTCCTTCCCCTAAACGATGCCAGCCCTTTTCTCATTCTGTTTTCCATCCTGTTTCTCGTTTTTCAGACTACGCTACGACTGAAAAGTGATATAACAATTTTCCAATACTTATTCTTTTCGTACCAAGTTTCATCTGATATTCTCCATATGCCGCCTCCAACACCGAGATCTTACTACGAATTGAGCCTCTTCGGCATGGTTGACTGGATTCTGCAGCATGCTCATCGATTGACCTCTCCATATCACCTCCAGGCCTCGTGTTTTCACGTCGTCCACAGATAGTACACTCATGTTTTCGGTCATCGAGTTCGTCAACAGCATTAACGAGCTCAAGGCAGGCGCCCTAGCGAATGCCCTACCC
>PMDX01000077.1 GCA_003154635.1 Actinomycetota bacterium | reverse complement strand
AAGGGCTTCAAGTTCAGCACCTATGCGACCTGGTGGATACGGCAGGCAGTGACGAGAGCTATAGCAGACCAGGCCAGGACCATTCGTGTCCCTGTGCATATGGTCGAGAACATCAATAAACTTGCCAGGGTGCAGCTCAGACTCCTGCAGGAGCAGGGGTATGAACCCACGCCGGACGAGCTTAGCATTGCGATGGGCCTGACCCAGGAGAAGGTGCGGGAGATCATGAAGGTGAGCGAGCTCCCCCTGTCCCTCGAGACGCCTATCGGAAAGGAAGACGACAGCCTCCTCGCCGATTTCATTCAGGACACCGGTGCTATTGTCCCGATGGACGCGGCCGCGTTTACGATGCTGCAGGAGCAACTCGAAGATGTGCTCGATGACCTCACCACCCGGGAGAAGCGCATAATGCAGCTCCGGTTTGGGCTCCTGGACGGGCGGCCCAGGACCCTCGAGGAAGTGGGAAAGGTCTTTGGAGTAACCCGGGAGCGCATACGCCAGATAGAAGCGAAAGCCCTCGTGAAGCTTAGGCACCCATCACGTAGCGGCTGCCTCAGGGAATACATGGAGAACTGAGCCACTTCGCGTGGCTTGGTCTTACCTCAGTGCAGATCGGAGCAGGATGCCTTGCCCTGCCCCTGACGGCCCGCGACCTTCTCCAGCTTTTCATCGACAAACCCCGCGCAGCGCATCGCCAGCGCGAAGATGGTGAGCTGAGGGTTCACGCCGAGAGACGTCGGTACTATGCTCCCGTCGCAGACGAACAGTCCGGGGATGTCCCACGTCTCCCCGGTGTGCCGGACCACCGAGCTCTCGGGGTCGTCACCCATGCGGCACGTCCCGAGCGGGTGATACGCGCTGACCGCGATGTAATCGGAAGCTTTCGGCTTTTGCTTCTTGAAGCGCTTAAGGTCCGAAGGCAGCATGTCCGGGAAGCTGACGGTCGGTGTGAACACGCTCTTTGCGCCGAGGCTGAACCATACCTCCGCCATTATCTCGGTCATGAACCTGAACTTCCGGACGTCATCACCCCGAAGGTTGTAGGTGATGACGTAGCGCTGCCTGTCCCTTGGGTGCAGCTTAACCGTACCCGCCGAACAATGTTCGGAGAGCATCGCGCCGAACATGCCGGTATTCGGATAGCCGCTCATGAATGCGGCAAGCCGACTTCCATTGTAAGGAAGGTTCATCGCAACTCCAAGCGGCGGCACGGTGCCCCCTTCGAGCATTATGCCGTCGTCGGCGAACTCATCGACGTACGTCGCCTGCGGGACGCCTTTGGGGTTCCCGATTTTCTCGTCCATGACCGCGACAGTCGGGCTGCACGGGTGGATCGTGAGATTGCGCCCCACCTGCCCGCTCGAGTTGCACAACCCTTGTGCCAGAAGCATCCTGGGCGAATGGAACGCCCCGGCAGCCAGCACTACCACGTCCGCGCTTACTTCGATCGTCGGTCCCGACGAGCCGTTTCCGTTGCCTCCGGCGAAACGGCCCTTCGCCCCGGTCACCCGGCCGCCCTTGAGCACGAGCTCGTCCACCGTCACATTGGTGTAGACATCGCATCCGGCCTTCACCGCGTCCGGGATGTAAGAGATGTTCGCGCTCTGCTTGGCGTCAGTTGGACAGCCGAAACAGCAGACGCCGAAGCCCTCGCAGTCTTTCGCGTTGCGCGGAAGGATACCGCCGGAAAGCCCCAGGTTCCTGGCCCCCTCGAGGAAGAGCAGCGCGTTCTTGCCGAGCACCTCCGGGTCGCCCTTCTGGACGAACAGGTACTCCTCGACCGCCGCGTAGTAAAGCGCGAGCTCCTCGTCATTGATGTCCCAGAGCCCGTGCTCCATGTGCCATTTCTTGAGCACGCTGTGGGACATCCTCAGACACGTGCCCGAGTTGATGGTCGTCGTGCCCCCGACGGTCTTGCCCTGGGGGATGACGAACATCGGTGTGCCGAGCGTTATCAGCTGTCCCCCGTACCAGTACATGTTGGTCGCCGCGAAGTCCATCCGGAGGTTGAAATCATCGCGCGTGAAGTGCCCGCCGGCTTCGAGGACAACGACCTTGCGCCCAGCCTCCGACAGCTCCTTCGCGATCGTCGCGCCGCCGGCTCCCGAGCCTATGACGACGACCTCGGCAATGAGGCGCACATCACCGTTTATGTGTTCGCGGGAGTAGATCATAGATTACCCGCGCTTTCGGCAAGTTCCTCGCCGGGTTCTTTTTTCGGCAGGGAAGCAGTCCTGCTCACAACGCGTCTCTCGGCTTCCTCCTTGAGCGCCACTACGTCGAACCCGAGCGTCTTCTGGACATCGTCGCGTGCGTAGTAAGCTCCGACGATGGGCATCGAGACGATGTAGAAGAACCCGTACATGATCGAGCCCTTGCGCTTGAAGAGCCGCTCGAGAAGTGAGGCCTGGGCGCGGAAGTTGCAGTCCGGTAACGTCCTGCCGTTGTTGGCCAGCGAATAGAGATTGAGCGCCAGGAGCGCCGCCGTGGTCACGGCGCCAAACTCGGGGATGCCTTTTTCAAGCCACTCCCGAAGCAATTCAACTGAAGCTTCGGGGTCCGGCACCGGAAGATCGGGAAATGTGTTTGTGCCAAGGACGTGTAGAGTCATCGCTCTTACGGTTTCTTCAATAATCCGCAGCACCGTCAGTCCCCCTTGAAGTTCCCAGCCTACCAGGAAGTGGAACCAAACTATAGCAGGGCAAAGAACCGGTGGTCAAAGGTATGAAGTAGCGGTCGAGAAGTAGCCCGGGCGCCTCTGTGACCCCCGTAGGCCAGGGATTTCGCGGGTCCCGCGGCTCTGCAACGGAGGTTTGTCGGTGATACGGGAGAAAAGTCTATGTGGATGGGGCTTTCTGAACGACGACACGCGAGGTCACCATGACGCCAGCCGGTCTTCCTGAATCCGCCCAGGTGGTCGTTATCGGCGCAGGGGTAAGCGGGTGTTCCATCGCCCGCGAGCTGACGAAATACACGCCGGACATCGTCATCATCGACAGAGAGAGCGACGTCGCGGACGCGACGACCAAGGCCAACAACGCCGAGGTCCACAGCGGTATCGGAGAGAAGATCGGGACCCTCAAGGCGAAGCTCAACGTGAGAGGAAATGCCCTCTACGATGATTTTGTGAGCGGGCTCGGGGTCGACTTCCGGCGGCAGGGATTGCTCATAGTCATCACCCCTCGGACACTCCCGGAGGAAGTCGCGGCCCGCATGCCGCGCTCCGTCCACGACTTCGTCCTGAAGCAGGTCATGCCGAGACTGATAATGCTGAACGCCCGCCGAAAGGGCATCCCCGGCCTGCGAATGGTAAGCCGGGCCGAGGTCTACAGGATGGAACCACACGTGACGAGGAGCGCCGTCGCCGGCGTCTTCGACCCTACTTACGGTATGGTCGCCCCGTACAAGCTCACCATCGCCCTCGCGGAACATAGTGTCATGAACGGCGCTCGGGTCTTTCTGAATACAGAGGTTTCCGGCGTAAACGTTAAAGATGGGCGGGTCCTCGGGGTCACCACCAACCGAGGTGATATCCGCGCTCCAATAGTAGTGAACGCCGCAGGCGTCTTCGCCGATGAGGTGGCCGACATGGCCGGTGCGGGCGGCTTCAGGATACACCCACGCAAAGGGGCAAGCCTTCTCTTCGACAGGGAGGAGACGCGCGAGTACGTGCATAGCAGCGTCTCCGAGTTCAGGGTTCGGGGGAAGACGAAAGCTCACAGCAAGGGTGGGGGAGCGATGCCGACGCTCGAGGGCAACCTTCAGCTCGGGCCGACGGCTATCGAGACTGACGACAAGTTCGACACGTCCATTTCCGCCGAGGAGATACAGGAGATATTCGACAGGTTCTATTACCTGCTGCCGGACTTCCCGCGAAGCGCCATGATATCCGCGTTCAGTGGCATAAGGGCGCCCACCGAGGAAGAGGATTTTATTATCGGCCCGTCGGAGGCGGCCCGCGGCTTCGTGAATGTGGCAGGAATCCAGTCACCGGGACTCGCAAGCGCGCCCGCAATTGTCGAGATGGTGATGGTCTTCCTGCACGACCTTGGCGTGCCACGGCAGCCGAGGAGCGATTTCGACCCGGTGAGGCCGGCGCCTCCCCGCTTCGCCGAGCTCAGCAACGAAGAGCGAGACCGGCTCATCGCGGGGGACCCTCGTTACGGCCACGTAATATGCAGGTGCGAGCAAGTGACCGAAGCGGAGGTCGTAAACGCGGCCCACGGTATCATCCCCGCCACGACGATGGACGGGGTAAAGCGCAGGACGAGGACCGGCATGGGACGTTGTCAGGGCGGGTTCTGCGGCTACAGGGTCGCCCAGATACTTGCACGCGAGATGGGCGTCCCGGTCACAGACATGACAAAAGATGGCGACGGCTCCTGGGTTTTCACCACCGGCAAGAAAACAATCGCCGTCTAGATGTGGCCCATTCTCCTTGAAGGGGGAGGGTAGGCGTATAAAGTGGATTTGAGATGAAGAAAACGCGAAAACCGCAACTGGCAGTGATAGGCGCGGGACCCGCGGGCCTGGGGGCGGCACTGGCTGCTTCCGGAGCCGGGTTGCGCGACGTGATGCTCATCGAGCGCGATTTCGAGCTCGGCGGCATCCTGCCCCAGTGCATCCATGACGGGTTCGGCTCCATCGTCTTCAAGGAAGTGATGACGGGCCCGGAGTACGCCCAGCGTTTTGTCGAGGAGATAAGGCGCACAGACGTCGAAATCATGCTCAATACCATGGTTCTCGACATGGGTCCTGACATGCGCATCACCGCGGTCAACGACCGAGAGGGTATTGTCGAGATAGAGCCTGAGTCCATAGTGCTCGCAATGGGTTGTCGTGAGAGGACCAGGCACCAGGTAATGCTGCCGGGGTTTCGCCCGGCGGGCGTCATCACGGCGGGCGCGGCGCAGCGAGACATAAACATCGAGGGCCTGATGCCAGGCAGGAAGATCGTTATCCTGGGCTCCGGTGACATCGGCCTCATCATGGCCCGGCGGTTTACACTCGAAGGAGCCCGGGTTGAAGGCGTCTACGAGCTGATGGATCACCCCGGCGGCATAACCCGGAATGTCGTCCAGTGCCTGCGCGATTTTGAAATACCCCTGCACCTGTCTCATACCGTCTCTTTCATCCACGGGCGCAAGCGGGTTGAGGCGGTCACGGTGGCCGAGGTAGACGCCGACCTCAAGCCGCGCAAGGAAACTGAGAGATTTGTGCCGTGCGATACGCTATGCCTTTCGGTCGGGCTGATACCGGAGAACGAGCTTTCCAAGCATGCTGGCATACAGCTCGATCCCGTTACCGCGGGCCCGTTCGTGGACGAGCGGATGGAGACCACGGTGGATGGTATATTCGCGTGCGGCAACGTCGTCAACGTCTTCGATCTCGTGGATTACGTTACGCACAGCGCCCAGGTCGCGGGCCGGGGCGCGGCGGAGTACGTGCTCCAGGGACGAAAGCGCCAGTCGCCAGTCAAGGTCGTGGCGGGTCGCAACGTCAAGTACGTCGTCCCGCAGTTCGTCAGTGACCTCAACCGCGACGTGGATTTTTACTTTCGCGTAGAGCACCCCGAGCGCGCAGTAACCGCGCGCATCCTCGCCGATGGTAAGCCGCTCGCCGGCAAGAAGCACAAGATGGTGCGCCCGCCCGAGATGTTGAAGCAGACGACTGAGGCGCTCGACGTTTCCACCGGAGAGAAGACCCGCGAGCTTACAGTGGAAGTGATCCCGGGTGGCGAATAAACACGACTTCGTCTGCATAAACTGCCCGATGAGCTGCTCGCTCGAGCTTACCGAGGAGAACGGCGAGATCCTCGAGGTCACGGGAAACGACTGCAAGATCGGGAAGCGTTACGCGGAGGAGGAGTTCAAGGACCCGCGCCGGGTCGTCACGACTACCGTCTCCGTCAGGAGCGGTTCGCTGCCGATGCTCCCGGTGCGGAGCGCCGAGGCTATTCCGAAGAGACTGATCACCGACGCGGTCAAGTCGCTGGAGGGAATCGTGGTCGATGCCCCCGTGAAGCTTGACCAGGTGGTGCTCGAGGATGTCGCGGGTACCGGCGTCAACATCATCGCCTCCAGGGACCTCGCCAGCGCGAGCATCCAACCCAACACTTGAGCTACCCCGCTCAAAGGGTTCCTCCCTCCTCGAGGGGGGAGGGTCAGGGTGGGGGTGGCGGGTCCCGCTTACACTTTCTTACCGCAGTGAGGACAGAACTTGGTCGCCTCCGGGACGGGTTTTGCGCAATGCGGGCACGGAACCTTTTCTGTCTCCTTAAGATCGGAAGGCAGTGGAAGGTCCCTGCCACAGCCGGGACAGAACCTCGACCCGGGGGCTGACTTCGCGTCGCAGTACGGGCACTTGATGCCCTTTCGGTCGGCGACGACCTTGTCGAGCTCCGCCTGGTTCTTGTCGATTTCGACTATGAGCGAGTCGATCTCGGTCGCGACCACTATGAGGTCCTCGTGCTTTATCTTGCCGTCCTTGTAAAGGCGGTAGGCGCGGGCCCCCATTGCCTGGTAGGCGTCCTCCAGCTGTCTGCCGCCGGTCTTTATCGCCTTCTTGAACTTGCCCGCTGTCGGTTTCTTTTCTCTTTCTTCGTCTGCCATCTTGCCCTCTATTCAGTCCAGCTTTGGCCTGAGGTCGAGCACCCTGTACGCCTTGAGCGCTACGGTCGGGTCGAAGATCTCCTCCATCGAAACGAACTCGATCTTGGCCCGCATCTCGACGGCCGTCATCAGCTTCGTCTGTATCTCGGTCTCCATCTTCTTGGTGTCGAACCCGTCCTCCGGAGCGATCTTTACGATCAGGTCATCGAGAGAGTACGGGTCCTCGAGGTCTTTCTTCGTGAATATTATCTGGTATTCCTGGACGCCGGGAGTGTTCGCGAGGCCGTCCCTCATTATCTCAGGGTTGATGAGCGTGCCCTTGAGCTTCACGAGCTCGGCAGTGCGCGTAGCGTACGTGCTGCCGACCGCGATGACCGTCCGCCCTCCGTTGCGCCCGCAGTGCGGGCAGGTCTCGTTGGTCATTGCGCCGATGTCACCGATTACGTACCGCAGGAGCACCGTGCCTCGCCTGTTGAGGTGGGTAATGCAGAAGAGCCCGCGCTCGCCGTCCGCTACGCGCTTGCCGGTCTCCTCGTCGACCACTTCGAAGAAGTAGAGGTTCGGCGAGGGGTTGTGGCAGCCACTGAACTCGGTGCACTCGGGCATCGCGCCCTGCATCTCGGTAAAGCCGTACGAGTTGCTGATGAACGGGTCTTCCGCTCCCATGTTCTTGAGGCGGTTCCTCATGTCGTCGCGCATCGCCTGCGGGCACGCCTCGCCGAGGGCCTGCACGTGCTTGACAGAGGAGAAGTCGCGCCCTTCCTGCTCCGCTTTCATGAGGAGCCTTCGCATGAAGCTGGCGATGCCAAGCCACACTTCCGCTTTTCCGCTTTCGATGAGGTCTATCGCGTAATCCATCGAGCGGTGCACCGGGAACTCGGCATTGGGCATGCCCGTGCACCCGTACATGTTGAGGCAGCCGACGCCCCACATCCCGATGTCTCTCGCCCTGAAGAACCCGATGTGTGGTACGGGCCCGACCGGGAAGAGGTTCATCACGCGGGCGTACGGCGGGAACCCTCCGAGCTTTATCCCCCTGAAGAGCAACTGCCATATGCCGTGCTCGTCGTGGATGGTGCTCCAGAACGGTGTGGGCACACCGGTCGTCGAGCCGGTGGTATAAGTGACCTCGAATATCCAGTCAAGGATCGTGGGTTCCGACGGCTTCAGCTTGAACGCGTCGGGGTCGGCCATGTAGTCCTTTTTGTATGTGAGCGGTATCTTCTCCAGGTCGTCCAGCGTGGTGAGGTCGCCCGGCTCAATCCCGTTTTCCTTGAAGAGAGACTTGTAAAAGTCGTGCCCGTCCCAGACCCACTCCATCTGCCGCTTGAACAAGGGGTCCTGCATATCGCGGATCTTATCCTTAGACCAGAACATCGGGTCGTCGTCTTCTCGATAGAGGTCGACGCTCTGGATGTAACGCTGGGTGTTCTCGGGAGTTACGGGGACTTTCTCGAAGCTGCCGTCGGACTGCCGGATATAGAGCACGCTCATTGCTACTCCTTTTCCTCAAGTGCCGATGATGTGGTAACGATATTTATCCCACAAACCAGTGCAGGCGGCAAGTTTCAGGTGGAGCGAGTATCGGCGAATCAACCAAGATAGTGTGGGCGAGGCACACTTTGCGACGCGCTTGTCAGCGCTCGGCGGCGTCGAACACCTCAGCGACCTCTTCGCCCGGCCGGCGGAGCCCGAGCAGTAGAACGCCCGCCGCGACAATGAGACCCGCGCCCAGGAAGTTCTGCCAATGAGGGGCTTCTCCCAGCAACAGCAATCCGTACGCCATTGCGCTCACCGGTTCGATGTAAGAGAGGAGGGCGGCGTCCTGCGCCTTGACGCGTTTCAGCGCGTAGAGGTATATGAGTCCCGCCACACCGATCACGACCACGCCGAACACCGCGATGGAAGCCCATCCTTTCCCGGTTACATCGCCGGTAGCCGGTATTGCGAAGGGCGCATAGACGAGCGCGCAGACGCCGTGGGTCCAGAGCCCGATCGTGAGAGGAGAGTGTGTATCACGGAGCTTCTTCCAGATAAGCATGAGGATAGCCCACAGCGCGGCCGCCGCCAGTGCGAGAATCGCGCCCTCCGTCCTCGAGTGCGGGGACACTTCCGACTGGCTCCACGATAGCAGCCCCGTGCCCGCGAGGGCTATCGCGAGGCAGAGTATCGTCGACGGCTCGAGCTTCTCCCTGAGGAAGAGCGGCGCCAGTAGCGCCACAAAGACAGGGGCGAGATAGATTATGAACGTAGCGGTCCCTATCGCGACAAGGTCGTACGCTTTGAACGCGCAAATGGTATAGGCGGCCGTGACCAGCCCGCTGCCTGTGAGAAGGACGATGCCCGAACCGGGACGGAACATGCGCTTGTTGCGAGTGACCAGCACCACTACGACCGTGAAAGCGAAAGCCATGACCGACCGGTAGAAGATAATGATGTATTCCTTGCCGGGAAGTCCAGCCCAGCGCACCAGTACGCCGCTGAAGCCCCACAGTATGGGAGCGATGCAGACGAGCAGGTAAGGGAGCCAAGCGCTTGGTGCTCCCGCACCCACTTCTTTTTCACTCGCCCTGGTTACTTCCACCCGTTGCCCTCGTTCCGCGGTAGTATTATTCCGTGGCCGCTCGTGTCCGGCCATGACTTTATAACATGTAGGTGGAGATGGGCGCCGTTGCGAAGGCGCACGAGGAAGCTTGCGCGTGAGGATACTCGTGGTCGAGCTCGGCTCGGAAGGTGGGTTCATCCTGGGTTCAGGGGGCGAGATGCCCCCGGATACAAAGCCAGAGAACGCTCAGGCCATGTTTGATTCGGTGCGGCTGTACGGCAACCTTTCATCAGGGCGTTCCCGCCTCGCACCGGCTGGCGCACACCCGTGCAAGCTCCACGAGCATCGACCCGGTGGTCGCTGGCGAAAAGAGATCATCGCCACGTAAGACCGCGTCCGGACACCTTCACGGCCCGGGCGCTTTCTTAGTGCCCGGGATTCCTTCTATACTATGCGTGTGAATACGCTCATTCCGCGCATGATACTGATAGGGCTAGCGGCATCCGTGAGCCCGGTTGCCGTCATGGTGCTCATTTCGCTCATGACCGCAAAGCATCCCAGGAAGAACGCACTCCTGTTCCTGCTGTCCTACACGTTGACGCTCGCTGCCATCGGGGTCGTTTTCGTTGTGCTGTTCCATGCCCGGTCGGGTGCCTCCAACCACAAGGTCGGCGGGTACATCGACATAGGAATAGGGGTCCTTTGCCTCCTTGCGATCCCACTCGCGGTGAGGAAACGCAAAGAGAAGCCCGCCACGGAGGAAGTCAAAGGCCTCACGGTCACGCGCACCCTGTCCATAGGGGCGGTCACGATGTTCGTAAACACCTCCACCCTGCTCATATACATCTCGGGCCTGCATGCCATCAGTGACGCCAGGCTGCATTTCGCGGACGACGCGGTCGCGTTCGTGATACTGACGTTCGTGACCCTTCTCACGCTGCTCGTCCCGATCTTCATGGAGCTCGCGTTCCCGAAGATCTCGGAGAAAGCCCTTGCGACCCTGCGGGTCTGGCTTGTGAAACATCAGAGGATCATCAGCGTGGGGATCCTGGTTATCTTTGCGATATATCTGCTGGTGAAGGGAATCAAGTCAGTGGTCTAGCGGCAGCCCGGCATCGGCGTTGCCAGGCCCCTTCGACTTCAACCGATAAGGACCATCCCCGGCATCATCCCGAGGGGCTCTTCTCCCTCGGCGGCGGCTGAGCCGGGTTTCGAACACGACGATACAAGCTGACGGGAACGCGGATCTATCCACGACCGTCAGGGCTGGTTGCTCTTTTTTTTGACAGTTGGGACCCTGGCTACTTGCTCAAGTCGGTCTCGAAGTGATATTAAGGTTCCGCACAACCTGCGGGCGAACAAGGAGGCGGATGTGCGGTACCCACATCTCTTCAGTGAAGGCACGATTGGCAACGTCACGATCAGGAACAGGACGGTTCTTGTGCCGATGGTGACGGGAATGGCCAACTACGACGGCACTCCATCCGAACAACTCATCAATTACTACGAGGAGAGAGCGAAGAACGGCCTGGGCCTGCTCATTACGGGCGCCTCCCGGGTCAACAACGGCCAGGGTGTTATCATGCCCCGGCAGACCTCCATGGCAAGCGATCGTCATATCGTGCCGTTTGCCGCCATGGTAGACCGTCTCCATGCTCATGGCACAAAGGTCTTCTGCCAGCTCCACCATCCGGGCAACCAGGGCCTGTCAATGATGGTCATCCCCGCGATGTCCATCGAGTTCATCGGAAACCTCTGGCCGGGTTTCTACAAACTGCTGCCCAAGGCCTTTGCCATTACCGAGAAGTTTCCCATCGATGGTCACGCGATGGCCGAGTACGTGCGTTTTCCGGCGGTCGTAGCGCCCTCTAACGTGCAGTGCCAGCTTTACAATCAGAGGGTTCGACCCCTCAGGAGATACGAGATAACCAACCTGATACGCGATTTCGTCAAGGCGGCGCGCCGCGTGCAGCTGGGCAAAGGTGACGGCGTCGAGCTCCACGCCGCGCACGGCTACCTGCTCCAGCAATTTCACAGCCCCTACACCAACCGACGCAGGGATGCATACGGTGGCAACCTCGAGAACCGCATGCGCTTCACCCTGGAGATCATTGACGGGATAAAGCGCGAGTGCGGGCCGGATTTCCCGATCGCGGTAAGGTTAACCGTTGACGAGTTCTACAGGATGATCGGAAAGCCAGACCAGGGGCTCGAGCTCGAGGAGGGAGTCGAGATCGCGCGGAGGCTCGAAAAAGCCGGCGTCGACGCGATAGACGTATCCTCAGCGACGTACGACACGATGAACTACTGGTGCGAGCCCATGACGTTCGAGGACGGCTGGCGCAAGAACCTGGCGCGCGCCGTCAAGGAAGCGGTTTCGATCCCGATCATCGCCGCCAACCTCATCCGCTCGCCGGAACAGGCAGAAACGCAGATAGCCGAAGGCACCCAGGATTTCGTCGGCCTCGGGCGGCCGTTCCTTGCTGACCCGGCGTGGGCGGCCAAGGCGATGGAGGGAAGGGAGAGCGAGACCACGCGATGTATCTCGTGCCTGCGCTGCCTCGAATCCCTCGTTGAAAACGGCCAGATGGGTCGGTCCCTCGAGTGCGCCGTCAATCCGCGCCTCGGCAGAGAGCAAGAGACCGCCCAGCCGCGCGCGAACGGTGCCGGACGTTCGGTCGTGGTAATCGGCGGCGGGCCCGCGGGACTGAAAGCCGCCGAGGTGTGTGCCTTGCGAGGGTTCAGGGCCGTGGTCTTCGAGAAGGCTGCCTCGGCCGGCGGACAGCTCAACCTGGCGGACAAGCCTCCGGGAAAGACCAAGATCGACTGGTGCACCGAAGACCTGCAATCCGCGGCGCTCCGTAGCGGCGCCGAGATACGCGTGCACCATGCGGCTTCGCTCTCGGACATCAAGGCCCTTGATCCATACGCGGTCCTGGTTGCCACCGGCGCGACACCGTGCGTTCCGCCTATCCGTGGGGTCGAGCGTGAAAACGTCTGCACTGTCAACGAAGTGCTCGACGGGACCGTCAAGCTGCAGGGAAAGCGCGTGGCGGTCGTCGGCTCGGGATTGACCGGTCTCGAGACCGCGGAGAAACTGGCCGAGGACGGCAACAGAATTGTCGTCGTTGAGATGCTTAGCGAGATCGGCCCCGGCGCCTATTTCCAGAATCTCAATGATGTGCTCGGCAGGCTGGATGAATACAAGCCCGAATACATCACGTCGTACAAGCTGGTCGAGATAGGGGAGGGTGAGATCAAGCTGGCTCACTGCAAGTCCGGCCGCTGCATAACACGAGAGGTCGATCACGTAGTGCTTTCGGTCGGTGTGAAGAGCGAAAACCAGCTTGTCGAAGAGCTCAAGCCACACTTCACGCGCGTCTTCCCCATAGGCGACGCCCGCGAGCCCGGCCGCATCTACAACGCCATCCGCGACGCCTTCGACACCGCCTGGAACCTATAGGTTTTCTTGAATCCCCTCCCCCTCGTTGGTGGAGGGTCAGGGTGGGGTGGCGCTCACTATGCGTAGTAAGACATCATGAGACCCAATGAATACACTCTCGTTCGCACTCATTCTCATCGGCTGCCTCGTGGCCCTCATGATCCTATCCCGCATTTCGGGTTCCCTTCTCGGCCGGACTATCGGCGGCGGCAAGCTCCACTACCTCATCCTCGCTCCCGGCACGATGATCCACGAATCGTTCCACGCCCTCGCATGTCTCGTTACGGTGACCCGCATTTACGAAATCCACCTCTTCAGGCCGAAGCGAATGCCGGATGGAACACTCAGGCTCGGAGAAGTAGTACATAAGAAAGTAGGAACCATCCGGACTTTTCTCATAGGCGTAGCGCCCTTGCTCGGGGGCTCGGTTGCCATCTACCTTCTATCCGCCTGGCTGCTTCCTACCAACATCGCGTGGTCCGTCATGTTGCGCAGCGGTTGGACCTACCTGTTCCTCGGCCTCACGTTCCTCGTAGGGCTCGGCCTCGCCCCGAGTCGCCAGGATCTGCGGGCCGTGCCCGGGTTCCTTGTCGTAGTCGCCGTGCTTGGCGGAGCCGGCTATCTTATCGCCCACCTTATCCTCAACAGCAACGGACTTTCCTCGGCCGCCAATACCGTTTCAAGCGCCCTTCAAGCCGCCGACAGGGGATTGATCTTCGTGGTCATTGTAGTTGCCGCTCTTGTTGCCATGCAGCGTACGCTGCTGTTTCTTCACCGCGGCGTATAGTAGTACATTTGTCAATCAGCACACATTGCCGGATATATGGCGTCATTGCATCAAGAGCGGAAATCGAAGTCGCCATTCAGAAGTCTTCTTACCATGACCTCGATCGCGTACTTCTGGAGGCCGGGCACGACACCGCCGATTCTCTGCCACGCGAGGATTCCCCGGGTCACCTTGAGAGCCGTCAACGGCCGCTGTTTGACGAGCGCGTCCTTGAGCTCAGGCCGGGCACGCCCCGTCATGACGGCGGGCAGCATCCATTCCTTGGTGGTCCTTTCGCGCTCGGGCCGGGTGCTCTCCCTGTAAGCTCGCCCTGGGGCGGACGCGCCGCTCTGGGCGGCTGCCATGCCAGCGAGGCGACCGGTGGCGAGCGCAGTCGAAATACCCTCGCCCATGGCGTTCACGAATCCGGCGGCTTCTCCAGTGACGAGCACCCTGTCCGTACCCGTACAGAAGCGGTTGAGGGCGGCGGGAAAAGCGCCCCTGCATCCCAGGTTGAGCACCGGTTCCGCCGGCCTGAACCCGTGCTTCCTCTCGAGCATCGCGAGAAAAGCGTCGCGGGCCGGCGGTATCTTCGCCCCCGGCTTGACGGATGTGTCCACCACGATCAGATCATCTTTGAGGTAGGCCGCCGGATAGATACCGTAGTCCGGGGAAATGAAGACGTGCAGATATCCGGGCTCGAGCGCTATCTCCGTGCGGAAGTACCGCTGGCTTCCCACGATCAGTGGAACGCCGTCGAGGAAGCCCGGGTCGATCTTTCGCGTGATCCTGGAGCACGCCCCGTCCGCGGCAACGAGCACCCTCGCCGTCACCTTCACTACTTTGCCGTTCCTCCTGCATAAGAGCTCGACCCTGTCGCGCCATTCAGCGAAATCGAGCAGCCTTGTCCCGTCCTGTATCGGGGCACCAGACTCAGCGCAGAGCCAGCTGTCGAACCTGTCCCGCCAAATGTTCTTTCCCTCGATCGGCACGTCGAGGAGCACGTCTCCGGGCAGGCGCAGGCGTGCGCCCTTCACCGTATTGGGAGTTGCCATCACTTCGTCGGGAAGCGGGCCATACTGCTCGCTGAGGAAACGTAAAGCCTCCTCAAAGAGAAAGCCCGAGCACGGTTTGGGCCGCGGCATCTTGTGCATCTCTATCAGGAGCGTGTCGAGTCCGCCCTGCACCGCCGCCCTTGCTGCGGAAGCCCCGGCCGGACCGCCGCCCACAACCACGATATCGTAAGCCGTCTTACTCATCTACAGCGCCCCTTTCCACACCCAGACAACCAGTCCTCGATGGGGATAGCGGAAACCAGCACGAGCTTCCGCGACTGCCGCATGCAAAATGGGATTCTATCACCTGAGAGAGGGGATATGAGAAATGTCGGTTAAAGCTTTAGGAGCATTTGGTCGATAACCAGTAGATTACCGAGAAGAAGGGCAATAGCCCAAACAGCGGAGATGAACCCTACCGTGGCCCCGTCGCCCGCTTCAGCGGGGAGCAGCAGTTGGCAGTCACCGTTCAGGACACGACGTAAAACAGACAACTTCAACACGGTGACACGAAGGGGGCGACGTATGACATTCTTAACCTTACTCCCTTGAGAAAACCAGTTGTTTATAGCCATCCACCTGGAAAGGAGCATTCAGTGGTTAAGAGGAAATACATCATGAATAGATTGAAGATCGTATGTTAGAAGGAGTCTGTACCATGAAAACACTTAATAAGATGCGATTTATGCCGCTACTACTGACATCATTACTGGTACTGGCAGTGATGTTGGTAGTACCTGCAACGAGCATGGCGGCCCCACTGCCGGTGGACCTCGGAACAGCCTCCAGTTTTACGCTATTGGCCGGCTCGACGATCACCAGCACGGGACCGACCGCAATCAATGGAGATGTGGGGGTCCATCCAGGTAATACGTTCACCCTTGGGGTACCACCCGCAACGGTGAATGGGGCAGTACACCTGGGTGACGCTGTCGCGGCTCAGGCCAAGGCCGATCTGGTAACCGCATATAACGATGCCGC
>PMDX01000099.1 GCA_003154635.1 Actinomycetota bacterium | reverse complement strand
ATCGTCCCTGAGCGAATCGCAAGCTGGAACGAGCTCGTGGATTGCCACCATTGCCCGTGCAAATTCTTCTTTCGACACATTATGTCCTGGAGGCTGCTTCGAGTGATCGAAAGATCCTCGAAATATGAAAATGGGATATATCTTTGAAGCACAGGACTTCACATCGTTTTTCCGTTTCTTGACGACCAGACTTTCTGAGATATTCTTTGACAATCGCTCGAGTAATGCGGTCAGACACAACGGAGTCTTTTTGGTGGTTGTCGGTTTCCCATTCTCGTAGACAACCTCTCGGCTTGCTCCAAATAGAAGCTTGTGCTGATCGGCTTCTCTTAATCCAGGTTTCTGGGGCTCCCAGTTCCAGTAGCTGATCGACCTCACAAAGTCATCAACCTGCATGCCTATCGGGATGTCAAACGGTATCGAAACGATCGAAACGAAACAGCCGAGGTTGAAAAGGTGTAGCTTTAGAATCGGCTTGTGATAGTTGATGCTCTGGTACCTCAGCACTTGCGTCACTCGAGGAGATTCAATCACCTCGCCGTCCGGCCTGACGTCAACGGTGAATGGGACTATCTTCTCTCCCGGAACGAGCGTGGGGTCTCTCAGCACGGACTCGTACACGTTCTTCTCGATATCTATTTTTCCCAGGAACCTTATGAATGGGAACTCTTCCTTATCAACCCAGTTGCTGGGCCAGTCATCACGGGACTTGTGAAAGAGGGTGTAATAGCTATCGTTCAGGATCTTCTTCCTGGCCCTGGACATGATTTCGGGAAAGAAGAAAACCTGCAGGAACATCACTTGACCAGAGAGAAAAGGCATTTGCATGGTATTTCCCCAATAAACTGCTTTCCCGTCAGAGCAAATCTGACGGGACAGGAATTGGTCTATACATTCGTCCGAAGACCCAAGGAATCGGGAATCGAACCCGATGACCTCTCTGCCTTAACAGCAGAGTGCTCTGCCACGGAGCTTTCCCTGACTTAGCGCATAAGCTCGCGCTCGCGCGCCTTACTTCGTCCTGGTACCTAAAATCCCCTGGACCAAACCAGCAGTAAGTTCAGCCATAAATATTATACGGCACAACGATAGAGTTTTCGACCGTTTGTTTCGGTATGTCCAATCGAGCGCCGCACGCTCGGTTCGAAGATGGTGTGCGTATCCGCGAATGTATCTTTTCAGTCTCCGGCTGCGATGCGCTCGAGGTCGAAAAAGGTGGCCTGGTCGAGGGCGCGGTATTTTTCGGGGTGGCACGTGAGAATGAGCACCTGCAGCTTTGATGCGACGTCCTCGATCAGCGAGAGCACGCGTGCGAACCGGCCGGTGTCGGTCGCTGTGAGCGCGTCGTCCAGGACCACCAGTTGCCTTTCGTTCTTTGCGAGGACCTCGGCCAGCGCGAGCCTGACGGCGAAGTGGACCTGCTCCTGCTCGCCGCCGGACAACTGGTCGATGGACACGCGCGAGTTATCGATCGCGCCCGGGTTGACCTCGGTCGGCGTGAAGTCGTCTGAGACCGAGACTCCGCCGAGCCTGGGCCCCGCGATGCGGGTCATGAAGTCGGTCGCGAGGTCTTCGACCGGTTTTGATATCGCCTCGATCGCCTGCTTCCTGTAGGCGTCGGCGGTGTCGTGGAGAAGCTTGACGGCGTTGATCCGCAGCTCTTCCCGCCGGATCTTATCGCTGAGGCTGGCGATGCTCTCTTCGGCGACCGAGGCTCTCGAGTAGTTTCCTTCGCTCGCCAGTTGCCCCAGCCGGCCCTCTTCTGATTTTTCTTTTTCGAGCGCGTCTTTTGCGGTCTCCTCAGCGGAGCTGAGCGACGCCTCGAGCTTGGCGACCGACCTCGCCGGGTCTTCGCCCAGCGCTTTGAGCTCGCCCTCGGTTTGCTCGAGTCCTGCCCGCGCGGCATCCCACTCGAGCGCCAGGGCTTTGAGCTCTTCAGCCCTCCGGGCCTCGTTCTTGCCGTCGTCCTGAAGCTTCTCGACTTTTTCGGCAAGCGTTGCCACCCGGCGCTTCGTCGATTCGAGGTCGGCCTGGAGTGCGGAGTGCCGCTTGCCGGCAGAGCTCGACGCGCCCTGGGCGGCGTCCATCCGCATTTCGGCCTCCTCGACCGCCGACACGAACGAGTCTCTTATCTTGCGCGCCGCCGCTTCCATGTCGTCGTGATCGGGCGGCGTTTGCCTCCACTCCTCATGGCCGGTGAGAAGCTCCTCGAGCTGCGCGGCGAGGCGCGAGCGTTCCTGCTCGATCTCTTCGATGGACCTCTCTGCGAGCAGTGTGTCGAGCACCGTGGTGTCCTTGGCCACCCGGTCGTCGAGCTCCTTGTGCCGCTCTGCGAGGGATTCCAGTTTAGTGAGCTCTGAAGTGCCGTATTCGAGAGTGAGTCTCTCGACCTTGTCGGCCGCCGCGGCCAGGGCGTCACGAAGCTCCTCGACGGACCCGGCAGGCCCCCTGGCCCTAATTCGCGCCACCCCGGAGATGTCTACGACGACCTCCGGGGCGCCCTTGATCTCTGATGAGACGCCGGGCTTGAGGTCGATCGTCTCGAGATTCTCGGCCTCGAGGACATCGAGCTTCAAGCTCTTTTCGGACACGATCTCGAGGGTTATGAGCGCGGCCTCGAGCCGGATGCCCGCATCGTCCCGGGCGCGTATCGCCTTGCGGATTGCACTGAGCGACCTCGAATCGGGAGCGACCAGCCTGTTTCTCTCTTCGCGATGCTCGCGCAACGTCTTTTCGGCCTCGGTGACCTTGTCAATGAGCGCCTGCTCGTCGGCGAGCCTGTCGCGGGTGTCGAGGTAACGCCTTGCGAGCCTGGACTCGTGGTCTGCCGTCTCCACGGCGCCTCGTCCCTGTCGCACTTCCTCGAGGTCTGCTTTTGCGGCGTTTGCCTCGGCCTCGAGCTGCTCGACCTCCTTGAGCTGCAGCGGCGCTTTTACCTCGAGCTGTTCGAGCTCGTCTCTTACCGCTTTGAGCTCTTTCTTGGCCTCGGCTATGGAAGCGATGCGAGCGGAGAGCTCGGAGTGCTTTGCCCCGGAAGCCTCGGCCTTCTGCAGTTGCCCGCCTTGCTTTGCATGAAGGGCGGCGTACTCCTTGGCCCGCCCCCGGGCTCTTTCGAGCTCTTTGGATATCTCGGCGGCGTCGAGTTTTGCCTGGGAGCGCCGCGCCCTCAAGTCTTCGACCCTACGGCTAGCCTCCTCGAAAGCGATCACAGCCAGCGAGAAGTCTTGCAGCTCGGCCCTGGCCTTGTCGAGCTGCCCGATGAGCTCGAGAACCGGGGCCCCGCCCTTGCCCGCCTTGAGCTTTCCAGTAGAGGTGTAATAACGGTCGTACAGTTGCCCTATCTTTTCCTCGAGCTTGCTCGCCGATTGCCCGCCGGACACCTGGGCGCCAAGCGATTCCTGGATGTTGGCGACAACGTCGCTCGAGAGCCCGGCGAGCTTCATCTCGCCCTGGGGCGCCCAGAGCACCTGGCATATGCCCCAGTTGGAGGCGCTTGTAAGCCCGCGCAACGACGGTTTGCCGCTAAGGATTTCGCGGACCTTTTCGTCGGCGGCATCGCCCTCGGCAAGCCGCGCGAACTTGCCGCCCTCTCTGCGCGACAGCTCGGAGGTCGGCTTGTCGATGAATCTCTTTGAAAGGTTGTACTCTTGACCGTCGTGAAAAAACTCGACTTCCACCTGGGGCGCCAGGACCCGCCCCCACGGGCGCACGGCTTCCATCTGCGAGCCGCCGACTCGATGGCCGTCGAATAGCGCGCGCAGCAGGGCGTCAAAGAGCGTGGACTTGCCGAACGCGTTTGGAGCGAACATGACGTTGAGCCCGTCGGAAAAAGGCCCCACCTCGAAGGTGTCTACAAAACACCTCCACCCGCGCACGCTTATCTTTCGCAGGATCATCGCCCGACCTCCATGGCAATCGCGTAGAGCTCGAGTATCGCCATGGACGCGACCTCGGGCGTCGCCCCCTCGGGGCGGCCGCCGGCATAGGACGGGTCGGAAAGCTCCAGTATCCGCCGTGCGGCCTCGCGCATTATGCCTGGAGGGAACGACTCGACGAGCTCGGCGTCACCAGGCAATGGATGGAGCTCGAGGCTGTCGATCCTGCCGTAGAAGAACCTTGCCTCTACTATCTCCTGGAGCCTCGGCAACTCCGGGGCTTCGTCCATGTGGATGATCCCCGACACGCTCAAGTTGATAAGCGTTTTTTCCGGGTCGCCTATCGCCTCGATCTTCTCGCGCAAGCGCGCGATGTCGCCGTTTTCGCGGACCTGCTCTTTCAAGAGCAGCCAATCGAGCGAGCCCGTCTTCTCGCGGCTCACCTCGGGGTTTTCTCCGGGGCCGGCGATCTCTACGAGGAGCACGTGGCCGCTGTCACGCTCGCCGAAGCTCGTGGTCTCGTGCGTGCCGGGGTAAGCCATGCGCGCCGCGCCGCCCGTCTCGAAGATGGTGCAGGAGTGCCAGTGGCCCAGTGCCAGGTAGTCGAGGCCCGAGCGAGCCGGCGCGTCGAGCGGGATGGGGTAATAACGATCGTCGGGGTCCACACCCTCGACCGTGCCGTGCGCGATGCCGATCTTTATGCCCCGTGCGCCGCCGGCGTCTATCCACGACGTAGGGTCTTTACCCGAGTGCTTTCCGAAGACCGGGCACGGGTAGAGAAACCCGCCCTCTATCTCGACAGGGGCCGGCTCGGTGAGGACGTGCAGGTTTGAATGGGAAGACCATGCGGGATGCTCCCAGACCGAGCCCGGGACCAGTGGGTCGTGGTTGCCAGGTATTAGATAGACCGCGCCAGCGAACGACGCCAGGATGTCGGCGACCCTCTGGACGTTGAGCCGGTCGACGCCGTTGTCCTCAAAAGTGTCGCCCGCGAGCAGTATGAAATCAGCGCCAAAATCATCGGCGGCTTTGACCACGCGCCTGGCGGCCTCGAAGCGCTCTTCTCTCAAGGCGGATCCCACCTCGCCGACGTGGGCGGCCTTCATGTCGATCTGCCAGTCCGCTGAATGCACGAATCTCATCCGGCCCCCTTGAGAACTTTCCCGCTAACTGCTCGACGATGATAACACGAGGTTGTGACATGGAATTCTGGCGCTTAACGGCAGGCGTCTTCGGGGAGTTGCCCCCATGAGGGCTACAGGCTCGAGCTGTCTCGAACGACAGGAGTTGGCGCCACTCGCCCTAGCGCCGTTCTTTGGAAGCGGGACGTTCCCCGCCCCAGTCGGGCTCGTCGACTTTCTTCCAGCCCTCGGGCAGGAGCTCGAGCACCTTGTCGCGGAGGTACTCATTGTCGTCGGGGTCGGCCACCCTGAACAGTTTCTCGTGCGTTATCTTCTGCTCCATCCTGGTCACCGCGTCAAGCACCAGGTCTATCATGCCAGCCATCAGCTTCATGCCGTTCTTGTCGCGGACGATCTGCTCGCTCCATTTCTTGAGACCCTCGACCCGCTGGCGAAAGAGGCTAGCCGGGTGTACCTCCTGCCCCTCGGGCNNCCTCAAAGTCAGGCATGAAGAAAGGCATGCCGACGTTGACCTGGATGCCGCCGTCTCCGTCCAGGCGCCGCCAGATGCCAATCGGGAGGACGGGCACAGGCACGGCTCGGGCGAGGTTTGCGAGCCCGTAAGTGAACGGGCCGAGCTGCCCGTTCGGGAACCTCGTGCCCTCGGGATGTACGAAGATTATCTTTCCCTTGCGCAGGTAATCCATGCTCATGCGTATTGCCTTGGGCGCCTCGTTAATGGCCCCGCGGTCTATGGGGATGGTCCCGAGCCAGTGCCAGAGGAACCAGCCGAGCAGCCCTTCCTTCCCTTGGTTGATCTCGGTCTTTGCCCAGGGGAGCATCCTGCTTCGGTTAAGCACCTTGCGAAAGGCGAGGCCCTCGGCGAAGACATCGACGCCGGTCTGGTGGTTTGACACCACGATGAACGGACCCCGGTACGGAGCGTGCTCCTCGCCGGTGTATTTGAGGTTATATTTCTTGCCCCTGGCCATGACCAGGCCTATGGGTTTGACGATAATAAACCGAAGCCACATGTCTATGCCACGCTTTCCGATTCGTCCATTTCTACCACGAACCTTGTATTGCCGGTGAGAGACTCGCAGGTGACAGCTACATCCACCGGAGATCGCTCCTGTATCGGTGGAAATGCCATGATACTAAAATTACGCCGGAAAGCACAATCTCAGCCGTTCTCGCGGATATTGTGATAGTCGAACATGGTGCGCATTGCACGGGTTGCGCGGCTTGCCGAGGCGTAGATCGGCACTCCTTCGTCGATGATATGAGCGATGGACGGGCTGCTTGGCGAGATGAAAGACATAACTAAAAGAGGCTTGCCGTACGAACGTGGCACGGCGGCGAACTGCTCCAGAAACGAGTCGTAGTTTGCCAGCCAGTCGGCCTGTATCTGATCGAGCGCCGGGAAGCGCTTCTTGAGGTTGACCATGAAATCCGGCCCGCCCATGAGTCCGTACAGGAACACTCCGTCCACTTCCCCGGAATCGAAGACGATCTCCACGAGCTGTTTGAAGAGCCCCATGTTGGTATCGAAAGTGAGGTCGATTGGGTTACCTACGAATGCGAGTTTCCCGGTCACGGCGTCCAGCCGCGCGACGAGCTCGGGGCTGAATGCCGGAACACGCAGCCCGACCTTCTCAGTGTGGTACGCGAGCGACGTTCCAGGGCCGCCCGAGTTTGTAATGACCGCCATGCGGGGGCCGACCGGAGCCGGCTGGCATGAGAGAGCCCACAGCATATCGAGCATCTCGTCCATGTCGTTCGCCCTGATGATTCCCGCCTGGCGGAAAAGCCCGTCGTAGACCTCGTCCGGACCGGAGAGGGCGCCGGTATGGGATAGCGAAGACCTCGAGCCAGCCTCCGTTCCCCCGACGTACATCGCCAGGACCGGCTTGTTTTTAACCGCCTCGCGTGCGGCGCGGATGAACTCGCGCGGGCGCCTGACCGTCTCGACATAGAGGCCTATGGCCTTTACCTCGGGCACTTCAGCGTAGTAGTCGATGCAATCGGCGAGGTCGATATCCGCTTCGTTTCCCACGCTTATCGTCTGGCAGATCTTAATGCCCACCTGGCGCAGGTAGGGGTTTATCATCGCGGTGTACGCGCCCGACTGGGACGCGAGGCCGATGCTCCCGTCGAAAGGTGGCATCGGAATGGTGGTGGAGTTGAGCGAGACGAGCGAGTTGACGATGCCGACGCAGTTGGGGCCGAGGAACCGGATGCCGTATCTGCCGGCTATCTCTTTTATCTCCCGCTCGAGCTCCTTGCCCCTGTCGCCCTTGGCCTCCTTGAAGCCACCCGATATGACGATGGCTCTTTTGATGCCGGCGCGGCCGCACTCGTCGAGCACCTGCGGCACTACCTCCGTCGGAAGAGTCATGAAGGCGAGGTCGATAGGCTTGCCTACGTCGAGCACGTTCTTGAAGGCCGGCACGCCCATGACCTCGGACTCGGTCGGGTGGATGGGGTAAACGTCTCCTCTGAAACCTGTCTCGAGGATGTTCGCGAGCTGGATGGTGCCCATCTTCATCGGGTTGTTCGAGGCGCCCCACATTGCGATCGATGTCGGGTTCATCAACTGGTTGAGCGGATGCATATCGTAATCAACGCCCCTCTCTATCATCTACGCATGGTCTGAGAGACCAAACACTTGAGGCCGGCCTCTCAGGCCGCCCGGATCCGGGCCTGGGAGACCCGGCTCAAGAAGGTCGAGACCCGGCTCGAGCCTGGTTGCCCTTCCGAGCAGGCTCTGGAATTTCCTTGGATATCTTCGCAGAGGGAAGAGAGAAATGGAACATTTTGCGTGGAGCCGAGGGAAAGCAGGTCAGTTGGTCCTTGCCAACCTCAAGAACTCGCCGCACTTCCAGCAGAACTCGTTGTTGCGGGGATTGTCTGCGTCACACGACGGGCACTTGGGCATGCCGACCGTGTCGTCGAACTCCCTGATGCTCGCACGCAGATGGTGCACCGGAGAAGGTGAAAGCGCCGCCTCGGGGAGCACATAACTTTCGAGGTATACGGGCTGGTAATAGCTCGGTGCCTCTGGGCTGTATGGGACTTCTGGCGGGGCTTTGGCACGTTTTCTCGCATTTCTTCTCACGATCGCGCGCGCAAAGACCGCGGCCGCCACTCCGATTACGTTCAATAACAGGCCAAGCATGAAGAAGATGGTGAAACTGAGTGAAGCACTCTCGGCGATCTTAGCCGCGAAATAGCCGCAACACATCCCGATAGCGATTACAAGAAAGGCGTAGACGACGACTATTCCCCAGTTGATATTCGCCAGGACCAAGGCATTCATCTTCCAACCCCCCAGCCAGAAAATAAACCAGCCACTAGCTTTGGCTCGAGCTGATCCCGTGTCGCGGCGAGCATCAAATGCCGCCCGGCGCATGGGCCTCTTCCCAAGTCGAACCCAGAGTCGTCAATTCGCTGGCGGTCAGGCCACCTGCACCTCAAGCTAAATAGCCTTCTATCATACAAGTATTCTTATTCGAAGAGAAAAAGCCTCTAATGATTAAAAATCTTAAGGTTGCAACGGAGATGTAATTATTTCGCGCCGGGCCGAGACCAAACACTTGAAGGCGGTCTCCCAGGCCGCCCGGATCCGGGCCTGAAAGCCCCGGCTCAAGAAGTAAGATGGGTGGCTCATTCGCCCTGGGCCATCGAGTGGGCCATCGAGACGATCTCGCCGCATTTCCAGCAGGATTCCATGGTTTTCGAAACGTCGGCTTCACAGTACGGGCACGTTCCCATTCCCACCAGCATCTCGTGACGCCTGTCGCTGGCCGCTGTCGGAAACTGGCTGACCGGCTCCATCAACTGATGTGTCTCCTGGAGATAGACCGGCTGATAGTAGCTTGGAGCCTCGACGCCGTAAGTGAGTATCTTGCTGCGCTCCCTGATGTTCCTGATCTCGAAGAAGCGAGCAACCAGCGCGATCAGCAGGCCGACCGGCTCCAGGAAGAACCCGAACAGGAAGAACAAAGTGAAGTCGAGCGTTGCGCTCTCCGCGATCTTGCCGGATACGTACCCGAATGCTATCCCGAACATTACCGCGCAGAAGGTGACGACCTGCACCACCACCCAGTTGACGCCCCATGCCACAAATTGATCCATGTGCGCACTCTCCCAACCCCGGCGATCGGGCTTTTCTTGAGCAGGGGCCCGGTTTGCCGGGAACAGGCGTGCGAGCGCACCCGAGCATCAAGGGAACGGCTACGAGAGATACTCGGACAGCCGCAAACCGTGCACCCTTGTCAGACCAAGCATTCCATCTCAGATTTCAACGCTGGAGAGAATATTTCCTTCGAGGGCGCGAGGGTGGTTGCGAGAGCAACGGTCTATGATTCTTTACTGGTGACCTTATCGGCGGGGTACGTGACGAAGTCGAACGCCTGCTGGAGGAGCTCCGGCATCGACGTCTTGCAATCGCTCGCGAGCCATATCCGGCGGGCGGCAGTGAGCGCGCCGACCGCGACGGCGGCGTATAGATCAGGCCGCAGATCGGACTCCATGTCGGTGCCGAGCCTCTGCGCGAGAGCATCTGCTACGGACCGCTCGAGCTCGGGCATCATGACGTTGCGCTCGTACTCGCCCACCTTCTTGGACTTTCGGGCGAGGTCCCTGCGCAGCAGCATCTGTGACTGGTTCGCGGCGTTGACGTCGTTGAGCTCCTGCGCGGCGTTGAAGAGCACTACGAGAGGCGGCTCGTCGGCTGGCCTCGCCAATATCACCTCGGAGACCCTGTCGAGGTTTGCGCGCCAGTCCCCGAACAGCACGGCCTCCTTGGAGTCAAAATAGCGGAAGAAAGTGCGCGGTGAGATGTCAACGGCGTCCGTGATGTCCTCGATCGTGGTCTGGTCGAACCCTTTTCGCTGGAAGAGCCTCCATGCCGTCGCTTCGAGTGCGTCACGGGTCTGCTGTTTTTTTCGTTCGCGCCTGCCGAGTATCTTCTCCAGTGCTTCTTTGCCCATGCGGGCATTATGACAAATCCATGGTGGAGAATCAACATCGATAGGACTAATATTGGCATGACTGTCAGGTTTCAACTATTTTGATAATTCCTTTATTTAGGGCAATAATAGCAATTCCACTATGTGGTATTGTTGACATATGACAGGACTGACACTATTATGCAAATCCAAGGAGGGCTTAAGTGGACCGTCCTGGCCGGTCTACAACAGAGGAAAAGGAAGGCGAGTTATGAGCATCATTTCTTCCGCATCGATAAAGAAGCGGCAGCTTGGCCGCACCGGCATTGAGATAACCCCCATCGGGCTCGGGACCTGGCAGTTCGCCGGAGGGAAAGGCTTCGACAATCTGGTCTGGCAGGGGATGTCCGACGATGTAACCAACGAGATAGTCAAGACCGCCCTGGACGGAGGCATCAACTGGTTCGACACCGCCGAGGCCTACGGGATGGGCCGCTCGGAACAACGTCTTGCGTTCGCTCTCCAGGATGCAGGTGTCAGTGACGAAGACGTCCTCATCGCCACCAAGTGGATGCCCGCCTTCCGGACCGCCGAATCTCTCGGGCGCACGATCGTCAAGCGGAGGCGCTGCCTCAAGCCGTACTCTATCGGTCTTTACCAGGTTCACCAGGCGATAGCGTTTGCCACATGCAAGGCCCAGATGGATGCCATGGCCGAGCTTGTCGACCTCAATCTCATCCGATCCGTCGGTGTCAGTAACTTCCCCGCCGGGATGATCAAGAGGTCGCACGCAGCCCTTGCGGCGCACGACATTCCCCTGGCATCAAACCAGATCAAAGTGAGCCTTCTCGACCGCCATATCGAGACGAGCGGCGTGCTCAAGACATGCAAGGATCTGGGGATGACAATTATCTCCTGGTCCCCGCTCGAGATGGGCGTTCTAACGGGCAAGTTCCACAAGGACCCCTCGCTCCTCAAAGACCGCCCCATCGGCCGGAGGCTGTACATGGAGCGCCAGATGAAGCGCAGCCGCGAACTCATCGCGGGCCTCGAGGAGATAGCCGCCGCGAACGGGGTCCCGCCATCGGTCGTCGCACTGAGCTGGCTGGTCAACTTCTATAGCGAGACGGTTGTTGCCATCCCGGGGGCTTCCAGGGTGAGTCAGGTCGAGCAGAACCTCATGGCCAACGAGCTCAAGCTCTCCGGCAAGGAGATGAGCCATCTCGACCAGCTATCCGCGAAGTTCCGCCACCTGGCCCCGATCGGCCGATAGCGCAACCACGCGGGGTTCCGGGCCTTCTGCCGAGACCGCCCTCAAGTGAGAGGTTATGGGCGGTTTGTGCGGTAGCGGCCGGCGAGCCAATCATTGATGCCGGAGGTGTACCAGCGGGAGAAGCGACGGTCGGAGGGGCCTCCGGCCATGGTCGAGTATATGCACTCTTCCGCGAAGTCGGTCACGAACTTGAAGGTCGGAGAAAACGTACCCTGCCGCCCGCCGAACGTATGGAATATCTGGCCCTGCGGGATGGTGGCGCGGTTGCCGATTATCTCGATAGGCCCGTAGTCAAAGCCCAGCCATTTTGGCAGCCTGCCCGCGAACATGATGTTGTTCATCATGACTTTGCGGCCCTCGCCCCACGGTCTCGCCTCCCTGTCGAGCCCGCGCTCCAGCGCTATTGACAGCAGATCATCGCGCGTCTCACCGCCGAACCAGAGCGACTCCTCGCGCTGCAGAACCTTGTCGAAGCTGCCGGTAAAATCCGCGAAGATGATCGCTTCGTCCATCAGGTAGGCGATCACCTCCTGCCCCAGGGATTGCTCGCCGAAGACCAGCCGCGCAAGCTCGAGATACACGTTCTCGAACGTGGACGCCCCGACCGAGTCGCTATCGTATCGCATGTTCCAGTCGCGCAGCACATCGTAACGCGGCCCTTCGGGTAGCAGCGGTTTCAGTATCACCATCCATTCCTCAGCGTGCTTCGAGTATAGGTCGTAGTGCATCTTCTGCATCGATTCGACGCTGTGGTCCTTCCGCGCGGCCAGCAGCTCGTGGATTCGCCTCGCTCGCCAGTCGCCCATCGCGATTGTGCACACCTGCGCGCCGGCGCAGTAGTTCATGTCCTGGTTGGCCGTGCCGATATAGCCCTCCGGCGGGTTGAACAGAGACGGGTTGTCAGAGACCGGACACGTGCCCTTCCAATCATAGGACGTGTCCCAGCCCGGCATGGGAAGAAGCCCGCCGCAACCGGCGGCGCGCACCGGGGACCTGCCGCTCTGGTGGTATCCGATGTTGCCCGCCGCGTCGGCGCAGACCCAGTTTTGCGAGCAGAAGTCGATGGCGGCGAAGTGCGGCATCGCTTCCTCCACGCTCGCCGCAGTCATAAGATAGGCGCCGTGGTTGAGTGTATCGGCGCCGGTCCCGCGCCCGAGCGTCCACGCCATACAGAGCTGGTAGCCGTCGATGGCCGGGTCGCCATCCAGCACGCCATGCTCGTTCTCGTGGTAGCGCACTGTCCGGGGCTCGCCTTTCTTAAGCCTGATCACCTCTTCGCGCACCTTGAAGTCCTGCCACTTGTCTCCACGGCGGTACCGGCCTCCCTTGACGTCCTCGACGAAGAAATCGATGTCGTCCATATAGCCGTACGTCGGCGACCACGCGAGGGTTCCTGTGCGCCCGAGCGCTGGCAGTGGGATGCCTGGCACGGTGCAGCCGGCGAACCAGAGCTCGTCCGAGCGCAGCATGACCTCTTGCCAGATCGCGGGAAGCCGCGCGCTGTCGAGGTGCGGGTCCCCGCAGAGGATCGGCTTGCCCGACGCGCTCCTGCTGCCGGCCACCACCCAGTTGTTGCTGGCCTTCATTCGCGGGAGCGCCTGCCATCGCACCGTGGGGGGCACGATGGGCTCCGAGAGCTTGACCTCCTTGAGGACATCGATGAACTCCGGGTCAGGCTCGTCGGTGAGATAGGGGAAGAGCTCTCGGAGCTGCTCGAGCCCGACGCCCTTCTGCAGCATCTGGACGATGAGCTTCTCGATCCAGCCCTGTGTCTCGGTCATGTCGATGAGGCCGATGAGCTTGGTCATCATGATGCAGTCGGCGGGTGTCCACGGCTTCGGCCGGTGTCCAATTAGCTTGAACTCGAACGGCCGCTTCTTACTGACGACGAGTTCGTTGACCCCAGCGCAGTAGACGTCGGCTATGCGACGTGCTTCGGGGGTCAGAGATGAGACCTGCTCCTGACCGTCGCCCCATATATCGTAGCGGCGCATGTAGATGTCGGTGGCGATCAGCTCCTCGGAAGCTTCAAGAAACTCGGCGGCGACGCCCTTGGCGACGAGACGAGTCAGCTCGAGCTCCAACGGGCGGTCGTATGCGTGCACCCACCCAAGCCCGAAGAAGAGGTCGATACTGCTCCTGGCCTTGATGTGGGGGATACCGTGTTCGTTTCTGGAGATCGAGACCGTGCCGTCAACACCGGTAAGTTCCACTCCTGAGCCACTGAGCCTGTCCATTGCAACCTCCCTGTGACGCACCGCTCTTTGTATCGATATTACGATATTCGCGCATCTCAAAGCCAGTGAGATGGCCTCAGGGTCCGACATGAAGTGGTTCATAGATGCGTCATTCGAAGTGACGAATTCTGGTTGCTCTTGGGATGTTTGAGGGTGTATCATGCGAAAAGTGACGTGCGGTTCCGGAATGTGACATGGCATTCCGCTCCAGACGAGGCGGTACGATGACAAGGGTCAATATCATCGATATTCGTCGCAAGGAGATTATCGACGGGGCATACAAGGTCTTTTCCGAAAAGGGCTACCACAACGCGACCATCGCCGATATCGCCTCCGAGCTCGACGTCGGACATGGCACACTCTACAGGTACTTCAGGAACAAGCTCGATATCGCGACATCTGTCATCGACGATATCATCGTAAAGATCACAGAGGTGGTTGTTGCTGAGCCGCCGGAGGGCATCAGGACCCTCGAGGAGTACCGCGCGCAACTGGGCGAGATCGGGACTCGCTTCTTTGAGCTACTCGAGAATAACCCCGAACTCCACAAGTTCCTCTTCTTTGAGGCGCTCTCGATAGACGAGTCGGTCACCACCAAGATCAACACCGCTTTCGCTCTTTTCGCCGCGTACACCGAAATGTACCTGAAGAACGGCATCAAGCATGGATACCTCAGGCCGGATATCCACACTTACGAGACTTCATACGCCATAAACGCCATGTTGTTCGAAGCCGCCAGGAGGCTGTCCCTGGCGCCCGAGATAAACGAGGAAATGAAAAAAGCGTGGTCCGAGACAATTGTCGGCCTGATGCTCGACGGCCTGGCCCTATAGGGCCGGGGCGCCTGCAACGCGGCAGCCGCCGGCGAAAGGGAGGGTGATCGGATGGTTGAAGTTGACGTGTTCTGGTCGTACGCGTTCGGGTCGGGCTTCGCGCTGGCGTCGTTCCGTCAGCTGAGAAAGCTCCAGGCCGCAAGCGGCGACACCGATTCCAGGTTCGACATCAAAGACATGGTCGACATCCGAAAGATTGTGAAAGAGATCGAGAGCGGAAAGAGCCCGGCGTTCCAGAACGAGTACTTCCTGAAGAACCTGCTCTTCCTTTCGCTCCTGTTCGTGCCGTCGGGCTCAAACCTGCTCTGGTCCAACCCCAACTGGGAGACCATGCAGGTCGGAAGCTACGAGACGATCCCAGGCTGGCTCGTCAGCGGCTTCACGATCACCAACGTAACCCAGGGCATCCTCGGCTACTGGGTCACCTACAACTACCTGATGCAGGGCAAGTACTTCAAGGCCGCCCAGCAGACGGCGCTCTCGTGGCTCGCCTTCTGGTTCATCCTGGTCAACGGCTGGGACAAGACCGGGTACAAGCGCTTCTTCTCAAAGAACCGCGAGGCTTTCGATGACTGGAAGTGGACCAACGTCTTCGGATGGGTCGGAAGCGATGTAGTGCGCATACTGCTGTCGTACGGCGTGTTCCTCATCCCGATCCTGCTCTACTGGATGACAAAGTGGATCGAGGATGGATACACCGAAGAGATGGAGATGCTCGAGGTGCCGATCGAAGCAGACGACAGGATGAAGCGGATGGCCGAGTCCGGAGGGTTGTTTCTGTCCTTTGCCTTCGGTCTCCTCGGATTTGCCGCGGTGGCTCACCTGCTTATCAGGTGGCTGGGCTGGATAAAGGGCAGCCTGGCGTTTGCGGGCCTCTTCTGGGGCGGCGTGATGAGCAAGAAAGGTATCGGCCCGGCGATAATGAAGCGATTGCTGCGTGTTGACACAATCGAAGGAACCCCGGTGTGGGAGCTTGCGGCCGTGGAGGAAGTGGAAGAGAAGCTCGTGGGCATCGAAGTCTGATACCGATAGCGAACCAGCAAGAGAAACGGGGCGGCCATGCGCCGCCCCGTTTCATTGTGTATCCATTCTTTCGATTCTCGTTTGTCCAGACAGAGAGCCGGGTCTGAAGAGACCCGGCTCAAGAACTCTGTTTGCGCTCCAGCTTCTATACCAGTTCGGCGAGGCGCCCTCTGATGATGTCTTCGGCCTCTTTGACGGTGCGGTCGATCACTTCCTGAACAGTCGGTATGTCGTGCAGCAGGCCGGTGACCTGTCCGACAGGCAGCACACCGTTGATCGTGTCGCCGTCTTCGGTTGCCTCGCGCATTGCTTTGAAAGCGTTGGCCATTGTCGCGAGTTGCTTCGCGTTGTCCCAGCCAGACGCTAGCACGCCCATGAACATCTTCCAGTAAGGCAGCCCCAGCATCTCCGCGAGGAACTTCGAGTTTGGAAGCGCACGCAGGTAGCCGAGCCCAAGCGGGCCCATACCGCGCTTGACCGCTTTCTCTGCACCGGGCGTATCGAGTATGCGGCACCAGAGGCCGTCGAAACGCCTGGAATACAGGGTGTCATACACGTCTTTCTGTATTGAGAGCTCCTTGTAGTTCTGGTGGAGCGGGCTCTCGACGGTTGTCATGAGTCGCGTGCCCATGGCGACGCCGTCGGCGCCAAGCGCCAGAGCCGCGGCAAGCCCACGGCCATCGCCGACGCCTCCCGCCGCGATGACCGGGATATCGATAACGTCCGACATACTCGGGACCAGGCAGAACGTGGTCGGAGGTTCGCCGTGCGCGGCGGCCTCGTTGCCAGTGGAGATAACGGCGTGGCACCCGTAATCCTGGGCGCGCTTCGCGTGACGCGCGTTGGTGACCGTCGCGACGACCTTGCCGCCGTACTCATTGGCCATCTGAACTATCCAGTCGCCCTTTCCCAGCGAGAAGTTTATGACGGGCACTTTTTCCTCGAGGCAGACGAGGGCGTTCTGCGCCGCGCCGGGGAAAAGGAGAGAAGCGTTGGCGCCGAACGGCTTATCGGTCTTCTCCTTGATCTCTTTGATGGCCTTGCGAGTCTGGTCAGCGTTGTAGACACCGGTCGCAAGGATGCCCAGGCCACCGGCGTTGGAGACGGCGGCTACCATATCGGGTACGCTTATCCAGCTCATTCCGGAGAGGATGATGGGGTGCTCTATTCCGAATAATTCAGTGATGCGCGTCTTCATGGACAACTCCCTCCACTGTTCTTTCCCAGACACGTCACGATCCAGCCAGTGTCAGATTATATCCCATACGACAGTGGTCGTGGGGTGCAACATCCTCCGTTGTTCGGGCAGGCGCCGAACCTGCCTGCGGGTCAGTCCCATGCCTCTCGAGTGCGGGCCCATTCGTAAAAGTCGCTGGGGCCGTTGAACCCCTCCTGCCTCAGGAGAAACACGAACCCCTGCTGGGAGAACGGAGGTTTGTAAGCGACTCGCGGGAAATCGTTCTTGATCTCGGCCACCAGGAACGAGGCCATCCCCTGTCGCTTCTCAGCGACGGTGGCAATGGTGTCGAGTGAGACCTCATCGCCCACCGTGACCCTGGCCCCCGAGACTATGTCGCGGGTGCCGTGGAAAACGAGCAAGTACCTGAGCGCCTGAACCGGCTTCATGTCCGAGGTCTTGACGAGATCCGCGTCGACGGGCATGGCGGGCCTGGGGTTGCCACCCGGGGGAAATGTCGCGGGTGGGACGTACGAGAAGGCTCGCTGTCGGCCCCCGATGATCGCCTCTCCTACCATGGGCATCTCTTCGATCCCGACGATCGGCCATACGCAGTCATGGATGTCGTAGTTGAGCGTGAGTTCGGCGACGGCCCGCTGAAACGCTTCAACGGTATCGCACTGGTGTGCGATGGCGATCATATATTTGAGTCTTACCGCCCGTTCGTCTTCCATTCAGGTAAACCACCAGGGCCGGGCCTGGAGAGACCCGGCTCGAGAAATAATCAATCGCGGTGTTTGAAGTTTGGTTTTTCCATTGTTCGGGTGAGGCCCAGCCATGCCTTGTCGAGAGCGCTCTCCCACGGGACCATGCCCCGCCTGAATATCCCCTTGCGCACGCGGACCGACCGCGAATTGAAGAAGTCCTCCGGTGAAAGTGCGAGCGGCTTCGGCTCTACGGGGGCACCGAGCAGGTCGCCATAATAGAGCGGCCGTGCGATGTTTCGGCATGGGCGACCGTTGGTAAACCACACCGTCATGCTCCTGGGATGAACCTGCAGCGAGTACACCGTAGTGCTGAAAGAAGACTCCATGAACGCACCGCCGATGTCGCCCGCGCGGAGGTGCCTTCCGGCGTTCCACGCGTGCGCGCATATCGTAGCGTCATCCACCGTCTCGTCCCACCACTCACGGTCGATACCGAACTCCTTGAGAAGGGAATAGTCGGGGACGTGGTCCGAGACTATCGATTTGACCGTAAGTGGCTCGATCGAGCCATGATGCTGACGCAGCAGGGCCCACATCCTGGCAAGACGCGAGTACGAGCCGGCTATGAGCTCCTGCAGGGTGGGATCGACCGAACCGGTCAGGCCGCGGTCGAGGAACTGGTGATGGTTGGCGGATGCCATCAGGCCATCCTCAGCGGCGCGCTGACGGTGGAAGTGGCTGTGCGAGTTTTCAAGGAGCGACAGGTCGGCGCCCTTGTCGACCCAGAGCGTGTTCCAGTTCAGAAGTATGCCTGTCGTCATCGATTTGATCGCCTGCCGCGGTCCCGTCTCGAACACCTCGGCCGCACCGTCGACCGTCGAGCAACTCTCCATCGCCTTGTTGTTGAGCTCGAACTGGGTGAATCCTTCTCCGTCGTCCGTGACGCCCACGGCGTTGACCACGCAGCTCAGCCCTTCGGCGTTGAGGATCCCTATACCGAAGAGCGCCGGCACCCCCAGGCAAACGTGAGGAATGGTGCCGTCGATGTCCCGTACGTATAGTGGAGAGCGCCCAAGGATGAGCCTGAAGTACGGTGGCACGTCGAAGTTCCAGGACACCAGAACGTCATCATCGGTCGTTGCCGGTGGAACCGCACCGAAGTTTGTGCACTGCGGGGTGATGATCGATTCAGCCAGGAACCGTACGCGGAAGAGGTCCTCGGGAGAGATCGAAAGCCCCCTGGAGAGGCCCTCGAGTTCGACCAGACTTGAACGGTCGGCCGCGCGTAAGAAACGCTCGTGGTCTCTGGCCCGGCGCAGGAACTCCTCGAGCCGCATGGGGTTTTGGCGCGACCATCGGGACAACTCGCGTACCACGGCCTTGATCACACGACCGGAGGAACTTGCCGCCAGGGCGCCTATCTCGTACCGGCTTCCTGCATGCAGTTCGCGCATCATAGCTTCCTTCCTTTGCTCCGTGTCCGTATAATGACTTTAACACTGCGAGCAAGCTCGATAAAAGTCGGGCGAGAGAGGGTCGAATGGTCGGTTTGGTTCCGTTGCCGCTCGTCGTTAAATAAATCCTGACTTCTTTGACGCAGGTTAACCGTTGTCCGTGTCCAAAGGAGTATTAAAAGGAGTAGGGTCTGCCCGAGCGCGCGAAGTGACGGGCACTGTCCGGTTCCAGAAAACTGCTTGCTGGAAAGGCGTTCAAGGGGGAGGAGATCGGCATGGACGAAAAGACCTTTTTGATCGGTGATGCCGTAGGCTTCGGCTGGGACACAATGAAGAACAACGTCGGGTTCTTCGTGCTCGCGGTCCTCATAATGTGGATTGCCGCGGCGATCCCGGGAGGCCTCCAGTCGCCTTTCTATATGACCAGGGGCGCTGCTGCCGTGGTCGGAGTACTCTTCGGCCTGCTATCGATCGTCGTGGGTGTCTTCGTAAACTTGGCGCAGATCCGCATCAGCCTACGCTTCTGCAGCGGTGAGACCGCGGATTTCGAAGACCTGTACAACCAGTATCCGAAGTTCGTCGATATGCTGATCGGGACGATCCTCTACGGTCTCATAGTCCTGGCCGGCTTCATACTCCTGATCATCCCCGGCATATACTGGGCGATCAGGTACCACTTCTACGGGTACCTCATCCTCGACCAGGATATGAAGCCGGTCGATGCTATCAAGCGTAGCGGGGAGTTGACGCGAGGTGTCTGGTGGCACCTGCTCGGCTTCTGGATAGTGATGTGGGCGCTCGCCATGCTCGGCTTCATCCTCTGCTGCGTCGGAGCGTTGTTCACTACTCCGATCATCATGGTTTCCATTGCTTATGTATACCGCACGCTTCTGGCTCGCACGCCGGCAACAAATGTCCAGGGGCCGCAACTGCCTCCGCAGCCACAGATGCAGCCTCCCATGCAACAGCCTCCGGCTCAAGCACCACTGCAGCCTCCGGTCCCGCCCCCGACCCAACCGCCTGCCGGACAGTAAAAGGGAAAAGGGANNAAACAATAAAAGACCTGACCCCATCTTCCGACCTGTGGAAAGAGCCGAGCCTGAGAGACCCGGCTACGGAAATAAGGAGTCTCTAGAATTGGCCGTGTTTGCCTTTGCCTGAGGTGAAGTCGGTGGCGCCGGTTACGGCTTCGCCGCTGGTGAGTGCTTCAAAGCCGATGCGGTACTCGAGCTCCATCGCCCTGTCGAACTCGAGGTCGAAGCCAAGGTATGCGGCCGTGCGGTCTCCCAGCATTCCCGATTGCGGAAACTCCGCCAGTTCCAGGGCAAGCTTCTCGGCTTCTTCACGAGCCCTGCCCCTGGCGACGACGCGGTTGGCCAACCCAAAAGAGAGAGCCTCGGTCGAGCTGACCGAGCGCCCGGTCAGTATCATGTCGAGAGCGCGGCTCAAGCCGATGAGCCTCGGGAGTCGCTGCGTGCCACCGTCGACGAGCGGGACCCCGAAGCGACGGTCGAACACGCCGAAGACGGCGTCCTCTTCAACAACGCGCAGGTCGCACCAGCACGCGAGCTNNCGGTAGGCCTGTTTACGGCGTTTCTCGCCTCCGGGCGGTTGATGATAACCGTGCACACTCTGTCGTTCTTTTCTACGAGCACTTCTTCCATGGCAATCCCTCTTTCTGTCGCGGGCCATGGCAACGCTTGCCCACTCGCACCGCGCTCAGTCGGCGCGGAGCTTCCGCAACCACGAGCCGATCGCGGGGAACGTATCGTATGGCGCTTTGAGGCCGCACACGACATCGACGTGAGCGGTCCCCGGCATGACGTGGAACTCGTCGAGCGCGTTCCGGGTCTTGGTGTCGTAGAACTTCTTGATGTCGGCGGGGTCGGTCAGATCGACAGTGGCGTCGGCGATGACGAGAGAGGGCAGGCTGACCTTGCTCATGTTATCGGAGTAGCAGTAGAGGTTTTCCGGGCCGTTCAGCGGAGGCGGGAATATGCGGAACCTGCCCCAGAGCCCGTTGCGATAGTACTCNNCTGAGCTTTCCACAGGCCATAGCGTCCGCGTACTGGGCCATCGCGTGAGTGGCCATGCCGTCTATCGCGTACCTTGCCGCATAGTCCAGGACGCTCGCGTCTATGTTCGCCGGATTTACCGAGTACAGGGATGCCAACAGGCTCTTGAACGGTTCGGGCAACGCGTCCTTAATCGCCCAGAGGATCTGTTCGATGAACACCACCGGCGCGCTGATGCCCTCCGGCAGCAGCCTGCTGATGAACCGAAGGTTCAGATAGATCGGTAACACCATCGCGTACCACG
>PMDX01000208.1 GCA_003154635.1 Actinomycetota bacterium | reverse complement strand
CGTGCTGGGGTCGATCCTGCCGATCCGGTTGCCGCCATTCTCGGCGAACCAGAGGGCCCCGTCGGGGCCGGAGGTGATTCCCACTGGCCCACTGCCTGCCGTGAGACCCGGGTACTCGGTGATGGTCGTGCCTGCCGCCTGGGCGGCAAGGGGCAGCAATGCGGCGGCGAGGAGCAGCAACGCCAGGAAGGCTGCCGTGATCTTGAGGCGGGATTTGATGGTGATCATGTTTCCTCCCCTTTGAGCCGTGGACTCGACCAGTTGAGCACCACTGCGCATCGTCAAGATCTATATGGCCCGGAATCCTCCATTGGCCACTGCCGACGCCAATATTCTACTACCATTCGAGCCTTTCCAGCGTGACCAGCCCGATGTTTTCCGCCTCCCAAGAAAACCACGCAGGTTTTGTATGTGCCTACAACGAGGAAAGGCTAATCGTGCAGCACGACTTCATGTACCTGAGCTTTCCCAGGATGGTCTCAAGGAGTTCGTAGAAATGCTTGTCATTGCGCTGCGAACGATCGGGAAAGCGGTGAGATGGCGGAGAGGGTGGGATTCGAACCACCCCACGTTCCCTCCGGGAACGCGGTGACCCCGTGGACTAACGCCCACAACGGTTTTCGAGTTCTATGGAGTTCGTGTTATTCAGTCCGTCTGGTGTTGTCCTGTATCGTCCAGTTTTGTCAACATCGTGTCAACAAACTAATCCGTGTCCAAGACAAATGGGTCCACTATACTTTCAATGGAGCGCATCTATGACGAAGAAAGGAACGTTCTCATGCTGTGGTGCGGGTCATTCAAGAACAATTGGGTGTCTATTCTTCTGAGCAGAACCTGCCTGCTGGCGGTGGCGGTCTTACTCGTGGCTTCGAGCATGGTGACCGGATGTTCGGGCGGCGCACCGCAGGTACGCGGCCTCAAATACGTGTCCTCGTTCGAGGGTGGGCACAAGTATCAGCTTGGCAAGCTCGACGTCCTGGTGCTCAGCGGCACGTACAACGAGATGGGCAGGCAGTACGGCAGCCTGATGATGAAGAAGCTGCACGAGTGCGTCGCTTACGTCGACAAATTGCTCGCCCAACCGAATGTCCCAGTAGAGTTCATCGACAAGATCAATAGCAACCCCTTGAACAGATACCCCGAGCGTCTCAGGCAGATCGTAGTCGGCATGTCAGAAACGGCGGGCCTGAGCGTCAAGAAGTTGGGGTCAATCGACCTCAACTACTGCAGCGCGGAGGNNAGCGACGGCAGCATGCCTTGCGCGTTCTTTGCGGATGTCGGTTCGGTCGCGGCCGACACAGGATACAATAGCAACGGCCTGATGATAGAGTCGAACGACGGGCTTGAAGGCTCTAAGCCCCAAGCGGACCGGATGCTCTTCGCCCTCGAGATGACACAGTTCATGTTCGATTCGGCTAACCTCGAAACGCTTTGCGCCGAAGTCAGCTCCACCCGCCCCAACATGCCTCAACTGTGCCTGGTGGGCGACAAGGGTATGGGGGTCAGTTACGAGCTGAACTTCAATGACTACCGGAGAGTGGCGCCGGTCGCTGAAGGCCTGGTGGTCCAGACGAACGATTTCGTCGACCCATACTGGGGGCAGACCCAGTCCAACAGCGCGACGTCGGACCAGAGATACAAGAACCTGTTGAGCCTGGCGAACCAGAACAAGGGCAACATCAACGTCCCGACGATGAAGATGATGATGAGCACCCCGATGAGCGAGGGAGGTCCTTTCAGGCCAGGGGATACGGTGGCCATGCAAGTATTCGTCCCCGCGACGATGGAGTTGTGGATCGCCATTCCCAATTACCAGGACTGGGCACAGGTGCCGCTGAAGGCTCTTTTCGATATAGGCAAATAGGGGACCGGCCAGAGGCTTAGCCGCTTCGAATCCCTGCAATCATTCGGGGCGTTTGGCGGAGAGGGTGGGATTCGAACCCACGGTGGACTAACGCCCACANNGGTGGGATTCGAACCCACGGTGGAGAAAAACCCCACAACGATTTTCGAGACCGTTGACGTTCATGCCGTCTGGTGTCATCCTGTATCGTTTAGTACCGTCCTGTACGGGAATCGGCGAGGCTTCGTGACGTCCAGTACTTTCTAATGTCGTCCTTTACCGCCAAGTTGGTTTGCAAATGGTTTGCAGAAATGCTCAGGGTCATAATGCTGGAAAGTCGACGTCAACCTGTGTCAGCAATGCAGGTGGTTTGCTCCCGCGAGAGCGCGCAGGTAACCTCCAGTTACCTTCGAGTTTTCACGTTCAGGACAGACTACCTGGATTTGCTCCCGCGGCGCCGTCTCAGGAGTCCTGTGCCTCCGATGGACAGGAGCCCCATCATCAGGCCAAAGCCCACGACGATGGTTCCCGCGCCCTGACCGCAGATGTTGGTTACAGAGAAGCCCTGTTCAAGCCACCCCTCCTGCCCGTCCGGGTTCTTCACCACCACATCGTATTTGCCCAGAGGGAGGTCGAGCGCGATCCCAATGGGAGGCTTCTGAGTCAGAGTTAACTGGCAGGTAATCTGCTTGTCGGAGACCACGTTGACGCTGGTAGCGTTAACCCCCCCAGAAGTACCGTCCAGCCGCACGCCGGCCCCCGCCTGGAAGCCGGTACCAGTCAGGGTCACGCTCACAGACAGACCCGATACTCCAAAACTAGGGGAGATTGACGATACGGTTGGGGCCGTTGGACTGTATACATAGAATCCTCCATACAGGCGTCCCTCCTGAGCGGTGGGGTTGGTCACCACCACGTCCCAGGCTCCTATTGCAGCTCCGGTAAGGTTGAAGTAGCAGGTTATCTGGGTGGAGCTCACCACGGTGACGCCCGTTGCCTTTATGTCGCCCTGTCCGCTTTTCTGGAGCTTCACGGTCGTCCCAGTCTGGAAGTTGGTGCCCGCCAGGTTGGTGATGGAGACGGTGGTGCC
>PMDX01000250.1 GCA_003154635.1 Actinomycetota bacterium | reverse complement strand
TATAGCTACACTGGCAGTGGGACACCCGCGGAGGTCGTCAAGAACGGGTTCGGAAGCAGCGATGACTTTGCGGCGGCATGCATGGAGAACATAACGAGCGGCGGCAAGCAACACCTGCTGGTGGGCGCGATCAACGCCAGTGGCCCGGGCAAGCTCGAGACATTTGACGGAAAGTCCTGGAACGCCGCCGCGATAGACGGGTTCGGCAACGCGAACAACTCCGGGATGATGTCGATGGCGACCGTCACAGAGGCCGGCCAGGAGGTCGCGTACGTCGGCACGTCCAACTCCAAGCAGGGCTGCGAGGTCTGGAGTGGCATACCTTCGACAGCCGTGAACTGGTATCTCGCCGAGGGCTCGTCGGACTGGGGTTTCGATACTTACGTGACAATAGAAAACCCCAATTCGGAAACGGTCACGGCAAAGGTTACCTATAACACAAAGAAAGGCACGAAGACGAGACCTGACATCAAGCTGCCGGCGATGTCCCAGACGGTGATAAACCCGAGAAACGATATAGGCAAAGCCGACTTCTCCACGAGGGTGCAGTGCCTGGAGGAGAAGCCGATAGCGGTCGACAGGCGCATGCTCTGGACCGGGCCGGGGGCGGCATCCCAGGAAGGACATTCCTCCGTCGGAGTCACGGCTCCCTCGCCCGTGTGGTACCTGGCGGAAGGTTCCTCGAACTGGGGATTCGAGACGTGGCTCCTCATCCAGAACCCGGGGACGAAAGCCGCGAGTTGCCAGGTCACGTACATGATCGAAGGGACCGGGCCTCGGACCGTCACCAAGACCGTGGCTGCGGGATCACGCGCATCGTTCGACATGTCCAAGGACATCGGCGCCTACGATGCGTCCATCAAAGTAGTGGGGTCTCAGCCTGTCATCTGCGAGCGCGCCATGTACAGAAACAACAGGCGAGAGGGACATGACTCGATAGGCACTACGGGCCCCGCAAGGGATTACTACCTGGCCGAGGGCACGACCGACTGGGGCTTCACGACGTACGTGCTCGTTCAGAACCCGAACAGCTCGGACAACACGGTCAACATCACTTACATGACACCTGCGGGGCCCGTCAAACAAGACCCGTTGGTGGTGCCCGCCAACTCGAGAAAGACGATAAAGGTAAACGACTACGTACCGGGCAAAGACCTGTCTGCGCACGTCCAGGGTTCTCTACCGCTCATAGCTGAGCGCGCGATGTACTGGGACAAGGGACTTGGAGAGGCGTGTCACGACTCTATCGGCATGAGCTCGCCGCACAAGGTTTTCTACCTGCCCGATGGTCAGACCCAGAACGGCTACGAAACGTGGACGCTCGTTCAAAACCCCAACCCGACCTCGGTCTCCATAGCCGTGACATACCTTACCCCGACCGGTAAGGGAAACACTACGGTCACGGCGGTCATAGCAGGGAACTCCCGACAGACCTTCAACATGGCCGACAAGATACCCAACGGGCGCGCCGCCATCCTGGTCAGGTGCAAGACATCGGGCAAGAAGATAATGGTCGAGAGGGCGATGTACTGGAACAATCGAGGAGCGGGTACTGACACGATCGGCGGCTTCTCTGATTAGCTCCGACTCTTCCGATATCTCTTCTTGAGCCGTGTCTCGCAGGCCCGGCTTCGCATCAGGTGCCCTTCAGAAAAACGATCGACAGCCTCAACCGAATTACTTTGGTCGGTCACCTTTTTCTCGCTTGTGAGCAGATCGTGTTCCTTGAAAAATGGAATCGCCGGGCACCACGCGCATTGCGCGGCCCGATTCCGTGCTGCGCCGAGCCCGGCCCTTGGAAGGAACGAACTCTTGGACAGGAGGTCCGACTCTTGGCGAATCACGTGGCGCAAGGAGCGCCCAGCGTGAGACCATCTCAGGTCCCGCATCACACCAATCTCCAAAGGATCCCCGGAACCAGGCCTCATGCCCGGGGCGACAGTGCTTCCACGGCCGCGCGCGCCAGGCCGAAGGGCCAGATCCAGTACGGGCCGAAGGGACAGCCGGCGCGCCAGGGCGCAACGGCCAATCGCGCCCGGTCGGCATACGTCGCCAGGAAGGATAAGCTGGATATCCAGAACTCTACGACAGGAAGGCTCCAGCGCTCCGGTGACAAGGTCGATATAAAGCGGCTGATGCCGGGGCGCGACACGATCGAGATAAGGAACGCCGCCCGAGCGCGTGGAGCACGCATGCAGCAAAGACCGCGGGCGAGCCGTGAAGCCGCCAAGGGCGCTTCGGGGTTCAGAAAGGCGCTTGCGACCATCGTATCCACGGTTACCTCGAGGATCTCGCGCAGCCGGAGCAGGGTGATGATAACCCAACCTCGACAGGAGGTCGCCGATGCAAGGCAGATCCAGCACCTCGCCGCATCGACAATGGGGAGGCAAGACAGACGCTACCGTGCCAGTTTCGCGCTGGGTCTGGTGTCGATGATAGTCCCGTTTCTTGGAATATTCCCCGGGATGATCGCTGTGGGCCTTGCCCTGGGAGGAGATTCCCACTCCACTGAAGAGATGGCGCTCGGCGGCGCCGGCCTGGCGCGTGCAGGCCTTATTTGCGGTATCCTGGGCATACTCTTCTCTCTCACCACCGCCGCGGTCTTCATCTTCACCCGGATCTAAGATCCACAGAAACCCATCTTTTCGCACTGTTTCGTTAACTTCACCCCCACCTCAACCCTCCTCCCTCGAGGGTGAGGGGCTGGGACATTCATTAGTCGGGTTGGTGAGGATATACTGTTCGCGCAGAGTGCAGGCAAGTCCGCGGTACCTACGGTATCGCGGCACTGATTGATACCCCCACCTCGGCACGAGGCATGAAAAGGAGCGTTATGTCAGCAAGCGTCACATTCGGCGAGTACCCCGGCGTGTCCCGAGCGCACCTCGAGGTCGCCAGGCTTTATACCCGCCCGACTCTTCTAGGCCCAAAGATGTGCGATGAGCTCATAGCACTCGTTGGCCACATGCTGACCGACGAAGAAGCCGAGATAATGCGCCACCTCAAGAGGCCGCGAACCGCCGCCGGCCTTGCCAGGGCGACCGGCATGAACTATGAGGAGATCGCTCCCGCGCTCCATAGCCTGGCTCACGAGAAATACGTGCTCATCAGCGCGGGCTCGGGCGAGCGCGAGCTCTTCAACATGATGCCCCTGATGCCGGGAACGTTCGAGATGGTTCTCATCAGGAAGTCGCCGGACAGCGTCACCGATTGGCACCGGCGATTCGCGGAGCTTTACGAGACACTCTACGAGACCGGTTACGCCGCCGAGTATGCAAACAAAAGGCCGCTCGACGCGCTGCACTACCTGCCGGTCGGCGAGTCCATCGAGAACCATTCGATGGCCCTCCCCTCCGACCGTCTCGAGATAATAGCCGAGCGCTTCGACGACTTCGCCATCGGGGTGTGCCAGTGCAGGCTGACAAAGGAGATCATTGGCGAGAGCTGTGGGAGGTCGCTCGAAGTCTGTGCCGTGATGGGGCCAATAGCGAAGATCGTGGCGAGCCAGGGGCGAATGAAGCTGGTGAGCAAGAGAGAGTTCCTGGACACAAAGGCGGCGGCAGAGAAAGAAGGGCTCATAACGTGGGTCGGCAACTCGGAGAGCGGTAAGCTGGGCAACGGCGCCTGCTCGTGTTGCGGTTGCTGCTGCGCCGCCCTGAGGACGATCTCGGAGTTCAACGCCCCCGGTTTTGTCGCCCCCCCACATTTCGTGCCGTACATCGACCGGGCGAGTTGCAAGCTGTGTGGTAAGTGTGCCCGGGCATGCCAGATGAAATCGCTGGTGATGACGGGTGACGAAAGCTCCGGGACGCTCGTACACACGAGCGAGCGTTGTATAGGCTGCGGGCTCTGTGCCGTGGCCTGCCCTGATGGAAACGTGAAGATGGATCCCGTGCCAGGCTACAGGGAGCCAGCCAAAGGTTGGTTCTCGTTCATGGCACGGTTCGCACCGAATTTCTTCTCCAATGCTTTGAGCGTCACTGTAAAGCGACGGCGAAACAACCACGTTTAGAGCCGTGGTCGATTGCACGCCTGGTGACGGCCCCGGCGTGACGCGCGAACACGGAATTGCCTCTGCTCGAGACAGGGGAAAGGAGCACTCATGAGCTCATTAAACACCTTCGGAGAATATCCCGTTTCCGAGGCACACCTCGAGGTCGCGCGGCTCTACTCCCACCCTTCCCTGCTGGGCCCGAAAATGTGCGACGAGCTCATCGCGTTCGTGGGCCACATGCTCTCCGATGAAGAGGCCGAGGTCATGCGATATATGAAACCGTGGCGGCCCCGCACAGCCGCGGGCCTGGCCAAGGCGGCGGGAAGGAGCGTCGATGAGGTCGCCCCCGTTCTCCACCGGCTCGCGCATGAGAAGTACGTCCTCATTTCGTTTGGCACCGGCAGGCACGAACGGTTCAACATGGTCCCAATCGTCCCCGGCACGTTCGAGAGCGTCCTCATGCGCGTCTCTCCGGATAGCGTGACTGAGTGGCACAGGCGTTTTGCCGAGCTGTACGAAGCGCTTTTCGAAACGGGTTTCCTTACGGACCACTTCAAGAAACCCACCGAGGCGGTGCGCTACCTGCCGGTGGGTGAGGTCATCTCCCAGGAGCCAATGGCGTTGCCATCGGATCGCCTGGAAGCGGTCCTGGAGCGTTTCGACACGTTCGCCATAGGGGTGTGCCAGTGCCGTCTTTCAAAGCAACTCGTCGGCGAAGGTTGTGGGGGCATGCTGGAGACGTGCACTGTCATGGGTCCCATATCGGGGGTTCTCGTGCGCCAGGGACGCATGAAACAGGCAAGCCGAAAAGACATCATCGAGGTCAAAGCCGCGGCCGAGAAAGAAGGCCTCATCACATGGACGATGAATCCCGAGAATAGCAGGTTCGGTAATTGCGCGTGCTCGTGCTGCGGTTGTTGCTGCGGCATTCTCAGGGTCGTCACAGATTTCAACGCCCCCGGTTTCATCGCGCCGCCACACTTCATGCCTGAGGTGAAGAAAGCCGGCTGCAAACAATGCGGCAAGTGCGTCCAGGCGTGCCAGATGAAGGCGCTGGTCCTGACCGGTGATGGCGACTCGATGAGAATAGTCCACAGGAGCGAACGCTGTATCGGCTGCGGACTCTGTGCCGTGGCGTGCCCCAACGGTATCAGGGCTATGCGACCGGTGCCGGGATACAAAGAGCCGCCGGGCGGCTGGTTCACCTACGTGACACGCTACACGCCGGCGTACATCTCGAACTACCGCGGCGCCAGAGCCGCGCGGCGCGCCTGACCCAAGACGCTACTTCGCGTCTCCGTAGATGGCGCGCTCGGCAACGACCGGAACGCTGCTCGTGACCTGGGTCGAAACGTCCCACGTGCCGGGCACGGTCTGCCCGATGTTGAACGTCATCCTAGACTGCGCTCGGATCTGAACTTTCGGTCCTGCCACCTTTCCGGCCGCTGTCATGTAGTTGAGCTGCACGAGCGCTGTCGATGTCTGCGGGTTCTGGACCAGTATCCAGGTCTCGAANNCGTACACCCTTCGGCCAGGTACCAGTCAGTAAAAGCCCCGGACGCGCCTATTGAATCGTGTGCCCACGTGCGGTTGTTACCGTACATCGCACGCTCGGCTATGACCGGACGGTTTGAATCGACCTTGGTAGAGACCTCCCATGCATTGGGAGCCACGTCCGCGACGTTGTATGTTTTACGCGAATGAGCGGGAAGCGTCTCGGTGGTGCCTGCCACGGTGCCTTCAGGGGTCATGTACGTCAGTGTGATATCCGCCGTGCCGTCGCCCGGGTTCTGAACCAGTATCCAGGTCTCGAACGAGTTTCCGGTGCACCCTTCGGCCAGGTACCAGTGCCGCGCTCCGGCTGTAACCCCTATGGAGTCGTGACCCCAGGTCCTGCTGCCCCCGTACATGGCGCGCTCGGCAATCACCGGCCTCGCGCTATTGTTGCTGTGCACCTTTGTCGATACGGACCACTCGCCGGGTACGGTATCGGCGACGTTGTAGCTTTTTCGAGAGTTGGCGGGGATGCTTACGTTGCGCGTTCTCACGGCCCCGCTGGATAACATGTACGTCAGCGTCACGCTTGTCGCGGCTGGATTTGGATTCTGCACCAGCACCCACGTCTCGAAGCCTGTGCCGGTCGAACCCTCCGCGAGGTACCAGTTGAGCGAGGGCGTCGTAGCCCCTATCGAATCATGTCCCCATGTCCTGTTGCTCCCGTACATGGCGCGCTCCACGACGACCGGCTGGTTGCTGGTCACCTTGGTGGATACGTCCCACATGCCCGGTACTGTACCGGCGACGTTCACGGACGCCCGGGACCTGGCGGGCACGGTCACCTCGGGTCCGGTAACCTTCCCCGAACCGGTCATGTAATCGAGGTTGACGGTTGCCGCTGATGCACCGGGATTCTGTATGAGCACCCACGTCTCGAAGCCCGGCCCTGTGCAGCCTTCAGCGAGGTACCAGGTAGTTGAGGGTGTGGACACACCGATGGAATCCGTCCCCCATGTCCGTGACGTGGCCTGAGTGATGACCTGGCCCAGCATGATGCTGCCATCGTCGCCCGCGATCCACACGTGCCCACCGTCAGGTGTCGTGACTCCCTCGATATCGTGCAGGCAACCGCTGGACAGCGCGGTCCACGTCTTGCCGTCGTAGTACCGGATAACGCCCGATTCTCCCGCCGCCAGCACGTGGTCGGAAGCAACGGCCGATACCGCGTTCAGACCGAGCGTGGTGCCGCTGTCCTGGGTGGTCCAGTTGAGTTCCCCACTGATGAACAGGACTACACCGGCAGGGCCGACGGCCCAGACATGCGTGGCGTCGAGCGCGCTGACCGAGTTGAGTCCGTTGGTGGCGCTTGTGTCGGCGTTCTTCCACATCGAGCCGTTGTAGAAGAGGATGCTCTTGCCGGTGCCGACGGCCCACACATGGTTGGCGTCGGCTGCGGACACGCCGGTCAGCCATTCAGTCGTACCCGAAGCCTGACCTGCCCACGAAGTGCCGTTGAAGAACCTCACCGCGCCGTTCGTACCGACCGCCCAGACGTGGTGAGCGTCCAAAGCCGTAACCGAGAAGAGCGCGTTGGTGGTTCCGCTGACCTGCTGTGACCAGGTGCTTCCGTTCCAGAACGATATCCTGCCGTTACCTCCGACCGCCCAGACGTGGTCGGCGTCCAGGGCGCGGACCCCGTAGTAAGGCCCGGCTGTGCCGCTATCCTGCTCGACCCAGTCATCCCCGGTGTAAGCGAGGATGTTGCCGCTCGCACCGACGGCCCAGGCATGGTTCTGATCCGGGGCGGAGATGGAGCTGATGTCAAACGTGGCGCCCTGTGACTGCTTGCTCCAGGCTCCGCCGTAGAAAAGGAGGACCCCGGCGGTTCCGGTCGCCCAGACGTGTGTCGAATCGAGCGCATAGACGCTGTAGAGGGTCTTATCCGCGGGGCTGGCCTGCTTTGCCCATGACGTCCCGTTGTAGAAGAGGACGGTCCCGGTAGAACCTACCGCCCAGACATGAGTCGCGTCCAGCGCGCTCAGGTCAGTGAGCCAGTAGTCGTCACCGGTGAGTTGAGTCGTCCAGGAACTGCCGTTGTAGAAGAGGATGAAGTAGGAAAGCGCGTGGCTGACCTGTCGGTACCCCTCCGCCCAGATGTGCGTGGAATCGACCGCCGAGACGCCCGTGATCCAGCCGTCGCTGATGCCACTNNTGCCACTCGATTGAGTGGTCCAGTTCGCGCCGTTGTAATAGACTACCGCTCCACTGAAACCGACGGCCCACACGTGCGAGGAGTCGCTCGCGCTGACCGAGAGGAGCGCCTGGCTCGTGCCGCTTGTCTGTGTGGCCCAGCTGGTGCCATTGAAGAAGAGGACTGTTCCGCCCGCTCCAACCGCCCATACGTGCGTCGCGTCGACAACGGTGATGCCGTTGAGCGTGTTTGACGTACCGCTGGACTGGGAGCTCCACGAAGTACCGTTGTAAAAGAGGACCGTACCCGCGGACCCCACCGCCCAAACGTGCGTCGTGTTGGCCGCCGCCACGTCGTTGAGGTCGTTCGTGGTCGGGTTCGCCTGGTGAGTCCAAACGGCTCCGTTAAAGAACATGATGGTTCCAGCGCCGCCAACGGACCATGCGTGAGCCGCGTCGGCCGCGGTCACGGCGTTCAGGTCGTTGCCTTGGGGCAGCGGGTTCTGCCACGTCCAGTTGTAGCTGTCCGCTGCCATCGCACTGCCAGGAGCCAGCGTGAAAGCCATCGCCAACAGCGACAAAACCGTGACCATGGTCAGGGATTTCTTCGGCAGGTGATTCATGACGCCTCCCCGGATCCACCCTCTTTGAGACAAGACGCAACGCACATCATATACGAGTTATCAAGGGTGTGCCAACCGGTCAACCGGGTGGAGCCTGGAGGTCGATGATCCGGGCCTCGTTCGTGATCTCGACGATGGTGTGCCTGGTATTCTCTTCGCCGGGATCGTCGAGCCAGCAGCCGCTGTTTATCGCCAGCGTGCCGGAGAGCGGCAGCTCGAGTGCGCCGGCGCGGTGGGTGTGGCCGTAGACGAAGTACGCGGGCTTCTCCTCGCAGAAATGGTCGAGCAGAGCTTCAATCTCTACGGCGTTCTGCTCGATAGTCCTGTTGCGCTGCGCGGAGACCCTGTACTCTCGCTCCACTCCAAGGCTGCGAGCCGTCTTACTGATGAAGCGGTAAAAGCGGTAGCGGCCGTCAACGACGCCCGGCACCTCGGTGCTGAGAGCTATGAGCTCGTAGTATGGAGAGATGAACTTCTCGATGTCGTCGAGGCCCACACTCGGGTTGCGCTTAAGCAAGAACGCGTTGAGGAGTTGCTGGCGCGGGCGCCAGAACCTCTGCTCGAAGAATCCCAGAAGCTGGCCGTGAGTCAGGAGCGCCTCGCGGCCCTGGATAGCCACACGGTGCCAGGGGTACGTCATGTAGAGGGGGACCGACGCTCCCGCCGGCTTGAGCGGCTGCATCGCCGGGCAGTCCTCAACCATCGGAATCGTCAGATCGATAGTCCCAAGCTCCCCCGCCCGCAACTTCCGGCTGGCAAGCTCGTCGAGGTACAGCCTCACCACCCTGTGATCGTGGTTACCCGGCACGTAGATCATGCGGCCCACGTTGTTGAGCTGGAACAGCGCCGACATGAGGCTGCGGCCGAGCTCCACCGCCTCCGGGAACGTCGCCTGCCAGAAGTCAAATATATCGCCCAGTAATATGAGTTCGTCGATCTGGCCCATCCCGCGTAGCGCTTCGAGTAAACGTGCAAGCGAACCATCGTTATTGAGAGCGGCGAAGGGATTGCCGAAATGCAGGTCGGATATCACGACCACCCGGTCGGCGGCCACAGGCTCTTCGGCTTGCTTGAGAAACGTCCTCGCGCCCGGGATACGCGAGGCGATCAGCTCGATGCGGCGGCGCGCCTCCATGGCGATGCGGCGTGAGGCCTCGCTCATCCTCGTTTCGGCATGCTCATTGTTCGGGTGTTTCTTGTCATTCTCGTCGGGCAACTCAAGCTCCCTTGAACACAGCCGGGCTTACGCTATCGGCACCCAGATCATAACAGGCCGGCGCGGACCAGCGCCCCACGAATTGCCGCGCGCGCGGGGCAATCGGGAAGCTCGAGAAATGATTTCTCCTCGCCGTCGAAGCGTCGGATAGTGTCGTCCTCGGGGACCCACCCTATGACATCCAGAGCGGTGCCGCTTTGAATGCCCTCTATCTCGGCCCTGTCGCGCACCCTGTTGACCACGAGCCCCGCACCTTCGTTGCCGATCATGCGGTCGGCAACGTCCTTGATCGTCTCGACGACCCGCACGGCCTTGGCGGATGTGTCGCTGACTAGAAGCATATAGTCGACAGAGCTTATCACCTTGCGGTTCACCTGCTCGATGCCTGCTTCAGCGTCGATCACGGTGGCGTCAAAGCGCCCGGCAAGTCCTTCAATAGTGTCCTTCAGGATGACATTGACCTTGCAGTAGCAACCCTCATCCTCGGGTCGCCCTATGGAGAGGAACGCCATGTTGCCGCGCTCGGTGAGAGCCTCGGCTATGAGGTAGTCCAGCGAGACGGAGAGGTCCCTCTTGTCGCGCTTGCCCTCCTTGACCTCCTCGATTATCTCTTTGCGCACATCATTGAGGGTCCGGCGGGGAGTGAGCCCGAGAGCCATGCCGAGGCCTCCGGCCGGATCCGCGTCAACCACCAGAGCCCGCAGGCCGTTTTTCTCGGCAAGTGCCTGAGCCGCAATGGCGGACACGGTCGTCTTGCCTACCCCACCTTTCCCGCAGACAGCCAGAATCATGTTTACACCGCCTTCACAGTAGTCAAGCCGGTTCTCCATATGCCCGGCGGCCGAAATACGTTGAACAAAACTGCACCTCCACCCTGACCCCTCCCTCTCGGAGGGGAGGGGGGATCAGTCCTGGGAGTCGGTGAGCTTGCTCCTTATCTTCTTGAGGTCCATGACAGTATCGCATACATCCTGATACTCGCATGTCTCGCAGTCGAAGTTCTGCTCCTGGTACATCTTCATCATCGCATCCACCAGCCTCTGCGCCGAGGCCGCCGGCGACGTGAGACGCCGGACGTCTTCCGCGCTCGAAGTCACGAAAACAACTTCCGCGGAGCCGACCTCCTCCAGCCGCTTTACCGAATCGATGAGCGCCGCGCCAAGGTCGATGAGCGAGAGCCCCTTGTCGGCGGCATCGCGACCGACCCTGCACCAGAGCGTCCGCTTGCTCGGCATCGTGCGTATCGAAAGCCCCGCAAGCCTCGTGTCGTAGACCGCGTCTCTTATATCACGGTATGAGTCGTACTCGCTTTCGAACGTTCCGTCGACTATCACAACCTGGGCAAAGGGCAGGCTTCCGCTTTTGAGCGCCTCGCCGACGTCCGGTCCGACGAGGGTTATCCGCCCGTCTTCCACTCCCCCGTCCTCACTCCAGAGTAACAGCGAGAGCGAAGCCACCGATGGATTACCCATCTCGAGCGCGGTGTCCTCCTGGAGCACAAGGGTCGAACCCTTATCCCAAAGCTCCCGCGCGCCGGCTGCGAACTGTCGCGCGGCGCCGCCCGCGCTCATGGATTCCAGCACGCGCCTTACTTCACCCAGTTGTTCGTCGAATAATGCCATTTCAACTCGAGACAGTTCGGTTGGAGCTCGAAATAACGTTCCCGGCCGTCAGTCCTATTCCTCTTCGAAGCCGGCGAGCAATGCGGCGCCGATAGCCGCGGCAAGCCTGGGGTCGTGGGGAAACGGGTAGTAAGTGCCGCCGAGCTTTTCGCGCACGCGGTCGGCCACGGCGGATATCCGCGCGACCCCTCCAGTGAGCGTGTACCTGTCACCGTTGCCGAACTTTCGGGCTTGCGCCGAAACGATGCTGGCAATGGCGTCGCAGAGGCCCGCCACTATGTCCGCGGGTTTCTCGCCCTCGTTGACGTGCGTTATGACTTCGCTCTCGGCGAACACTCCACACTGGCTGCTGACAGGCACGGCGCCTGTCGACGAGGCTGCCACGGAGTCGATCTCGTCGATGCCCACCCCGACGGCGTGGCTCATGACCTCCAGGAAGCGCCCCGAGCCGGACGCGCATTTGTCGTTGCGCATGAAGTTGACCACATCGCCGTCGTCGTCGATGAGTATCGACGTGATGCTCTGCCCGCCCACATCCACGAGCATGTTGATCTCGGGAATGAGGTAAGCTCCCGCCGCCGTGACGCAGGTGACCTCGTCCTCGGTGAAGTCCACATCCGAGAGGAGCTCCGCACCGCTGCCGGTGCCTCCGGCCATCTCGACCTTGCCGCGCTCGATGCCCGCCTCATCGAGGACCGAAGCTACCAGGCCGCCGATCTCGGAGGAAGCGTTGCCGCTGGTTTCCATTATCCCGCTCGCCACCAGCTCGTCCCCGTCGAGCACGACCACCTTGCTGAGCAGGTTGCCAACGTCTATGCCCATCGTTATCACCGCGCACCACCAACCCTCCGGGCGAAGATCGCGGCGCCGTAAGCTCCCATTATCTGCGGATCCAGGGAGGGGGTGAGCATGCGTATGTTGAGCATCCGCTCGAGCTCCGATCTGACGGCCACGTTCTTTGCGACGCCTCCGGTCATCATCACTTCTTTTTCAAGACCCACGCGCCGTACCAGGGCCATCACCCTGTCCGCCATGGACCTGCAGATGCCGGCGGCGATCTCGGAGGGGTTGTCGCCTTTCTGCAGGAAGTGAAGGACCTCGGTCTCGGCGAATATGCTGCAGCGCGACGACAGCTCTACCCTGCTGCGCGCCTTCTTCGCCAGCGGACCGAGATCCTCGAACGAGATGCCAAGTGTCCGGCTCATGACCTCGAGAAACCGCCCGGTCCCCGCGGCGCACTTGTCGTTCATCACGAAGTTGACCAGCTCGCCTTTCTTATCGACCCTGATGACTTTCGCGTCCTGGCCTCCGATATCGACTATCGTTCGCACCTGCGGGGATACCGAGAAAGCCCCGAGCCCGTGGCACGAGATCTCGCTGATGTTCTCCTGCGCGAGACCCTCGCCCTGCACCTTGTCGCGTCCGTACCCGGTGCTCACACAGTAGGTGATGTCGTTCCAGGAAAGTCCGTTCTCATCGAGCAGCTCCCCCATCACGGACCGGGCGGAGTCAATGGGGTTGGGCAGTACCCGGATGCTCTTCGAGAGAAGTTTTACGCCTGTCGTCTTGAGCATCGGAGTCTTGCCGTCCTCGATGAGGACGGCCTGTGCCGTAAGCGAACCTACGTCAATACCCGCGAACGGCATCCGATCACCCTTCGACCTTCGCCTGTCCGCGGGTCTTGACCCTGCGCTTCTTGGTGACAACGCTCTTGATGAACTCGTCAATGTCCTTTTGCAGCGCGGACATCGGCGTCATACCGCTCAGCCATGCGTCACCCTGCAGGCACAGGGTGGGCGTTCCCGTGCGTTCCATCAGTTCCTTCTGGACGATCGATATAACGCTCCAGGTCTGCTTGCAGGCATGGTGCCCGCAGTATATTCCGCAGTTGGCGTCCATCTCTTTTGCCATGTGGATGGCGTCCTCGATCCAGGCAAGTGACATCGAGTATGCGCCCATCTGTCGTGTCATCGTGAACGTCCTTGCGGCCTCGCAGATGCCGTCGAGCATGGTCTCCCTGCTCTCGGTCGAGATGGGCTCCGGGAAGAACAGGTCGAGCACATCGAACAGGTACGTGTAGCCCTGCTCCTCCATCCAGTTGAAGAGCCCGCCGAAGTCCGTGTAGTAGCCGACGTAGAGCCAGCCGCAACGGGCTTTCTCCTCGGGCGCGGGGTACTCACCCGCCGCCAGCCGCTTCTTCGCGATGTCAACCATTACCTCGAGCGTATGCACGGCCTCGGGCCGTCCCCACATGGTGAAGCGCGTCGCGTACTCAAAGAAACTGAACAGGTTCGGCACCGGGCAGGGGACGTTCTTCTTGAGCTCCCAGAGCTCGTAATTGAGCTCCGCGGCCCTGTTGCAGTTGATCACCACTTCCCGAAGCCGATCCTCGGATATCTCCTCGCCGACGAACTCCTCGAGCTTCGAGACCATGTTAAAGAAGTTGGTGTGGTAGAGCTCCCGACCCCGCTCGCTTTCATCGACCGGCTTCTCCAGGATGATCTGGGGGATGCCGAGGTAGTTCGCCACGAACTCGTGTATCTTCGAGTTTGCGTCGCATGCGCCGGCCGTGCAGGAGATGATAGCGTCGGCCTCCATGTCCCCGCCGGCAAGCATTGAGCCAAGCTCTATTGTCGAGGAAGAGCAGAGGTGGTCGGGTATGCCTATCCCCATCGCCTCGTCCCAGTAGTTGTTGCCCTTGCCCTGGATGGCGTTGCCGCCGAGGGTCGAGAGGACTTCGCTTGTCAGCGGAACGGCGTTCTCGAAAGCGTGGACGAGCTCCGGCACGAAGTTGAACGGCACCAGTATCACTTTCTTGCCCTGCACCTTCGCGTCGATGGCGTTTTTCATCCATTTCCCACACATCTTCAGGAAGACGAGGCTGGCGACCCTGACCCTGGCTTCCATGAAGCCATTCATGGTGTTGGCGACGTCAGGGGGCAGGAAATTCGCTATGCCTCTCACCTCTTCGTCGCTCATGTCGTCGGGAGCGCGCGCGACCACGGACAGCAGGTCGTACACCCTGCTGAACAGTCCCGGCAGTTTCGGGTTCG
>PMDX01000055.1 GCA_003154635.1 Actinomycetota bacterium | reverse complement strand
AGATGAGCATCGTCGGCCCGCGGCCAGGGCTCCCCGAAGAGGTCGACCATTACAAGCACTGGCAGAGGTTGAGGCTGAACGCAAAGCCAGGCATAACCGGGATATGGCAGGTGAACGGCCGCAGTGATATCCCATTCGACGAGATGGTTAAGTACGACCTCTACTACATCGAGGGCTGGTCGTTCTGGCTCGACATCAAGACTATCCTGCGGACCGTGGCCGCCGTGTTACGCGGTAAGGGCGCTTACTGATCCATCAATCGTATTGGTGCACTAGTTCAAGGGAGCGGCGGGAGGCGGTAGACGATAAACGTCTTGATTTGCGGCGCGGCCGGCCAGCTCGGCAGTGAGTTGGTAGACGTGTTCAGGAACGATGGCGAGGTCGTACACGGCTTCGACCTGGACCTGGACATAACCGATTACGATGTTATCGCGGATCGCGTGCCGTCGCTCAAACCGAACCTGGTGATCAACTCCGCCGCATTCGTTGACGCGGACGAGGCGGAGCGAGACCCCGACATCAGTTACAGGGTCAACTTCGTCGGCACCCAGAACCTGGCCCTGGCATGCGGAAAACTTGGTTGCCCCCTGGTCTTCGTGAGTTCAGACTACGTGTTCGACGGGAAAAAGGGCGGATCGTACACGGAGTTCGACCTTCCGAATCCCCAGGGGGTCTACGGCCGCGCGAAGCTCGCGGCCGAGAGGTACATCCCGTCGGTGCTCGACCAGTATTACATCTTCAGGACCCAGTGGCTCTTCGGTCGGTACGGCAAGCGCAACTTCGTGAAGAGCATCCTGAGGAACGCGCGCGACAAGGGAAGCCTTCGCGTCGTCACGGACGAGGTGGGGACACCGACTTCGGCGGCCGATCTCGCCGCCACGATCCACAAGGTATCACTCTCGGGCAAGTTCGGCCTGTACCACGCGACCAACACCGGCGCGTGCTCGCGGTTCGACTTCGCGAAGGAGATCGTCGAGGTGGCCGGCATGCCTGACGTCGAAGTCCTCCCGATAGAGTACACCGACCTCAACCTGCCGTGCCCACGCCCCCCTTTCTCTCCGCTCGATAACATGTTGCTGAGGCTTCAGGGGTTCGGCCAGGCGCGCGACTACCACGAACCGCTCAAGGAGTATGTCGACTGGCTTCTCGAGAGCGGAGAGCTCTGAGGAAGGTCACCCGCCTTAAGCGGTTTGCCGCTAGGGAGAGATTGCTACCGCATTCCAGTGCCACGGATATCGGGCAAGCCTGCCTTTCTTCTCGAGCCATTCATCTATCACGATGCCGGCTCTCTCGAGCCCGAACAGCTTTACTCCCCATCCGAAGTGCTCTGAGAACTCCATTGCGACAAAGAATGCGGCGGCCGAGATAAAGCCGGCCGGTTCCAGGCGCCACGTTTCCAAACCCGCCCTTATGAAAAGGTACTCGAGGTCGTATGCGGAGAACCCCTCTGTCTCCTTGTCCGCGGCTGAGACCATCTCTCCGGGATCGGCTTCGCGTCCCATCAGCCTGTAAGCCGCGTGCAGCATGCGCTTGCCCGCCGGGAAGAGGAACGCGTGCTGCCAGGTGTTCGGTTCTGTGCCGAGCACGAGCATGCCGCCCGGCTTGAGGACACGCTTCACCTCGCGCAGCGCCGCGAGCGGGTCGGGAAGGTGGTGAAGCATCGCTACCATCATGGCTCCGTCGAACTGTCCATCGGCGAACGGCAGGTTCTGGGCGTCGGCGAGCAGGTGCTCGCAGTCCCCCGTGAAACCTTCGGATTGATGGAGCTCGCGCGCCTCGCATATCTGTCCCGGAGCGATATCCGTCTCTACGACACGGTACCCTGAACGAAGCAGCTCGAGGCCATCGTGCCCCAGGCCGCAACCCAGCTCGAGTATCAGCGAGCCCGGCTCGAGCGTCCGCAGGTGGTCGAGGAATCTGCCGTGGTAGTGGCGGTAGAACGGGCTTCCCTGCCACGTCTGGTGCATCTCGAGGTAATAGTCGATCTTGTCGGTGTAATGCTCTCGCTCGAGGAGCGAAATCCCGGCCACGTCACGTGGCGTGAAATCCCAGAGTGTAGCCCTTTTTGGGTATTCCGCCTGACAGGTGGTGCAGTTCCAGACCTCACCTGACAGAGAGAGGTTGTTCCCGCATGAAGGACACCTGAAGAGGTTGTCGCTGATCGCACCCGTCATAGTTTGGCGAGTTCTTTCTCTGGCGCTTTTTCGAGCTCCATAGCCTTCGACCACCACTGCCACAGGCCGAACCAGCTCATCCACTGGTCCGGTGCCTCGCGTATCATCACCTCGCCGGCGTGAGCCACCTCTCCCATTATCGCGTTGACGTCGGTCTCGCGGTCACCGGTCCGCTCGTAGCTCAGCTGCTCACCTATAATAAGCCGACTGTGGAAGGAGCGCTTCTCCCTGGTGAGCGTCATCGGGACGATCGGAGTTTCGTACTCGTACGCCCACTGCGCGATTCCGTCCGCGAGCGCGGCCGGCCGGCCGAACAGGTCCGCCGCGCACTTCCCCGAAACATCGAACAGGACGCCGACCCGCTTGCCTTGCGAGAGCGCGTCCGAGACCTGTCCGTTGGTATCGTGACCGGGTCCGACCCAGATGACGAGATTGTCGGGATCGCATCCGAGCATCCATCCCTCCATCACCATCTTCATCGTGTAGCGGGGAACGGGTGTCGTGTCGGGGTGCCACATGACTAGTGTATAAGGCTTGTCGATGTGGGCCATTATCGTGTGTAGAAGGGCGGTTCGACCCATGTGGGTGAGATGGACCAGGACCCCCTTGCCGAGCGCCTCAGCTCTTTCCAGGTTCTCAATGCCGAATATCTCGAGCCCGTTTACGAAACGGTCGACGTTCCTGCGAAAGAGGGCGAAGTCAGGAACGTTCAGCAGCAGCGCGTAGTATGCGCCCCTGCCTATGCGATCAAGCTCTCGCGAATCGGTGACGTCCGGCATCGCGGTCGATACTTTTGCACGCAGGTCGCTCCTCACGCGTGGCCGCGAATAATAGAGGAAAGCCCCGAAACCCTTGACAATGGTGTAGAACACCGACGCCGGCAAGAGCCGGGCCATGACGATAGAAGTGTAATACAGCCCGAGCATTATATCCTCAACCGAGTGCAGGAATAACCTGCGTTTGAGACTGAAGTGTTGCACCGCTACCGCCCCCTCTCCCCGCGTTGCCCAACACGAGGAACGCACATGTTTGCCTCAATCAGCCTCTATATTCTACACCCGATTGGCTCGCTTTGCCGCAAGTATTTCGTCCGCCTGCGACCACCAGTGCCAGAGTCCAAACCAGCTCATCCACTGCTCCGGCGCGAGTCGGATCACTTCTTCACCCGCGGTCGCCGCCGCCTGCATGATGGCGCCGACGTCCGCTCTACGCTCTCCTGTCGGCTCGTAGCGCAACCTCTCGCCTATGACAAGCTTGCACCTGTAGGGGTTGGATGTGTGGAGAAGCGTTACGGGGACCATGGGGCAACCGGCGTCAAAAGCCCAGTGGCCCATGCCGTCGGCCAGCGCGGCCGGGCGTCCGAAGAGCTCGACCACTCGTTTTCCGCTCACATCGAACGGGATCCCTACCCTCTGTCCGCCCGTAAGGGACTCGCTTACCTCCTTGATCGTGTCGCGTCCGGGGCCCACCCAGATCACGAGGTCGTCCGAGCCGGATCCCATTGCGAGCGTCGTGTCGACGAGTTTGCGGGTGTACTTCGGAACAGGGGTCGTCTCGGGATGCCACATGACCAGCCTGTACGGCCTTCCGATCGCGACCATGAAGATGTGCTTATGTGCATTTCCGTGATGCACCAGCAGACAGAGCACGCCTTTCCCCTCGGCGTCGGCAGCCTCGAGGTTCTCCATGCCCTCGACCTCCAGACCTTTGAGGAACCTCTGGGGATTCCGCTTCAGGTATATGAGGTCCGGGATAGACAGTAGCAGCGATGAGTAGGCGCCTCGGCCGATCCTGTTCAGCTCCCGGTGGTCCGTGACTTCCGGGAAGGCGCACGATATGTTCCGAATGAGGTTTCGCCTGGCCCTGGAGCGCCCGTAGTATATGCCCGCGGAAACAGCCTTGAGGAACGGATAGAAAATAGAGGCGGGCAACACGAGAGCGACGAAAGCGGCAACCTGGTACAAGGCCAGCATTCCGTAATCCAGGATAGCCAGAAACGCGGATCGTTTTTTCTCCTGCCCCTGCTTGTCCACTGCGCTCCCTTCATCACTGCCCGAGACTTCAGCCCAACGCGCTTAGCTTGCCTACCTGCCATGCAACAGTAGCTTCGTCATAACCAATCGAGCGCTTCAGGGAGGCCGGTTTAAATTGGGAGCATTCGTACGCGGGTGCGCGTCACTGGGAAGGCACGAGAGATTTGATTATCGCGCTTGCCTGGTTCATGAGGCCGTTGGCCTGCTGGATCTGGGCCATGCTCTTGTTCGCGATACCCGTCAGGTAGAGATCACACGCCTGTATGCTGAGGTCGAACGCCTGGAGCACCTGCTGCTTGATGCTTGCCAGCTGCGGCGGCACGGACATTGCCGCAATCTGGTTGCGATAGCTCACCAGACTGGACTTCGTGTCTCCGATCTTCTGGGCCATCTCCAGGCTCGTAAGGACGCTCTTTCCGGCGGTATTGACGTTTCCCTGCAGTGTGTCCAACTGGGACAGTGTGTTTGAACTCACCGGCGCGGTAAGCGTCTGCACGCTCNNCGAGGGATTCACCCAGGCGGTCTTGGTGTTGTCGGTCCAGACGTGGCCGTCAACGGGGTCGCGTACGATGGTCCCGTACTTGACCTGTACTTTCTTGGGATTGAAGATCATGTAGCCGATGGCCCCGACCGCCACCAGGACCACGACCGTACATGCAACTATGACAAAAGTCCTGGAGCCCTTGCCAAGGCCCCTGTACCAGATCGTCAGCCTGCTCATATCAGGGTCTTCTCTCCTCTTGATCCGGGTCTCGGCCCGCCCCATCAAGGGATCGGCATTTACTACTGTTTAGACGCCAAATGATACCAGAGCGTTGCACTTTCTCACAGGCCCGCCGTCACGAACGGGTTCCTGGCCCTACTCGCACTTGCTCCTTGTCCTTTCCTACTATAACGTGTAAAAGCGGAGGTGGTAACGGTGCATTACCCTGATATGGCAAACATCGACGGGGTCAAGATTAAGAAGCTGGTAAAGCATTGCGACGAGCGGGGTTACTTCCTGGAGGTGCTTCGGGACGACGACGAGTTGCTCGAACGCTTCGGCCAGAGCAGCTATACAATAGCGTATCCCGGTGTCATCAAGGCTTTCCACTGGCACGAAAAGCAGTACGACCTCTGGTTCTTCGGCCGCGGCGAAGCGAGGGTCGTCCTCTACGATCTCAGGCCCGAATCGTCCACCTACAAGAAGTTCCAGCAGGTTTTCGCCGGGGAGAGAGAGCCGGTCCTTATCGTGATCCCCCCGAGGGTCGCTCACGGGTACCAGGTCCTGGGAAGCGCCCCGGCCGGACTCTTCTACCATACGACATTGTCCTACGACAGGGATAATCCGGACGAAGGTCGCATACCTTACGACGACCCGGAGCTCGGGTTCCCCTGGTAGGGCTTGTCCTCGGGACCTGCCGTCGCCTTGACCGCTGGTTTTCCGGCTCGTCTTCGCAGCAGTAACGCCCCGATGGACGCGACGAAGATCGCGGCGCTCAGAAGCTGGAAGAACAAACCCGCGTCCGGCTTGCTGTGAAAACGGAAGAACTCCATGAAGAAGCGTATCGCCGCATAACCCGCGAGGGAACACAGCATCAGGTCCCAGCCATCCACGAACTTACTGATGAGGACCAGCAGCACTACGAATAACGCTACGTCAAGGATAGCCTCGTATAGCTGTGTCGGGTGAACCGGCGTTGTAGTGCCAGGGAAAGTGACCGCCCAGGGCAGCCCGCTTGGCTTGCCGCCGCAGCAGCCGTTGAGAAAGCATCCTATCCGAGCGATTCCCAGGCCGAGTGGAAGGGCCAGCGCAGCCGCCCCGACCACGGTTGCGGTCGGGAGCTTCAAGCGCTTTGTCGTCAGAATTGCCGCCGGGAACGCGAAGATGAGCCCGCCGTAGTAAACGAGACCTACCGTATTGGTGTCGAACATTCGCGCGAGGTGGCCCGAGAACTCCGAAAAATGGCCGACCACATAAAAGACCCGGGCGCCCACCAGTCCGGACACGGCGATTACGGCGACAAGAAGGTACAGTTGTGATAGCTCGAGTTCGTTCCTGACGAACACGCGGCCCGCGACGAACGTGCCGACGAGCAATGCCGCAAGAAGCATGACCCCGTACGAATATACAGGGAAGCTTCCCAATCTAAAGAGGACCGGGTGCATCTCTCTCCACTCAGTGCCTGCCGAACCTCCTCCTGAATGGAGAGAGGCCGGCTACCGTGAGGAGCCCGAGGACCAATCCGCCTGCCAGCATCGCGGGGGCCGCGCCAGTGCCACACTGCGCGCTCACCGTAAATCCCCCCGGAAGCCGGCCTTCCTGGCCGTTCGGGCTCCTGACCACCATGTCGTACGTCCCGATGGAACCGCGCGGGAGGCTGAACGAACAGGAGATCTTAGTGCTCGACACCACGTTAACACTCGCGCCGGGAATCGTCGAGCCGGTCCTCGAAATGCTTACATCGGAGCCGGACGCGAAACCCGTTCCGGCAAGGTCGCTCACGCTGACGGTGGTCCCCTCGGTACCCGCACCCGGCGTAACCGAGACAACGGTGGGGCCCTGTGTCGATACGATCGCGAACGTCGCGGGATTGGACGCACCCCCGGCGGTGGTGACCTTTACCTGGATCTGACCTGGGGCCTGGGACGGGACGCGACACTTCACCTGGTCGGAAGACCACGAGACATACTCGGATGCCGCAACCGAGCCGAAGCACACGGTCGAAGCACCCCGCGTCGCGCCAAATCCCGCCCCTGATATCGTGACCTCGGTGCCCGCGGTCCCTACTGCCGGGGAGATGGAAGCTATGCGCGGCTCGGTCATCGGTGCGAACTTGAGCAAAACCGGTCGCTTGCCTATGCCGAGGCCCGCCACGGTTATCTTGAGGTCTGCGCCCCTGTTGACGCCGGTCGCTGGGCTTTCCTGCCCCGTCACGGGGTCTATCAGCACCGGTTCCATGTACGACGCGCTGTTCGGAATCAGGGCCAGGATGTCCGCAGCGTCGTCCGATTTCCAGGCCGTCACGAGTAGGCCGCCGTCGTCGAGGTTGAAGCAGTGGGTCTCCAGGGTGGCCGGCGCGGCGCATGAGAACGTGGCCACTCCTTGCACCGCCGACATCACGTGATTGAACACGCCCTGGAACGCCCGGTAGCTCGCCCACGATTCCTTGTGGCTGAAGTCGTTCATGAGCAACCCGTAGTTGGACTCGGGGTCGGCGGCATTATCGTGCTCGTTCCAGAGGTTGTACCAGAAGATCTTGTCCACGGGCATGTCCGCGTAATTGATGAACGTGCGCGACAGGTACGACGCCTGGGTGGACTGGTCCACGCCGGGCCAGGAGGTACTCGTCGTCCAGCCCAGTTCTGTCAGCCAGATCTGGAGGTGCTTCGTGGTGTACTGGGGGATGAGCCATTTGAGCCAGTTGACGATGTAGCGGCAGTTAGCCTCCTGTGGCGCAAGGCCTCCGGGAAGCGTAACCGCGTAGGGGTGATACGCGAGCGCGTCGACGTAGTTCGCTATGCCCGCCTTCAGGCACGCGTCGATGTAGTTCGGGTCGAGACCGGCGACGCCGCCCATGACGACGGTGGCCGCGGGGTCCGCCGCCCGAATCGCCGGCGCAGCCTGGGCCACCAGCTGGACGTAAGCGTTCGCGTCGGGTCCGGTCAGCCAGAAGGAGTGTATGTTTTCCTCGTTCCATATCTCCCAGGCCGCGACCTTCCCCTTGTATCTCGTGCATATCGTGGATACGTACGTCCGCCACGCATCCATATCCGTTGGTGGCAGCCCGAAGAACGGGTTGCCCCCGTTGGCCCACGGTGGGGTAAAGCCGAGTATTCCCAGGATCTTGACGCCGTGCTGCCCGGCCTTCTGAACGGCCAGGTCGGTCAGGGAGAAGTTCCATACATCGCGTGTCCATTCCACGTCCGGCCAGGCGAAGTCCATCCTCACCCACCCCGCACCGGCGGCGGAGGTCTCAGAGAGGAGACGGTCCATGGTCGCAGCATCACGGAACTTGAGATGCGGGTCGCACACACCGAATCGGTTCGATAGTGGAGTGACAACCTGAGCGTTTGCCGTGCGCCCGGCGCCGCTGCCCGGTGGCACGATGCCGAGCATCGAAGCGACGACGAGACACGCGACAATCGCAATCAGCGCTTTTGCCGCGTTTCTCTTTGCCGGGTGCTTTCGGGATGCCTGGTGGAGTCGCGGCGTGCGGGTTCGTACTGCTGTCACGGCAAGCAGCGGGACTGTCGTCTCCGCTTCCTCGCTCATGATTCAGCTCCCTTCTCCAGATCCGAGCGTTTCTTCACAACGTATGTATCGGGACAGAGCCGGCATCACACCATCGGACATGGGCGCCATTGCCGATGGCACTTCGGGGTGACCTCGGCTGCGGCGTTTGGTTGGTGCAAGTCTGCGTCGGCACGATAGTCAATCACCCGTCGGTTGCACCGGTGTAGCCTGTTCTTGCTTTTGCGGCTGAGGCCACTCCTGATAAAATAGGTAGCCGAGTTTAGTGAATACCAAGGGAGGTCCCAAATGCCGGATGCTGTTATCGTTGACATGTTGCGCGTTCCATTTTCGAGGTCTCGACCTGCACAACCGGAACGTGATGCTTACAACAAGCAGAGGATGGACGAAGCGCTAGCAATGGTCATCAAGGAGCTGATAAAGCGGAACAAAGTCAACCCGGAAGAGATCGGCGATCTCATCACGGGCTGCGCGCTCGAGATGCGCGAGCAATACCTGATGGGCGGTCGCACCGTGGCAATGCTTGCCGAGCTCCCGGTGAACGTCCCGGCGCAGGGCAGCGAGAGGGTCTGCTGCTCCGGGATGAGCGCCCTGCACCAGTGCGCGATGGAGATCATGCTGGGCTACTCGGAGATCTGTATAGCCAGCGGCATGGAGCACATGACGCACGTCCCCCTGGACGCGCGTTTCAACACAGACCTGATGATGGTAAGCCCGAGGTTCTTCTCGGACCCCGCGCTCGAGAAATACGACCTTCAGGTCTCGATGTCGATGGGGAACACGGCCGAGAAGCTGTGGGGAATGACCGACTTCACCCGCGAGCAGATGGACGAATGGTCGCTCGGCAGCCACAAGAAGGCGGCGGCGGCAATTGAGGCCGGTTTCTTCAAGGGCGAGATACTCCCGCTCGAGGTGGAGCAGGAAGACGGCTCGATCCTCAAGATCGAGAACGACCTCTCAGTACGTGCGGACACCACCCTGGAAGGCCTCCTGGGGCTCAAGCCGGCTTTCAACCCCGAGGGTCAGATAACCGCCGGTAACTCCTCTCCGCTGAACGCGGGGGTGTCTTCGGTGCTTTTGATGAGCGCGGACAAGGCTGCCGCACTGGGTCTCAAGCCCCTGGCCAAGATCATCTCGATGGGCTGGGCCGGCGTCGACCCCAGCATCATGGGCGCGGGCCCCGTGCCAGCGAGCCAGAAGGCGCTCGATAAAATAGGCCTCAAGCCCGAGGAAATAGACTTCTGGGAGATAAACGAGGCGTTCTCCATTGTTCCGATGTACGCGATCCAGGAGCTGGGGTTGGACCCCGACAAGATCAACGTCAAGGGCGGAGCGGTCGCTATCGGCCACCCGCTATCGGCATCAGGCCCCCGCCTCACCGGCACAGTCTCCCGAATCCTCCAGGAGAAAGGCGGCAAGTACGGTGCAGCCACCATGTGCGGTGGTGGCGGCCAGGGCACCACTGTCATCGTCGAAAAGATATAACCGCTACTCCAACAGATGCAAAAAGAGCCGGGACCTTCACAGCCCCGGCTCTTTCCTTTTTCACTTTCTTAGAGCTATTTTGCGTAGTCGCCTTCGAAATCGTAGGGGACTTCGCCCATGGCGTCGACGTAGCGGTCGATGGCGCGCTTGTACTTGAGGAGGTTCGCGAGGTTGCCTTTGACTTTGAGTTTGCGAAGCGTTATCGCCTTGGTTGCGCCCAGGTCGCCTTTCAGCACGTCGACGTACACACCGTACTTGCCGCTCATCACATAGTTGGCGTCGTCGCGTATTCCTGTCCATGTCTGTTCGCAGCCCGGCAGTATAATGCCTACTTCTTTTCTGTCGGGGATTCCCTTGTCGGGCTCAGGCTCCACTATGAACTGGAAGATGGCATCGAACCCTTTAGCCGCTTCCTGGTAATCCTGGTCGTTCCTGAGTTTTTCAGCCAGCGCTTCGATCCATTCCTTACTGAAGATCAGCATCGCGGTCTCCCTTCCTTACAGGTCTCTGCCGAGCCACTCGCGGTAGAACGTCTCGAGGTCCGGCTCGAAGTCGAAGACGATCGGGTATCCATGGGGAACAGCCTCAACCTCCAACTGCGTCTTGCATCCCGGGCAGTAATACTCCCTGAGGATGATCCACTTTGGGTTGGAGTGCATCATGGGAGGGTAGACTTCCTGCAACAGGTCCTCGGTGTCGCGGACGTGGATCAGCGCCTCGAGCTTCCAGTTGCTGTGGTAGTCGCCAAACTCGTAGCCGCAGTCGCATTTGACAACCCTCGAGCCGTCAGGCTTCTGCACGATATACAGATGGGCCGCGAGCGGCAGCAGTATGCGATCGTCCCATTCGACACGGCCCTGCAGAATATCGACGTACTTGTCGAACCTGTCGGGGTCCTTGAACGAGCTCATGATGTTCTTGATTTCCGGCCAGGAGAGCTTGCCGTCGATAAGCTTCTCCAAAGTCGCCTTGTCGTACTCCGGCATGGCCCCTCCTTTCCTCAAGCCTCAACGTCGAGCTCGAACTTGAACTTGTCCGGCAGGTCCCAGAACTCCTTGAACCATTTCCCCCATCGCTTCGATAGCTCGAACGACTCGTTGTACATCACCTTGAGCACCCGGTCGATCCTTCCTTCGAGCACCTTCTCGCGCTCGTTCTCGAGGTACTCCTTCACCGGCACGGCCCTTTGGCTACGCTCCGCTTTTATCTCCTGGCGCCTCTCCTCCGTGGCAACGGCGTCTATCCTCCAGAGACCGTCGCCGTCGCGCCTTATGGCCGCTCCGTAGACCTTCTGAGCGTAGCGCGGCAGGATGTAGTTGCCGTTGATATCGTCTGCTATGAGGTCGACCTCGCGCTCCAGCGGGTCGCCCAGGCCGCCGCCTCCCCTGTACCACGAGTAGTAGATGTCGCCGTGGTTCATCCTGTACGGGTAGTTGAGCGTGCGCGTGTCGAACAGGTGGTCGCCCCTGATGTATCTCGTTATCTCCGAGTCCGCGGGGTCGTCCTCCCTTGTCGGATATGGCTCGTGTTTCCTGAACCGCTCGAGCAGGTCGGAGTTCAATACGTTGTGCCTGTAGCCCGAAGCCGACGGGTATCCCCCGAAGATGCCCGCGCTCGGGAACGAGTTGCCGTCGCCCGCATTCTGCATAACGAGGTCGGGGGTCTTCCAGATGGCGTATAGTGACTGGAAGCCGCTGCCGCCGCGGTACCTGCCCATGCCGGCGGAGTTCGGCTTCACTCCCCGGCCCAGGTAGAGGAACG
>PMDX01000038.1 GCA_003154635.1 Actinomycetota bacterium | reverse complement strand
CGGGACAAGCGCATCGGACCAGGTGGCCGTGGCTCCATACTCGCGCTCGACGGTGGTCCCCCGGAACAGTCTGGGAACCTGGAACGACCCTGCACACGACTTCTCGACAGAGGTGACATCCGACCAGCCGATCATCGCCGAGCGCCCCATGTATTTCAATTATCAAGGCGTATGGACCGGGGGGAGCGATGTGATGGGAGCGACTTCTCCGTCATCCACGTTCTACTTCGCGGAAGGCACCTGCAGGCCGGGGTTCGTCCCTTACTTCACCATACAGAACTCCGGGAGCTCTTCGGCGAACGTCACACTGACGTACATGAAAGGTGACGGGACGACGGTTCAAGACTACGTAACAGTCGCACCAAATGCCCGATCCACGGTGGCGCCCATCAACAAGCTGGGCGCGGATAGTGACGCTGCCCACGACTTCTCGACGACGGTGACGTCAGACCAGCCGGTTATCGCGGAGCGCCCGATGTACTTCAACTATAGAGGGTGGACGGGTGGCTCGTGCGTGGTGGGTTACGGACCTTACTATCAGATCGGCGGCTCGAAGACACTCGAGGGCATCCCCCTGCCGGCGTACTCGGGCAAGGTCGGCCTCGAGCAACACCTGTGTCTGACGATGAGCCAGGAACCGCCTGCTACTCACTACGCGGTTTCGAACACCCCGCCGGCTGCCCAGAATGGAATGGCCTGGCAGGAATCCGGGGGCCCCGGCTACGGCGCCTGGGGCAAAGCGCCGCCTGTCGATGATGAACGCTACTACGTCTGCATGCGTTGGAACTACACAGACATGAACGGCCAGCCTATCCTGGCCCCTAAGGACTGGTATTACCGAAAGAGAGTCCTGGTTATCAACCCTGCCAACAACAAGAAGGTGATCGCCTCGATCGTCGAGTACGGCCCGGCACCATGGACGGGCCGGGTTTCCGGCCTTTCGCCGGAGGCGATGTTGATGCTGGGGGCTGTGACCGATAACAACCTGACTTACTACTGGGCGCTCGACCAGAGCCTTCCTCCGGGACCGCTCTGAGATTCTTCACCACGACCACCCGTTCCAGGTGGTCAGGGCCGACCTCTTTGAAGTGACCTGCGTAATCACTCGTGTAGTTATAGACGGTTTCGAGCATGTTGTCGCTGTCGCTCAGCCGATTCGACCCCCGTGCGAGCAGGCCGGTCCTTACCTGGAAGTGGACGAGCTCCTCGGCGAGCTCGAGGAGGAGCCAGCCGGTTTTGTAGGCGGTATATCGCTCGGAGCGCCGTCGGCCTTCAACTGGTCGGCGGTAAGATTGGTCCCGTAATCAACGATGTTCCAGCTGCCGCTGTCCTTGTGGAACAGGAAGTAAGAGGTGCCCTGGCTCGCCCCGATCGCCTTGTCGAGCTTCCAGTTCGGGTCGATCTTGCTGGTCGCCACGACGCTGAAGGACATCCCGGTCTTGTCCACACTTTTACTCTTGAGGTAGTTCATCATGGCAGGCAGAGGTGACGACCCCGTGAAGACCGGTTCCACCGTCAAGGATACCTTCTTGCCGGTCCCGCCACTGGTTGTGACCGTGATGCTGTAGTTGCCGGCCGCCATATCCTTCGGGACGCTCGCTCGGATATTCGTGGCCGACCAAGAAGACACGGTCACGGTCTTCGCCCCCAGGTGCACCGTGCTCTTGCCCTGCGACTCGCCGAAATCAGTGCCCGTTATCTTGAAGCCCGTGCCGGGAAAGCCCATTTTCGGAGCGACGGATTTCACCACCGGCTTGCTTGCGCCACAACCGGCCGCAAACGCGAGGAAGATGACGAAGACGAGCGTAACGACGACCGCTCGATTTATTTTCATGATAAGCATCCCTTTGCCAACTCGACCCCGCGCCGGATATTTCTTTAGTGACCCGGCTTCGTCCTTCATATTCAGGCAAGACATGTACTGCACCCGGTTCCCTGGACACGACTTTGCGCAGGTCGGGGCGGGTTGGCAAAGTGTCGCTTGCCGGTGGCTGGAGACGAGATCTTCTTGTTAATCATGGTCCGGGACGCGCCGACTTCGTGATGAAGTCATCCGTATGGTATCGTCCTGTATCATCCAGTTTGGTTTGCAGCGCGTTTGCAGGCAGAACACATGATTTCCCGCTCTTAATGATGAGAGATAGAATGACCAAAACCGGAAAAGGGGTTCCTCATGAAGCGCTCAATCGCGGTAATGCTTGCGGTGGTATTCCTCGCAGGCATCGTGGCGGTAACGGGTTGTGGATGTACCACACAAAACAAAAAGTCCGCAGACTACAACAAAGGATACAATCTCGGCCTAGAGGCTTATACCTACGGGCTGCCGCTACTCGTGACCAACACAACGTTTCAGACCATGACGAGCGTTAATGTATCCGAAGGAGCATTCGGGCCAGTCAATCGGTTCAACAATGTAAGGACGCTCAACAACCCGGGAAGCACGGCGGTGGTTGCTTCGAGCGCGACATCGCTTTCATCGATCGCGTGGCTTGACCTTGAAAACGAGCCTCAGGTTCTGCATGTGCCTCAGGTGACGGACCACTACTTTATTCTCGCTGTTATCGATCCTTATACCGAGAATCTTATGAATCTTGGCACTGCTAGCAACACCAAGCCGGGCGACTACGTGATTGCTGATCCAAGCCAGAGAAACGTATCGATTCCCAAAGGGACACAGCGGATCGATGTTGACTACTCACGCATCTGGATCATCG
>PMDX01000220.1 GCA_003154635.1 Actinomycetota bacterium | reverse complement strand
CGGCACATATCGGCCTTTTCTTCACGTGGTTCACCCATGCTCAGCTCTCCTTCTGCGCTGTCTTCTTACTCTTGTAATCTTCGATTGCTTTGTGGAGCGCGTCGGCCCCGAGATTAGAGCAGTGCATCTTGTTCTCGGGCAACCCGCCGAGTTGCTCGGCGACGTCTTTGCGGGTTATCTCAAGCGCTTCGTCCAAAGTCTTTCCCGTTGCCATCTCGCTGACCATGCTCGANNTCATCATGTCGCCGCAGACCGGGTTTCCGACCTCTCCGACCCCATCGGGGTTTTCGATCTCACCCACGTTTCTGGGGTTCATGAAATGGTCCATCACGATATCGCTGTACTGGGCTATCTTAACCACCTCCTGCTTTGAGGAACTTGTCGTAGAGTGGTGACATCTGCCGGAGCCTGTCCACAATGGGCGGCAGGGTCTCGATGACGTAATCGACGTCCTCCGGCTTGTTTCCGAGCCCGAAGCTGAACAGCAGCGAGCCCTGGGCTATCTCCGCTGGAATATCGCATGCGGAGAGCACGTGGGATCCTTTCAGCGCTCTAGAGGTGCATGCGGAGCCGCTCGAAACGGCGATTCCTTTCTGGTCGAGGAAGAGTAGCATTCCTTCGCCTTCGATAAACTCGACTGCGAAGCTCGCGTTCCACGGGAGCCTCATCTCGGGGTCGGTATGCCCCGTGATACGCAGCCTCGATATCGCCGCCGGCAGCTTCTCCAGAAGCGAAGAGCTCATTGCTCTCAAGTAAGCCGCCCTCGATTCCAGGTCGCGTGCCGCGAGCTCGGCGGCCTTGCCCATGCCTACAACCCCCGGAACGTTCTCGGTGCCTCCTCGGCGCCCGCCTTCCTGCACGCCGCCGTCGAGCAGTGGCATGATGCGCTGACCTTTCCTGACCCAGAGAGCCCCGACGCCCTTCGGTCCGTAAAGCATGTCTGATGAGATCGACATCGCGGATACGCTCATCTCGGAGACATCGAGTGGAATATATCCCGCGGCGGCGACCGCGTCGGTGTGGAAGGGAACACCTTTCTCCGCCGCTATCGCGGCTATCTTGCGGATCGGCTGAATGGTGCCTATCTCCCCGTTGGCCGCCATCACCGACACGAGCACGGTGTCGTCGCGGATAGCTCCGCGCACTTCCTCAGGATCTACGAGCCCCTGCCTGTCTGCTCCCACCTCGGTTACATCGAATTCGAATTTTTCGAGCGTGCGCGCCGCGTGGAGCACGGAGAAGTGCTCGATCGCCGAGACGACGACGTGGCTGCCCTTCTTGCGGGAAGCCCACGCGATTCCTTTTACCGCGGTATTGTTCGCCTCGGTGCCCCCGGAGGTGAAGATAATCTCTTCGGGCTTAGCGCCAATGAGCGCGGCCACCCGCTCCCGGGCGACTTCGACGGCCTGCCTTGCGGAGTCGCCCCAGGAATGAAGCGAGGATGGATTTCCGAAATCCTGCAACAGGTAAGGCTTGATGCTGTCCGCCACTTCCGGGAGAACCGGTGAAGCGGCGTAATGGTCAAGGTAAACTTCGGGCATTTCGTCTCCTTGAAGAAGGCTTACATCGAATCGAAGTACCCCATGAGGGCTTCCCTGTTGAGCACCACCAGTTGCTTGTCCTGCAGCCCGATGATGCCTTCTTTTTTCAGCCGGCTCATCACGCGCGACACTGTTTCTTCGGTGGAGCCGATAAGCCCCGAGATGTCGCGGTTGGTGACCGGCGTATCGACCTGCTCCCCGCAGTTGTAGATGCCTTGTTGCTGGTCGAGCGTCTTGAGCAGTATGCATGCCACTCGTTTCTCGACCCTCTCACCTGCTATACACCTGGCCTTGGCGTACGAGGAGTCGAGCTTTCGCCCGAGCTGTTGGAAGAGGTACACGTTGAATGCCGGGTCCGCTTCGACGATCGGGAGAAGGTCGTCCCGGGGGATCTTCCAGATGAGAGCCTCTTTGCGAGCGACTGTTGAAAACGGGAAGTACTCCTGACCGTACATCGTGCCCTCGCCGAAGATGTCTCCGGGAAAGATGAAATGGAAGATATAGACCTTTCCGTCCCCGTGGACGACGTTGGCCTCTATCACGCCGGACTCGATCAGGTATAGTGAAGCGGCCTCGTCGCCCTCGAAGAAAACAAACTGCCCCCGGTCCAGGCTCTGTGACGTGAAATTGTCTTTGAGCTTGCCGCGCAGGTCTTTCTTGACATGAGAGGCAAACTCCTCAAGAACATCGCACTTAACCACGCTACTCCGCCTTTCCTCCGAGCAACCGGTGTTTTCCGCTCGGTAATTTTACATTATTTCACTCGACTCAGCCGCCGTCCGGCCTGCTCTGCCTTAATTCACCATAATATATTGCTTTCCTGTCGGCCTTGTCAGTCCATTATTATCCTTTCGCGAGGTGGTCTGGCGGCGGGCTTCTTCGGAGTCCGGGCCCGGGCCGCGCGGTCGTCGCCGACCCCCTCGCCGCGCTCGAGGTCGAGGGTCATGATCAGGTAGTACCCCCCAAGGCCCCTGTACTTTCCCCAACGCTCGGCGATCTCGCGGAGCTCGTCGCTCGAGACACGGTGCTCTCTTCCGTAGAAATAGGAGATCTTCGCCTGCAATCCGATATCGTCGGCGGGGATCGAGTCCATCTTGTGAAGCCCGCGGATCATAGTCATCTCGGCGGTCCACCGCCCGATTCCCCTTATGGAAGACAGCTCTTCCCTGATTGCCTCGATGTCGTCGTACCCCTCGAACTTGTCGAGGTCGAGACTTCCACTCGCGACAAGCATGGCCACGTCCTTTATATACTCAGCTTTCCTCGTCGAGAGCCCGCACGACTTCAGCTCCTCGATCCGTGCCGCGGACAGCTTTTCGGGCGTTGGGAACATGTAATAAGTGGTGCCTTCGATAGTAAGCGGGTCGCCGAACTCCTTTATCATCCTGCTCTGCATCGCATGCGCCGCTATGAGCGATATCTGCTGTTCGATGATCGAGTCGACCAGGGCCTCGAAGACCGTCGGGGTCGTCGGGCTCTTGAGCCCGTACATCTTCCTGGCGAGCCCCGACAGGACGGGGTCGCCTTTCACGGCTTTGTAGAACGGCTTGAGGTCCATATCCAGGTTGAACATGCTGTTGACCATGGCGCGTGCCTTTCTGACATCCGAGGGAGACAACTCCTCGACCGTCTTGAGCTCTACCCGGAGCTCCGGTTCCTCGACGGAACCGGTGGACCGTATCACGAATAGCCCCGGTTTCCGGCCGATCTTGATGAGCTGCCGGAAACGCCCGTCCTCGTACGCGCGAAACTGCGGGTCGCCCCGCGAGAAGATCCGTGCTGACAGGTCGAAGTCGAAAGGCGGTACCGCCTTGACGTTGAACCTCCTGGTAAACGTCTTCTTGGTGCTTGTCGGCATCTCTCTCCTTTGACCGAGGCCTCCTCTCGTCCACCAACGGCGGCCCGGTTTCCTTGCGAGCGACACACCGCATCGATGCTTTCAGTCGTTACGGCACTCAACTATTTCGTTGCCGGGGCTGGAAACCTTGCAGGATGCCGGCGGATGTATATATGGGAAAAGCGTCGACGCTTTGAGGGACAGGGGAGGGTCAGCCGACCGAGAGCCTGCGTTGGACCGCTTCACTCTCCAGCTCTTTCAGGGCATCGGTGGATATCCAACGCGCGGCTTTCGAGTCTATCGCACCGATCTCGGTCGCTGTCCGGATGGCGAGCTCGTTGAGCGCGAGATTGCGTTTGCCAATCTGGCGGAGCGCCCAGTCGACGGCCTTCTTCACGAAGTTTCGGGAGTCCGTGGCCTCCCTCTTGATCACGGGAAGGAACTCCGCGATACGCTCGTCGCCGGCTGACTTGTCAGACCATGCCAGGCGAGCCATGAGCGCGAAGCCGGCGCGCTTGACGAACTCCTCGTCGCGAGAGCTCCATTCGAAGCATTTGTCGTAGGCGAGCTCGGTGAGCCAGAACAGGTTCATGCAGACCTGGTCGCACACGTCCCACGAATCGAACTCGATGGCCCAGGACTCCATCTGGTCTCCGGTCACCAGCTTCGGGTCGTCTACCATGCCTGCCAGAATCCGCGCCTCATGGATCCCGGATTCCCAGAGCTCGAGTGCGAGTGAATGGTCTTTCCCGGCTTCTCTCGCGAGCTTCCTAAGGTTTGGGATCGATATCCCAAGGGTGTTCTCGAGGTTGATGCCATAGCGCGCCATTCCCTCCACCGCCTTGGGGTCGGACATCGCTTTGAGCCTTCCGAGCGCTTCTTTGCCGTTCAATCCGCCTCATCTTTCGTGGTTTTGTCGAGCCGTGGTACCCTCAGAATTCGATACCGTGCCTGGCTATCCTTCGATAGAGGGTGGAGCGGCTTATGCCGAGGTCGCTTGCGGCCTTTGACATGACCCCGTGGTTCCTCTTGATGGCTTCGACGATCAAGGTTTTCATATAGGAGGCCTCGCCTTCGTGGAGAGTGGCACGGCGAGCCTCCGCGCTTTTCGGGACTTCGCCCGTCCTGGTCTCACCGATTGAGACCGGCACATCGACGCCTGAAGCCCCGTCATTGCCGAGGGCCAACAGCCGCTCGACCCAGTTGGAGAGCTCGCGCGCGTTGCCCGGCCATTCGTATGACTGAAGCGACTCGAGTATCTCGGGCGTCAACAGCCGCTCGGCCTCACCTGCCGACTTGGTATATTTGCCGATGAAATGTCTTGCGAGCAGTGGGATGTCGCCAGGGCGCTCCCGCAGTGGGGGAAGGCTGACGCTGACTACGTTCAGGCGGAAGTACAGGTCGTCCCTGAAGGCGCCTTCCGCTATTCGCTCGAGCAGGTCCTTGTTCGAAGCCGAGATGATCCTGATATCGACAGGGATGAAACCTTTGCCCCCGAGCCTCAGCACCCTTTTCTCTTCGATGAGTCTCAGGAGCTTGGCCTGCATGTCGAGCGGCATGGAATCGATCTCGTCCAGGAAAATCGTACCACCATCAGCCAGCTCGAACTTACCCGGGTTGCCACCCCTTTTGGCCCCGGTAAAAGCCCCCTCGTCGTACCCGAACAGCTCGCTCTCGAGGAGGTCCTTCGGGATGGCGGCGCAGTTGAGCGGTATGAACGGCCCTTCGGACCTGTGGGAGTGATTGTGGATGGCGTGCGCGAACATCTCTTTGCCCGTGCCGCTCTCTCCCGTTATCACTATCGGAAAATCGGAATCCGCTGCTCGCTTGAGCACGGTTATGCATCTGGCAAGACGGTCGTCCTCGCCAACGATATCGTCGAAACAGTAGCGGGCCCGCGCGCCGTAAATCTTGTGCGCCAGGCTTCGCACCCGCTTCATCTCTCTTATTACAAGGACGACACCAAGTAACCGGTCCCCGCTGTCGAGTATCGGCTGGGCGTCCAGGAAGACCCTCTGGTCTGAGCCGTGGGAATCGAAGAAGATGGCTTCCCCGGAAAACCCCTTGTGGCTGATCGTTATCCCTTCGATCTTCTGATACATGTCGTCGTCCCGCATCGCGGCCGACAGCGTGCCACCGACGCGCAGGCTCGTCAGGTCGGATGCGTGCTCGTTCATCTCCATGACCGTCAACTGCCGGTCCAGGATTATGAGACCGTCCGAGATCGACCTGATCGTTGCCATCAGGTACTCATGCGACCTGTACAGCTCGTCGGCCGTTGACTTCAGTCGCAACTGTGTCTCGATAGCCTTGGCGGCCGCGATGGTCATCCCGTATGTGTGTGGATGTTCTTCCGCGGCATTGTAGATCACGTTTACTGAGATTATTCCCGCGATCTCCCCGCTCGAATCCCGTATCGGAGCAGCGACGCTCGTGCATATGCTCGCGCGAACGACCCAGTGCTCGGCGGAGGTGACCCTTTGCGGTTGCCCGGTCTTCAGGACGAGGCTCGGGGCAAAAGTGCCCACGGACTCCTCGTTTATGAAATGTCCGGGGACGAGGCCGGCTTCATCGATGAGAGACTTGACCACTCCTTCTGTGAGGACCTCTAGTATGAGGCCGTCCCGGTCGAGCAGCCCGACGGCGACCGCGGTCTCCTTTGTGGATTCATAGAGGTTTACGATGAAGGCGTGTGCGACTTCGAGAAGCTGCCGCGCGTCTTCGAATCTCCGGTTTCTCTCCTCAGGGGCGATAGTGCAGGCGACCCGCTCCATATGCGGATCGACGCCGTTGTCCCTGGACCTTTTCCATGAGTCGGCGATGACGTCTCGCACGACGCCGGGGGGAAGGTTGCCCGAATTCCGATAGACCTCGGCAGCGGCCATGATCTGTTGCTGTTCGGTAATAAGGCTATTGGCGATTGAGAACTCCACGATACCCCGCCCTCCCGGAGTCTCGCAGTTGTTTAGAATTAAGGCATTGTATCAGAAACGGTGCACTTTTCGATATTTTTCCGCCTTGCCGGCTTCGTATACGACAGTTCGCGCGCATGTTTCTTCTCGACCGGGAGGTTTGGGGTCTTTCGAGCCCGGATGAAGACCATGTGTCCCATCAGGGAGACGCTGTGTGTCCCGTTGATGAGACACAGGTGTAGCGGCATTGCGACTTTGAGACAGGCGCGATTCGACTTTATCTGTGGTTCGTTCCCCGCTGGGGGCGTTGGTGCCGGATTTTGAGGTTATCTGAGCAAAAAACCGCCGGAAGGTCCAGTTTTGGCACGGTTTTTGCATTAGACAGGTTGTAGGCGTGTGCGGCTTTGCGAAAGCCGGGTCCGGAAAGGTCACATGGGAGGTAGGGTGGCCGGGCGCCTCGATCGTCACGAACCACTATCCAGGGAGCGGAAAGGAGTCCTCATGCCCTATTTCAACGACATCCAGACATTCTACGACGCCCTGATCGAGCTTTTTGCCAAGCTCATGAAAGACCCGGTGGTTAAAAACAAGGCTCTCAGTTCCAAGCTCAAGGTGTGTTTCAACTTCTATAATCCCGACGGACAGATGTGGATCGACTGTACTGGAGATGATGTCAAACTGCTCCCTGGTTCCCAGGATATATCACCGGACGCGACCCTCTCCATGGATGCGGACGTCGCTCACCGTTTCTGGCTGGGGCAGCTCAACCTCATCAAGGCACTGTCGAGCAAGGATATCAAGTCATCCGGGTCAATACCCAAGCTCCTCAAGCTCCTGCCGG
>PMDX01000070.1 GCA_003154635.1 Actinomycetota bacterium | reverse complement strand
GGTTTATTGATGCGAGTGAACGTGCCTTGGGTGATGGTGGTATTTCGCTGTTTCAGACGATATCGGGACGAGATCGCGGTGCATTGAGCAGCTTCCCGGATACCTTATTTTTCGTGGCCCGTCCAGTTCTTCATCGATCTGCGGATTCCGAGTGGCCCCTGACTCATGTCCTGAAGTTTCCTCGGAAGTCGAGCCCTGAGCAACGGCATGAACTTGACCACGAAAGGCTCAGCAAGGTAATACTTGTTTGCCTGGTAAGCCCTGTACGTCTTGTCGGCCATTTCCTCGGGATCGAGGAATGGCGTGAAGAGTGGCTTCTTCGCACCGTCGAACATACCCGTCTTCACGAAGGACGGGCAGACGATGGTAAACCTGACCCCGGTCTTGCCGAGAGCTCTGACCTCCGCGCGCAGGCAGTCGGTGAAATGGACGACCGCGGCCTTGCTCGTGCAGTAAGTGGTCATATACGGCATCGTGGTAATGGCCGCGGCCGATGCCATGTTGATGAAATGACCCTCGTTGTGTTTCAGCATGTCGGGGAGAAAAGCTCTCGTCACCCACATGATACCGTTGAAGTTGACGTCCATCATCGCGAGGTGGTCTTCATCCGAGACGTCAAGGAAAAGCCCGCCGTGCACAACCCCCGCGTTGTTGACGACGACGTTGACGCGCCCAACCTCCGAGCGTACGAGCTCCGCCGTCCTGTAGACCGCCTGGCGGTCGGAGACGTCAACCCGATAAGCATGGACGTCCCAGCCTCGCGCCCGCATGTCCGACGCGGCTTGTTCAGCTTTCTCGCTGCGCGCCCAGAGGACCACNNCGCGCCCCATCGCGAGCAAATCTCTCGGCCATGAGGCGGCCCATCCCCATCGAGCCGCCTGTAACCACAACGACCTTTCCCCCGACCTCTTTGGTCGGACCTCCAGTACCTTTCCCAATGCCACGGGTGAAATGGCTGACCATGCCTTCGAACATCTGTACGCTCCTCTCTAATAACGTCAAGCAAGAACCGCAAAGCCACAGGCTCTTGTTATATCGATAATCAATAATGAATTACATTATAGTAACAAGCAATTATTAAAACAGACTCTAGCATATGTTTTCGGTCTTGCCAAGGCTACCCTTGAATTGCACTTGATATCGCCGTCCAGCGCGCCGGTCCCGAGCGCGATTTTACCTGAAACGCTCCTCGTGATGGCGGCGTTCATGATCGCGAACGNNTCATCGTGGGAACTCTGGGCCTGCATGAGCGTAAGGCGGGGTAGTCATCTCGAAGGGAGAAGCGCTACCCGCAGGATAGCGACCGGCTCACGCGTCGTTCAGCGTGAAATCGAAAGCGGCGCCATCGTCATCACGTGCGTTTTACACTTCTTGCTCCGGTGGTGAACAGGAGCCAGGAGGGACTCAACCGGAAGCCTCGGGCGCCGTCCTCCTCATCTTAAGGCTCTGCGTGCGAGCCGCGACAACGGTTTGTCGATAGAGAAGGTTGAATGCGAGCCAGTAGCTCCAGTGCTTGCGGAAAGACAGCCTCTTGAATATCGACCTGTAAGAGTAGAAGTCCAGGTGCAACTGCCGCGTGTTGTCGAAAAGCTGCTGCGGCGCCATCTTCATAGGCTGGTAGACCACGTGGCTTTCCCACGCCGGGTCTTTCCAGAAAACATTCTCGATGAGCCGATTTTCCTCGAGCAGTTGTTTGTACAGGCGGGTGCCGGGATAAGGTGTCAGGTTCGCGAACTGGGCGACCTGTATCTTGTTTTCGATGGCGAAGTCGAGCGTCTCTTTGAAAGTCTGCTCGTCGTCACCGTCGAAGCCGAACACGAAAGCGCCCATGACCGGGATTCTGTACTTCTTGAGCAGCTTGAGCGCGCCCGCGTACTCGCTGACTTTATTCTGGCTCTTGCCCATTTCGGCGATGCTGCCGGGAGAGAGGGTCTCGAGCCCCACGAAAAGGAACCGGCAGCCGCTCTCGGCGGCCAGGGCTACAAGTTCTTCGTCCCTCGCGATCGTTATCGATGCCTGAGAACCCCAGAGTATCTTCATCGGGATGAGAGCCTTGAAGAGTTCCTTGGCGCGAGCGGGGTTTGCCGCTATGTTGTCGTCGATAAACGGCACGACCCGCCTGCGTAGAAAATTGCCCCGCGTGATCGTCTCGATCTCGGCGAGGACGTTATCAGTATCGCGCACGCGTATCTTGCGCCCGTTGAACTCTGTCACCGAACAGAAGTTGCACCTGTGCGGGCAACCGCGAGATGTCTGCACGCTGTTCGCGCTCCAGTAGCGCTTATGCTTGATGAGGTCCCTGCGTGGCAGAAGGGGCCGGGCGAAATCCTCGAACGATTCCTGCTTATAGAGGCTCTGGAGCCTGCCGGAGGAAGCATCGGCGACGACTTCTTCCCAGAGCTCCTCGGCCTCGCCGACAACGACGCAGTCGCAATGTTCGAGCGCTTCTTCAGGGAGCATGGACGCGTGGATGCCGCCCATGACCACGGTCGCGCCCTTTGACCTGTACATGTCCGCTATGTCGTACGCACGCGGCGCCGTAGCGGTCATCGTGGTTATGCCCACTATATCCGGGATGTCCGTGAAGTCTATGGGCTCGACGCTCTCATCGATTATCCGTACATCCACGTCAGCCGGAGTGTGAGCCGCAAGGTACATGAGTCCGAGCGGCGCGAGAAGGCCCTTGTTGAACAGGTAGCTTTCGCCGTTCTTGGTGGGGGCGACTAGGTGTATTTTCATGATTCAACTTCCGAGAGAATTATGGTTGCCTTTTTGTGCGGGTGTTGCCGGGCCGGCGGTAAGAACAAACATGCCGCCGGATCCGGCACACTCGTTCTAGTAGCGGTACGAGGAACGTTGAGGGCGCTCCGCCTTGGGCCTGGCCTCGTTCACATTGATGTCACGACCCTTGAGGTCTTTACCGTTCAGGCCCTCGATGGCTGCTTTAGCCTCGTTGGCGTCGCTCATCTCGACGAAGCCGAATCCCTTGGACTGGCCNNACTGCGCAAACGCTTGCCTCAAGTCGTCGTCCGTCACTGAATAGCTCAGATTGCCGGCATAGATCTTCATTCGATTACACCCCCTCCCGAAGAAAGAAAAGTGTCCCGAGTGCAATCCTCGGGACAAAAGCTTCGACCTAAGAACACTAACTCGCGGATATTATAGCAGATTGTCAATTCGTCTAGTAGTCGTCCATTAGCACGGTCCAGGACCCACCCCTGATCATTATTCTATGGAGGAGTATGACACATCGCCGACGCGCGGCGACATGACGGACGTCGATGTCAAGCAACCGAAGTCGGCGTCTCGTCAGGGCTGGCGTGCCATACCATGTCGGGGTGGATCATGGACAGGAACAGGTCGGGGTCCTTCGTGTCCCATCCCTTTGTCTCGAGATCGACGGCGTAAGGATTTTCCGTTCTATCTCGCCCACGAGACTCACCCGTTTCTTCATCCGGCCTCCGGCCTTGGGGCGGCCATTATTATCCTGTCACTCTTCTCGGCGGAGAAAGGCGAGAGATCGTCGTCACCGTACATGTGCACTTCATCGATGCCGGCCAAAGCCGCAATGCGTGCCAGCCTCTCGGCATCGAGCGCGTTCATCTCGAACTCGTAGCAGGTCATCGCCGGTTTGTTGCCGCCGGCGTCTATAAGAAAGAAGCGGTGGGTGGCGCGCTGGTTGTTCGGCACCAGGACGCTCAGCAGGAAAGTATCGGGCTCAGGCTCAATGGTCTTGATCCTCTTTTGCCCCCGGATGTCATTCCCGTAGTTACGGATGGATACCACCAGAATGCCGCCGGGGTTGACCACGGCGAACATGCCCTTCAGTGAGTCCTCGACCTCGGAGTCGTCGAGCACGAGCGTGAGCGAGTTACCCAGACAAACGACCGCGTCGTAACCGTGAGGCACGTTCCCGGGGAGGTCTTGCCAGGTCGACTTGAACAACTGCGCCTTGATGCCGGCTCGCGAAAGCCTGGCCCGGGCGACATCGAGCATCGCCTCTGAAGCGTCAGAGCCGGTGACCTGAAAGCCATCTTCAGACAGCATCTGGAGGTGAATGCCGGTGCCGCACGCGCAGTCCAGGATGGTGCCCACGTCGTGCCGCTCGAAGAGGCCGAGGAGCAGCCTCCTGTCAGAGCCCAGGTCGCGCGGGAACATCCTGTCGTAATCTCTTGCCATGTCCGCGAACCGGTCCTCCATCTTCTCTCCCGTGCTCGACTAAAGAGCTCCGTTCAGGGCGTTTTCCATTGCCTTGAGGTAGGCCTTGCTGGTGACGGTTGCACCTGTTACGCCGTCGATCTCGAGCGACTGCGCTTTCAGGACCATACTAATAAGCCGGCTCGCCGTCTTGGCGTTCTTGAATTGCACGTCCTTGACGATCTTGATGTCGGTGATCGTGTGGTTTTTCACCGTTACCTTCACGGTGTTTGACCACCGGCCTCCCTTGAAGCTGCCGGTGTAGGTGCCGTCCGGTACGCTTTCGAGGCCGACGTTGCGGATCGTCATGTTTCCGTAAGTCGACAGACCGCGTGTAAGCCAGAAGAACGTCCCGCCGACCACCACGAAAGCAATAAAGACCGCGGCGGTGGTGATCGTCACGGTCATGCGCTTGATGTCGCGTTCTTCCCTCGCCATCTGAATGTCCTTTGTCTTTGTTCATTCGTGTCTGGCATAATCGTAGCTGGCGGATGCCGTGCGGTCTACCGTTTCCGTCAAACGCCGCATCCGAGCCGGTCTTGGATGCAGATTATCGTGGATGTAGACTTAACGAATCGGATCCTGTGTCTGTCAGGCCGGCGCTGGCCCAGTGAGGAAACAATGTTCTGTCCGAGTTGCGGAAAACAGACGGAGGATGTTTTCAACTTCTGTCCGCATTGCGGCAGCAGGCTCGCGCCCCCTCAGGAGGCAACGGAGAGGCCGATGCTGCCAGGCATGCCCACGGCCTCCCCCGACGAACAGACGATCTTCTCGTTCGGCCCTTTCGGCGTAACGGTCTGCGAGGGGCCGTACTCGATGTTCAAATGGCAGCGCAAGAACATCACCACCATCGCCTTGACCAACCAGAGGATCTGCGGGGTCGCGAACAGGAGATTTGGGCCCGGGGCGCTGCCCGAGACGACGGGGATCGGAGGCAGGGCGCAGTTCAACATCCCTTACTCGTCGATAATCTCCGTGGAGGTGTACCAGCACCCGGCCAATCTCGGGCTGATGAACGTCCTGGATATAACCTACTCCGACGGCTCCACGACCATGGAAAAATCAATCTGTTCATACTCCAACAACATCAACCAGGCATACGGGATAATCGTATCCTTACGTGGCCTCGGGGGTCCCGGGCAAGCCTGACATTCAATGGCGCAGCTTCCGTCGGAGCCACTCTAAAACCACTATGACCAACCCATCGGAATCGTATGCGTGAAAAGAAGTTCCGAGCGTCGCTCGGCGCGCACTTGCGCCCTCAGGCGCGTTTCGTTCTTGGAAACTTGACAGACATTTGGCATATTTGTATATATGTATAGACAAATATTGCCCACTGTCAACGGGCGGTTTCGATGGTTGAACGCGCTCCGATACATACAGTAGAGTTGGATTCGTATGTGCCTGCCTATCTCCAACTCGCTCGCTCCCTGGAGGAGCGCATCCTGTCCGGCGAGCTAAAGGCCGGAACCCGTATCCCTACCGAGAGTGAGCTGTGCTGTGACTGGGGCCTCTCGCGGATGACCGTGAGGCGCGCGATAGGCGTACTCTCCGAGAGATGTCTGGTCAGAAGCGAGCGGGGGCGTGGGACATTCGTGATCAATCCACGCACCGAGGGCGGCGTATTCCTCATCCCTGACTTCTATGAAGAGATGCGTTCGACCGACTCCGGCTACAATGTGACGCTCCTCGGAGTCAAGGTGGTATCCGCGGGGAAGAAAGCCGCCGTGATGCTCGACCTTCGAAAAGGACAGAGCGTCCTGTATATAGAGAGGATCCTGGAGGAGAGATGTGAGCCCCTGGTCTTCGACCGAAAATACCTGCTCTTCGACGGGAGGCAACCGCTGCTGGAGGCCGAGCTCGGGCACGGCGACCCGGCATCGCTCTTCGAACGCAGTCCGGACATGTCGCCGGTGAGGGCCGACCTCCATCTCACCGCCACCATCCTCAACGAGAGGGAAGCCCGGCTGCTCAACAGCGACCGGGGCGCTCCGGCTTTCTGCATGGAGCAGGAGATCTACGCCGCGAACGACAGGCGGGTAGCGTGGGGATGGCACATCTACAGGGGCGACAAATTCAGCTTCAGCTCCCTCGGCAGGGGTTTGTGAGGTGGGCCGGCGATGAACGCTGACGAGAGACTCAAGAACGCGGTTGCGGAACTCGACGAGAAAGAGGCGCTCCGTCTCGCATCCGAGATGATGGCCTCGGGCGCTGAGCCGATTCACATAATAGAGGTTTGCCGCGCGGGTCTCGATGCCGTCGGTGACCTGTATGCGCGTAAGGAGTATTTCCTCAGTGCGCTCATCATGTCAGGCGAGATTTTCAAGGGTGTCATGGAAATACTCAACATGGCTGGGTGTTTCGAGCCGAAGGGAGGCAGCGAGACACCCAAGGTCGTCCTGGGCGTCCCCCTCGGCGATGTCCATGACATCGGCAAGGACATCATCTCGATGCTTTTACGGTGCCACGGCTTCGAGGTGGTCGATCTTGGCGTGAGCGTGCCGCCAGCGGTGTTCGCCGAGGCCGTGCGCGTACACAGGCCATCGGTTGTCAGCATGAGCGTACTGCTCACCGTGGCGTTTGAGCCCGTCCAGGAGACTGTCCGCGCACTGGAGCACGCGGGTTTGAGGGATTCGGTCAAGGTCATGTTGGGCGGCGGCGCGTCGTGTGAGAAGCTCCGCAGGTTTGCTGGAGCTGATCGCTGGAGCCACGACGCGCTCGACGCCGTGCGTTTTGCGAGAGAGTTCTCAGGAAAGGGGAAGTGAGTTGGAAGACGTAACCGCGCTTATTGCCGGCATCGAGGAAAAGAAGACGCTTGCCGCGGTCTCGGCCGCGCTGAACAGCGGTGTCGAACCGCTCGCGCTCATCGACCAGTTGCGCGCGGGGATGGCAGAGGTGGGGGAAAGGTTCGAAGTAAAAGATTACTTCCTGCCAGAGCTTGTTATGTCGGCCGAGATATTCAATGAGGCGGTCAACCTGATTACACCTCACCTGGCCAGCGGGGGACAGGCCAGGGGCAAACCCGTCGTCATCGGGACGGTCGCGGGCGACATACACGACATAGGAAAGAACATCGTATCCACCATACTCAAATGCACCGGATACGACGTGCATGATATCGGCGTCGACCAGCCTCCCGCCGCTTTCGTGGCGAAAGCTCGCGAGACGGGAGCCGGGCTCGTCGGCCTTTCGGGACTCCTGACGGTCGCCTTCGACTCCATGAAAGAGACTATCCAGGCGTTCAAGGACGCTGGGATGAGGGACCAGGTCAAAATCATCGTCGGCGGAGGACCTGTCAATGATACCGTCTGCCAGTATGTCTGCGCGGACGCGTGGGGCGCGGATCCGACCCAGGCCCTTCGCCTGGTGGCGCGGTACATTGGCGATACGGCCTCGGTCGAGAGCGTATGAGGCACCGGGGGGCCGCATTGAATGATGTAAAACACACGCTGGTGATCGGGGAGCGCATAAACCCTACCGGTCGGAAGAAACTCGCAGGTGAGCTCATGGAAGGCCGCCTGGACATCGTGCTCGCCGACGCGCGGCGCCAGGCGGATGCCGGTGCCGACATCATCGATGTCAACGTCGGGATACCGGGCATTGACGAGGGCGAACTGCTGCTCCGTGCGGCAACCGAGGTCTCGGAGGCGACAGGCCTCCCAGTGTGCATCGACTCCTCGGACCCGCTTTCCCTGGCGGCGGTGATTCCCAAGCTCCCGGCAGGCACGCTGGTAAATTCAGTCACCGGTGACAAAGAATCCATGGACCCCGTTCTTGAAGCGGCGGCTCAAACCGGCGCATTTGTGATAGGCATGGCAAAGGACCATGCCGGAATCCCGTCCGACGCGAACGGGCGCCTCGAGGTCGCAAAGCGTATCCTCGAGAGGGCGGGCGGCTACGGCATTCCGCCTGAGCGTCTCATGTTCGACTTCCTGACCATACCCGTTGCCACAGACCCCGGCTCCGCCCTCGTCACTCTGGAATGTATAGAGATGGCGTCGGCGGAGCTTGGCGCGGGCTCGGTGCTGGGGGTCTCCAACATAAGCTTCGGGATGCCGTCGAGGAATACCATTCACGCTTCTTTTCTGGGCATGGCGATCCTGTCCGGACTTTCCGCCGCGATCGTCAACCCGCTCGAAGAAGGCATCATGCAGTCCATTCTCGCGGCCGACGTGCTGGCGGGAAAAGACGCCCGGGGGGTGCGGTTCCTGCGGGATTACCGCGCTCGCCTGAAGCGGGGGGCCGCTTGACCTGTCACTACTAGAAAGGAGGCTCCAGTTGGCTTTCGATCCGGAGCTAGCATTTCGTTTCATGCAGATGAACTACCGCCATGGACTCACTGAAAGGATGGCGGGCATCGCGGGTGAGGCGCTCGGCCAGGTCCTGGCGGAGCGAAACCTATGCATGGAAGACCTGATTATCATGATGGACGGAGCGAGCGATGAGACGCTCGACCGCATGGAGAGGATACTGTCGCGCTCGACGCTTCTCCTGCGCCTTGCCGCGAACGAGCGGATGACCGCGCTTCAAGCGAAGCTCCTGGGCATGCCCAGGGTCAGGCGCAAGGCGGTCGCGGGAATGGCTCGCGCTCTGGGTGGAGTGGTTGACCGCAGCCTCGAGAAGCGTCCCTCGGCAGAGGCTCTAAGGCGAGATGCTCGAGCCCGAACGGAGGTGGCGCCGTGAGTCCACTCGACAACGAACTCAAGAATAGACTGTCCGCGGCCGTGGGAGGAGAATCGGTTGACGAAGCGTGCGAGATTCTCGACGGTTACCGTGCCGCCGATTACCCGGTCGCGCCCGGCGAGATTCTTTGCGCCGTCAAACCCACGAGCCTCGCACAGGTCAGGGCGCTGGTCGACCTGGCACGGAAGGAGGGGCTGAACCTCGTTCCAGTCTCTTCGCAAGCTCCCCATCATAAGGGAGGCTCCTTTCCGGCCGACAGGGGCGTGATAGTGGACCTCTCCGGGATGGACCGGGTTATCCGTGTCGACAGGCGGAACAGGGTTGCCCTCGTCGAACCCGGCGTCACCTTCGAAGCGCTGGCCGAACGGGTCGGGCCACTTGGAATGCGTGTGCCGACGCCGCTACTTCCAAAGGCGGGAAAGTCCGTACTCGCATCGTTCCTGGACCGCGACCCGATATTGATACCCAGGCACCATTTCGACATGACGGACCCGCTGCTCTGCACCGAGATAGTGTTCGGAACCGGTGACGTGTTCAGGACCGGGTCCGCCGCGGGCCCGGGGTCGCTTGAGGACCAGTGGGCGCTGGGCAATGCCCAGAAGAACCCGATGGGCCCCGCTTCCTCAGACCTTGTGCGCATCGTGCAAGGGTCGCAGGGTACCATGGGCATAGTGACATGGGCGTCCGTGAAGCTCGAGCTCGAGCCGGTGATCAAACACGTACATTCCATTCAGTCCGAGTCGCTCGAGCAGATGCTCGGGTTCGCACGAGAGCTCATGAAGCGCAGGCTCGGTGACGAGATACTCTTCCTTGACGCCGTTGCTCTGTCGGCTGCACTGGGTCGAGGTGACGCCTCGGATAATCCGCCGTTCACGATGGTTTTCGCGATTGCCGGTTGCGAGCGTTGCCTGCCCGATAGGAAGGTGGCGTACCAGGAAGCGGACATCAACGACATTGCCCGGGAGTTCTCGTTGCGGGTTTCCGACGGTATCCAGGGAACATGCGCAGGTGACGCTGACGAGTTGCTTTCGAAGTCGAGCCCCGAGCCGTACTGGAAGCGTGCCCGCGCGGGCGCTTACCGTGAGCTGTTCTGCCTGACCACGCTCGACCGGTGCCCCGAGCTCATCGACAACGTGCGTGGCATCATCGGGCGGCGCGGGTTCGCCGACGACGCTACGGGCGTATACGTGCAGCCGGTACAGCAGGGGCGATCGTGCCACCTGGAGTTCTTTATCTGCTACGACGCCGCCGACGATGCCCTGCGCGCCGCTGCCAGCGACGCGGTCCACGACTCCGCCGCGGTAATCGCCAGGGCGGGCGCTTTCTTCTCACGTCCTTACGAACCATGGGTCGGTGAAGCTTACTCACGTTGCCCCGACACGGTCATGGCGCTCGAAAAAGTGAAAGGGGTGCTTGACCCGGACAACGTGCTCAACCGGGGAAAGCTCTGCTTCAGGGGAGGTGAGACTGGTGTCGGTAGCTGATTACCGCGAAGACATGCAGGGGTGCGTGCGGTGCTCATCGTGCAAGTGGGTACCTTTTAACCACATGAAGAGCCACCGGTTCTCCGGGAACTGCCCCGCCATAAGCCGCTTCAACTTCCATTCCTACTCGGGCTCAGGTCGGATGAACATGGGGCTCTCCGTCCTTGAAGGCCGCAGCGAGCTGTCCGAGAAAGTGTCAGAGGTGGTCTACTCGTGCCAGATGTGCGGCGCCTGTGACACCGCCTGCAAATCGTACAGGGAGATAATCGATATTACCGAGGTGCTGCTCGAGCTCAGGGCCGAGTGCGTCGAGTCCGGGCAGCTTATGGTCGAGCACATGATGACTCTAGACGCCCTCAAGCGCGAGAACAACATGCTGGGCGAGCCCAAGGCCGAGCGTGGAGCGTGGGCCGCGGGCCTCGACCTTAAAGACATCAACAAAGAGAAGGTCGACGTGATGCTCCACGTCGGTTGCCGGTTCAGCTATGACCCCGAGTTGAGGGGTAGCATCAGGCGCGCCGTAAGACTTCTGCGGGAGGCGGGCCTCGATGTCGGAACCGCCGGCGCCGAGGAGTCGTGCTGTGGAGGCCGGGCGTTCGAGCTCGGGTACCGGGGCGAGGCGCGGAACTTCGCCGACGACATGGCGGCCAGGGTCAAGGCGTCCGGGGCGCGGTACCTGCTGACGCCGTGCTCCGACGGATTTGCGGCGTTCAACTACCTGTACCCGTTGATGGGCATCGAACTCGAAGCCGAGCCCGTCCACATGGTTCAGCTCCTGGACATTCTCATCTCAGATGGAAAGTTGACGCTGGAGAACCCCCTCGACATGCGCGTCACGTATCACGACCCTTGCCACCTGGGCAGGATGAGCGAACCTTACCTCGGTGGCTGGAAAGGCGACAAGAGAGATCGCCTGCGAAGCCAGAGCCGGACCGGCAGGTTCGGGATCTACGAGGAGCCGCGCCGGGTCCTGGGTGCGGTGCCCGGGCTGGAGCTGGTCGAGATGGAGAGGATCAAGGAATACTCCTGGTGCTGCGGCGCCGGCGGTGGCGTATATGACGCATTTCCTGAGTTCGCCACATGGACCGCTCGCGAGCGCCTCGAAGAGGCCACCACTACTGGAGCGTCGGCGATCGTCACCGCGTGCCCCTGGTGCGAGAGGGTTTTCACGGATGCCGTGGGCGAGAACGGTTTCGAGATCAAGATACTCGACGTCGTGGACGTCGTCGCCCGTGCGGTCGGGCTCGAGGAGGAGGAGTAGACATGGCAATGACCATATCCGACGAAGCCTACCGCGCGCTCGAGGAAGCTGTCGGCGAGGAGAACGCCTGCCGCGAGCCCGCGATGCTCGACTCATACTGCTGGCAGCCGTTCCTGAACATGAGCACCGACCTCTGGGTCCAGCGTCCCATCGCGGTCGTTCTGCCCGGCTCCGCTGAGGAGGTTCAGGAAGTGGTCCGCGTGTGCAACGCGCACGGGTTGAAGTTCAAGGCGCTGTCGACCGGTTGGGGTGCGCACAACGGCCCGACTTACGACAACGTGGTGCAGATAGACCTGCGGCGGATGAACCGGATAATCGACATCGACGAGAAGAACATGATTGCGGTCGTCGAGCCGTACGTCTGCGGTGGCGAGCTCCAGGCCGAGGTCTGGAAGCATGGCCTGAACACGCACATCGTCGGCGCGGGGCCGCACTGCTCGCCGCTCGCCGGGGCGACGTCGATGCACGGCTGTGGCAACGACAGCATCTACATGAGCACCAGTTCCCGCAACCTGCTGGGCGTCGAGTGGGTGCTGCCGAACGGCGAGATGTTGCACCTCGGGACGCCGGGGTCGGACGCCGGCTGGTTCTGCGGAGATGGGCCCGGGCCTTCCCTGAGGGGGATAGTCAGGGGAACGTCCGGGGCGTTCGGCGGGTTCGGTGTCTTCACCAAGGCTGCTCTGAAGCTTTTTAACTGGCCGGGGCCGGATGAGATTGACTCCGAGGGTCTAATCCTCGACTCCACGGGCGGGCTCCCGGACTGCTCGCTGTTTTACAACTGTCAGTTCAGCAGGGAGGAGGACTTCATCGAGGCCGCTTACCGCATCGGGGAGGCAGAGATCGGGTACATGTTCGTGCGCATGGTCACGAGCGAGTTTGTGCTGCTCCTCATGCCGCATCTCTTCAAGAAGCTTGTGAAGCACCGCGCCATAATGGACCTGCTCGACAAGACGATGGCGTACCCGTTCATGATTCTCCTGGTTGGCAGCACCGAGCGTGAGCTCAAATATCAGGAGGAGATGCTCAACCAGATAGTGCGGGACTGCGGTGGGATGGCGATGAAGTTTAACAACATCCCGCCGGCGGCAAACCTGATGGGCATGAACCTGCTCCGGTGCACCATCTTCGGCACGGTCTTCCGCTCGGGCAACATGTTCGCTACGAACCTCGACGGGAACGAGGCGCTTACGACCCAGACAGACTGGTGCTCCACGATGGAAAAGGCGAAGAAGAGGTATATACAGTCCGGCGGCCTCCTGGATGACGGCAGCGACAACCCGTACATGATCACTTACGAGAACAACCTGTTCGGCCACTGCGAGACCATCTACCTGTACGACCAGCGTAACCCCGAGCACCTGGAGTCACTGGAACCTCTCGGCTTCGACACCACGCTTGCCGCGATCGAGCAGTGCAACGTTCCGCTCGCGGCGTTCGAGCCGGTGACGCGAACCGCGATGAGCCCGCTTGCTGGGAACTTCAACCGCTGGCAGAAGGAGATTTCCCTGGCGTTCGATCCCAACGGTGTCTCCGACACCGGCCTGTATACAGACGAGAAAGAGCCGGACCCGGAAAAGATACCAGCCGAGAAAATGGAGCATTTCGAATGGCTGAAGGCACGTTTCGGTCGTAAGGGATAATTACTTTCAATATCTTGATCTGATCCCACTCTATATGCGCGGATACCTGGCCGATAAACATGGTGTTGGGTTGATATGAGAATGGGGGATCCATGAGCCTTGAGCATGCGAGGACGGCGGTAGTGACGGGGGCGGGGTCGGGTATCGGCAGGGCACTCGCTCTTGCACTTTCGGCAAAGGGATACAGGGTCGGAGTCGTAGATATTGACATGGAGGGAGCGCTTGGGACGCTGGGGATTATCGAGGAGCGTGGAGGGGTTGGAGAGACGCGCTTGTGCGATGTCCGTGACTTCGAACAGGTATGCGCGATGGCCGACCACTTCTTCAACTCGTGGGGAGAGGTCGGCCTCCTGGTCAATAACGCTGGAATTGGCGGGGGCGGGTATGTTGGTGAGGTTTCGATCGAAGACTGGCGGCAAATCGTGGGCACGAACTTCTGGGGAGTCGTCCACGGTTGCCACGCGTTCGTTCCGAGGATAAAGGCGCAGCGCTCGGGTCATATCATCAACACCGCCTCGACGGCAGGGCTTGTGCCGGTCATGGGATTCGCTCCTTACAGTGCGTCGAAAGCCGCTGTCGTCTCCCTGTCGGAGACACTTCGCGTGGAGCTTGCTCCGCATAATATAGGAGTCACGGTTCTCTGCCCGTCGGTCGTCTCGACGAACATCATGAGCAACTCGCTCAAGGTGATAGACGCCGACGGTTATAACGCTCTCGACTGGCGCGTTGAGCTCATCGAGACGGGGATGAGAGCGTCCACCGTGACGGTTGACGACGTCGCGCGCATGACCATCGAAGCAGTCGAGAAAGGCAGGCTGTTCGTCGTTACCAACAAACCTTCAAGAGATAACTGGCGTTACTCACGGATGTTCCCTGAGCGTTACTTCCGATTGGTCGCTTACCTGAACCGAAAAGGCTTGGCGCAGAGGTTCCTCACGTGGGCCGCGAGCAAAGGCGCGGCCTGAGCCGTCCTGTTGCACGGCCCCGGGACAATCCCTCTGGTTACGAGCCTTACCCATGCGCCCACCATGCTGGTATCCTCTTATCTGGGCCCTTTGAAGTCGCTCATCGAGAATACGGAGGTCCAAAGTGAAGACCAGGATGACAGAGCTGCTCGGGATAAAGCATCCGGTAATGTGCGGCGGGATGATGTGGCTTGCGAAGCCCGAACTGTGCGCGGCGATTTCCAACGCCGGCGGGCTCGGCAATCTCACCGCCGGCAACTACGACTCAAAAGAGGAGTTCCGCCTGGCGATAAAAGAGACCAGGCGCCTCACCGATAATCCTTTCTGCGTCAACATCACATTTATGCCGTCCGTGCGCATCACCGCCGACCTCCTTCGCGACTACTTTGATGCATGCTGCGAGGAGGGTGTAACCGCGCTCGAGATCTCCGGCACGCCGATCGACAGGCAGCTCGGCCCCGAGGCCGTGGCAAAAGCAAAGGCGTCCGACATAAAGCTGATCCACAAGCTCGGCTCGGTGCGCCACGCGAGGCATGCCGAGTCGGTGGGTTACGACGCCGTCATAGCGGCGGGCATCGAGGAGGGCGGGCACCCGCTCAACGACGATGTCACCACCATGGTGCTTACGCCACGCATCAGCGAGACGGTCGGAATTCCTGTCATCACCGCCGGGGGCATCGCCGACGGGCGTGGGCTCGCGGCGGCCCTCGTGCTGGGCGGAGAGGGCGTGATGATGGCATCACGTTTCATCGCGACGAAGGATTGCCTGGCCAACGATTTGATCAAGGAGGAGCTCACTCACCGGCAGGAATACGAAACCACGCTCATATGCAAGACACTTGGCCTGCAGATGCGCTGCCTGAAGAACGTGATCGCCCAGCAGGTGCTGGATGTCGAGGCGGGGCAGGGCACTTTCGAGGACGTGCTTCCGTTCATGGTAGGTGAGCGCTCGAAGGAGGCATGGCAGACGGGCGACGTCGATATGGCTCCACTCGCGGTTGGGCAGTCGATCGGTCTGATCAACGACGTTCCGACCTGTGCGGAGTTACTTGATGGCATGGTAAAGCAGGCAGAAGAAATACTGGAAAGATCACATGCCGCCTCAGGTTGAAAGAAACGAGGATAAGATGTAATGACAGACAACGGTGCGGAACAGGCCGAAAGCGCGAGCGATAACTCGAGCGGGAAAGCCCGAAAACACGGTTATAGTTTGCTCCAGCGGATCGAGCACAACTGGATAGAAATAGCCGCCACCGCGTTGCTTGCGTTGGCAACTACGATGTCCGCCACAAGCGCGTATCAGTCCGCGAGATGGAGCAGCCGCGAGTCGGTGCTGTACAACAAATCGAACGCGGCGATGACAAGCGCCGCGGAGTACTCTGACAAAGCAAACCAGTTGACGACCATAGATATCCAGATGCTCACCAACTACATGAACGCCCTGGCATCCGGAGACCAGGCCCTGGCGAATTTCTACAGTACGATGACTTTCTCCGACGTACTCAAGGAAGCCTTGAAGGTCTGGAACGAACAGCGGGCGGCCGGTTTAAAGGACATGCCGCGCACCCCGTTCCACGAACCCCAGTACAAGCACGCGGAGCGGGTGAAGAGCGACGCGCTGCATGCGCAGTCGCAGCGCGACGCCGGCGCCGCGAAGAAGGCCGACGATCACGCGGACAATTACATCCTGCTCACCGTCCTCTTCGCGTCAGTGCTCTTCTTTGCCGGTATGTCTACGAAGTTCCAATCGAAAGCGATCAAGATCGTTATTCTGGGAATGGGAATGGCGGTGTTTTCATTTGCAGTCGTCGCCATGGCTATCATCCCCTGAGCGAGACGAATTGACGGTATGGGCAATTCAACGATAACATGGTCCGAGTTCTGAGAGAGAATGGACATCAGATTCTGGGAGCTGAGAATGTTTGGTCTAGGGCCAACGGAAATGGTAGTGATCCTGGTGATCGCGCTGCTCATATTCGGTCCGACACGCCTGCCCAAGGTCGCCCAGTCGCTGGGCGAGTCGGTGCGGAACTTCAGAGATTCCAAAGATCAGGTCAACGATGTCAAGAAGGGCGTGCAGAAGCACCTCGAGGACATGGTACTTGGACCTTCCGAAGAGAAGAAGTAGCCGGCGCGACCCCGTTTGTTTTGTTACAACAAGGCGAGGTCAAAGCTTCGACATCACTTCGAGCGCCCATGCTCGCGCACGCTCCAGCCTGCTCTCATCCGGCTGACCCTTGGTGGTGGGGCCCAGCTTTCCGAATTCCTGCATCCTTGGCTCATCGCTCTTGAGCAGAAAATCGATGATGGGCTGAGCGACTTCTCCCTGGCAGTTGAACGTTGAGACGATCTCTGCGCCGGCGGCCGCTTCGCGAGCTTTGTCGAGCCAGAGTCCCACGTCTTCCGAGTCTTCATGTGCTCCGTGAGTCATGAAGATGGCGATCTTTTTCCCCGACGAGTTCTTCTCGAGGAACTCCTTCGCGGCCGGATTGGGGCTGAAGGCGTTGATCGGAAAACCGATGAAAGCAAGGTCATAGCCGTCTAGGCTAACGACCTCGGCGAGCTCCATTATCTCTTTTTCACCCGGGATTGCCTCGTATACCGCCTCGGCGACTTTTTTCGTGTTGCCAGTTTGAGAGACGTACGCCACCAATGTCTTCATCCGATGACCTCCTTGCGCTGCAAAGTAACTTACCCGGCAGGAAACCGGCATGTTTCATGTCATTCATCATATGGCTACCGATTCCTTCAACTCTCGAAGGCCGGATAGCTGCGGGAAAGCAGGCAAAGTGTCAGAATGGTATACAGTGCCGGACTCGCATCGAGAAGCGGGATATGAATGAATACTGTTGAATCACTTCGAATGGAAGCCGCGTGGCTGCGAAACCTGGCGCGGTTCCGCATCTGGGCTCATCGCACCCGAATCCCTTCCACGAGGGGCCGCGTCTTCACCGGCGACATGAGTATCTATTATCAGGCCTGCGGGTCCGGGGACGTAAATCACCTTATCCTCGAGTTTCTCGACGACTTAAACCACTGAGCAGTACTCGATCCTCCTCCCTCTCCCTCGAGGGAGAACGTTCAGGGTGGAGTTGAAAAAATGTGAAAAAAAGGGGTCAGATCTGTTTTTTCAAGGGGGGAAGTCGGTCAGACGGGATGGGGGTTGAAAAAACAGATCTGACCCCTTTTTTTCAGGTTAACTAATCTAGGACTACCTAGCGCCCATGAGTACACGGGGGGAAGTCTTGGAAAGAAATCACGGAACGAGGCGTAGTATCCTAGCAATTGTGCTTGTATGTCTAATATTTCTTGTTGCTTTGTTGTTCCTTGCTCTTGTAATTGGTTTTGCGGTTACAACCGATGCAACCATCTGGTTAAAAGCCCTGTTCTTTGTATGGGCGCTCGTATTTCTTGGCCTTTCACTACGAACAATTGAAATCGAATGACTACTATGGTAAGCTCCACCTAACGTTAACATCAGATTCAGTTTTCTTAAGTAGATGCTACAAAAGCCGAAGGCAAGAGAACCTAAAATATACCAGATTGGCGAGGTCGTCGAGATTACCGGCCTGACCCACCGCACGCTCCACTATTACGAGGAGCTCGGCCTGCTTGGAGAGCGCGAACACGCTCCGGGGAAGCACCGCCTCTACACCGATGACGACCTCGAGCGGATCTCCCGCGTCACGAGGTTTAAGGAGCTCATGGGACACCAGCTCTCCGAGATAAAGGAGCTCGTCGACCTCGATCAGGAGCGCCAGTCGCTCCGCGAGGAGGCGGCAACCGCGGGCAGCAAGGCCGAAAAGGCACGAAAGCTGGACAGGATTCGCGAGATCTTCGTCGCGGAGCTAAGCTTCCTCAGGGAGCGGCAATCCAGGCTGGGGGAGGTCGAGCGCCTACTGACCGAACGAATCAAGGACGTCGAGGCCGATATCAGGAAGCTGAAGTAGCAAACGTACGACAGGCAGGGAGCATGGACGAACAACAGTTCGACATAGAGGTAGAAAGCTTGAGCAAACACTTCGGCGAGCTCAAAGCCGTCAACGAGATCAGCTTCAACGTCCCAAAGGGCGAGATCTTCGGGTTCCTCG
>PMDX01000143.1 GCA_003154635.1 Actinomycetota bacterium | reverse complement strand
AGCTCGCGAAGCGCGCGATGCTCGCGGGAAAGCATGTGTTCGTTGAAAAACCACTGGCCCTGGAAGTGAAGGAAGGCGAAGAGCTGGTTAGAATCTCCCGTGAGACGGAACGCGTGCTCATGGTGGGCCACCTTCTTCTCTATCATCCTGTTGTGGACTGGATCAAGGAGTACGTTGACTCGGGCCAGCTTGGGGACATCATGTATATGTACAGCCAGCGGCTCAACCTCGGCCGGGTACNNTGAATTACGTTCAGGATGGAATCGAAGATGTGATTTTCTGCAATATCAAGTTCCCCGATGAAGTTATCGCCAACCTCCACATCAGCTGGCTGGACCCGCATAAGGAGCGCAAGATAACGATTGTCGGCAAGAAAAAGATGCTCGTGTTTGACGACATGGCTTCATCCGAGAAGCTGCGCATATACGACAAGGGAGTCGATGTTGGTGAAGAGTACCTGTCCTTCGCCGACTCACTCACTCTTCGATCAGGGGACGTGGTCTCGCCGGCGGTGGCGATGGAGGAGCCTCTCCGGCGCGAATGCCTTCACTTCGTAGATTGCATTCGCCACAACAAGGAACCACTCAGTAGCGGGAGCGAAGGACTCGAGGTCTTGAGGGTTCTCGAAGCGGGGCAAAAATCGCTCGAAGCCGGCGGAGCGCCGGTACGACTTTAGGGGGGTCCGATGTGTCGATCCATAGCCGAGTCCGCCACTGTTCCGGAAAGCTGTGAGCTGGGATGTAACGTGGTTATCGAAAACGATGTGATAATCGGTGAAGGGACGGCGATCGGCCACGGCTCCGTGATATGTCAAGGCTCCATCATCGGAAGCGACGTCACGATTGCGCAAAATGTGGTAATCGGAAAGAGACCTGCAAGCGGCGCGGCGAGCAGGAGGAAGGTCAAGGATGTGGGCCCGCTGCGGATAGGTGATGGCTCGATCATCGGTGCCTGCGCGGTGCTCTACGCCGGTAGCGTGTACGGCAAGAAAGTCATGGTCGCTGATCTTGCTACGGTCAGAGAGGGATGCACCGTTGGAGATGAATCAATCATCGGAAGGTGTGTCTCGGTAGAATGCAACACCTCGATCGGACAAAGGGCCCGAATCCAGACCGCCACTCATGTCACAGGAGACATGACCATAGAGGACGATGTATTCATCGGACCTGGCGCGTGCTCAACAAACGACCGGAAGATACTGGGAAAAGACAAGCATCACAAGGGACCCGTGCTCAAGAAAGGCTGTGCTATCGGTAGCAATGCCTGTATCCTGGCTGGGGTCACCGTCGAAGAGGGGGCTCTCCTGGGAGCCGGTTCGGTAGCGACCAGGGATATCGCAGCCGGGGAGGTACACGTCGGAGTTCCGGCGCGGCTCCTGAGAAAAGTCGAGGAATAATGGGTAGCGACAGCAAGTTCAAAGTGCCGATGATCGACCTTGCCCGCCAGCACGCCGAGATCAGGGAAGAGGTCGACAGCGCCGTAGTCAGCTGCCTATCGAGCGGGCAGTTCATCCTCGGCCCACAGGTCCGTGAGTTCGAGCGGGAGTTCGCGGATTACATCGGCGTCGAGCACGCGATCGGCGTCGCGTCCGGTACGGATGCGATCTTCCTTCCACTGAAGGCGATCGGGACGGGGCCGGGGGACGAGGTGATCACAACACCGTTTACTTTCATCGCGACCGCCGAGGTGATAGCGAACTGTGGGGCCACCCCTGTCTTCGCCGATATAGAGCCGGACACGTTCAACCTCGACGTTTCTCTAGTTGAAAGGGCCATCACGCCTCGCACGAAGGCGATAATCGCGGTACACCTGTTCGGGCAGCCGGCGGATATCGATCCCCTTCTCGAACTGGCTCGCGATCGCGGAATCCAACTCATTGAAGATTGCGCCCAGGCAACCGGGGCAACATACAACAGGCGCAAGGTGGGTTCGCAGGCCGCGGTTGGAGCTTTCAGTTTCTTTCCGACGAAGAACCTCTCTTGCGCCGGCGATGGTGGGATGGTCACAACCAACGACGGAAAGCTGGCGGAAAGCGTCCGCATGCTTCGCGCGCACGGATCGAAGGTAAAATACGTTCACGAAGTGCTCGGCGTCAACAGCAGGCTCGACGAGGTGCAGGCCGCGATCCTCAGGGTCAAGCTGCCGTTGCTCGACAGGTGGAACGGGGAGCGTGCGAAGACAGCCGACGCCTATACGCGCAGCCTGGAGGGCGTCACTACTCCCGCTGTCGCCCGCGGACGAACGCACGTCTTCCACCAGTACACGATCGGCGNNGCACGTCTTCCACCAGTACACGATCAGATCGCCTCACCGCGACGCGCTCGCCGAGAAGCTCTCGAGTGAAGGCATCGGTTTGGGAATTCACTACGGGCGTCCACTCCATCTCCAACCCTGCTTCGCCTACCTGGGCCTCAAGGAAGGAGCCCTCCCTCAAAGCGAAAACGCAGCCAGAGAGGTAATCTCGCTACCCATGTTCCCCGGGATGACCGAGCGGGAGATCGATCGCGTTTGCGCGGTCGTGAATATGGCGAATGGGTAACATGGCTACCGACAGGGGATCCGCTTGAAGGAAAGGCTCATCGAGATAGGCAGGGACTCCGCGTGGTACCTGGCATCAAACGCGGTTGTCGCCGTGATCGGGTTCATAGCAATCCCCATTCTCACTCGCATCTTCCCCCCGAGGCAATACGGGATATTCTCACTCGTAAACACGGCTATAGCGCTGGGGTCCCCGATACTCTACGCGTGGCTTGCCACCAGCATCATCAGGTTCTATCCGGAGCACGAGGACCGTGAAGAGCTCGACGTGTTTTACTCGACCGTGCTGAGCCTCACTCCCTACTACCTTGTTCTCTTCCTGGGCATCATGTTGCCGGTCGCGGCGTTTTTGCTTCCACTGGGGAAGTATCGGGTCCTCGTATGCCTGGGCATCGCCGTCTTTGCGCTGTGGGTTATCTTCAACATCGCACAGGCACTGATGCGCGCCCGGCAACAGGCCTGGGAGTACGCCGCGCTATCGGTGTTCGTGGCGTTCTGCCGGTATCTCGTTGGAGCGAGCATCGCCGTCTGGCTGGGGCAGGGAGTCAAAGGACCATTCTGGGGTTGGCTCGGCGCTCTGATCATTGCCATCCCCATAGAGCTCATTGTCATCAAGACCGGCAAGTACTACAAATGGAAAAAGAGCTCGCGAACGCTTCAGCGGGCTTTCTTCAGCTTTGGATTTATCCTGATCTTCGTAACTTTTCTCTCCGAGGTTCTCTCGGCTGTCGACAGGTACATGTTGCAGGGGTTCAAGGGTTCATATCAGGTCGGGCTCTATTCAATGGTGTATACGCTGGTGACGAATAGTCTAGGTGTAATCTCGAGCTTCGTGGCGCTCGCCGCCGCGCCCGTGATAATGCAGGTGTACGAACGCGAGGGCGAGGAGAGGACCAGGGCTCTCATAGGGAAGATCACGAGGTACACCCTGATGCTCCTGGTGCCGGCAACGGTAGGAATTGTGGTCCTTCGCGATCCCATCACCAGGGTAGCGACCTCCGCCAAGTACATCCCGGCAGAGCCCGCGTACCTTCCCATTGCGGTTGGAATCACGTTCTTCTACATCTCGTGGATTCCCGCAAACGCGTTCCTCGTGAAGAAGAGAACCAAGCTGACCATGATACCAATGGCGATAGCAACTGTTGCCAATGTGGTCATCAATATCTTCCTGATACCGAAGTACGGGTTCAACGGCGCGGCATGGGCTACCTTCATCTCTTACTTCGTGTACATGCTCGTACTCATAGTGATGTCGATCAGGCTGATGTCCTGGGATTTCCCGTGGCTCAGCTCGTTGCGAATCTGTCTTGCGACGGGAGCCATGACCGCCGCACTATATGGGATGATGGGTGCAGGGCTTCATGGGTTTATCGGTCTTCTGGTGATGGTCGTGGGGGGTACGTTGCTCTATTTCCTTGTGCTCACGATCATCGGAGAATATTCAAAGAGCGAGTTCGGGTTTGCTCTTGATCTGGCGCAACGAGTCCCCGCCGTCGGGCGCGCCATAAAGCACGCACGGAAAAGTCACGGGGAACGGAAAGGCGATGTATGAGCGACAAGCGCCGCGGTGAAGCAAGAGAAATATCGGGGCCGGCGAAGCGAGTCCTGATGATCAGTTACAACTACCCCCCCACCGGAGCGGGGGGGAGCATACGCACCACGAAGCTGGCCAGGTATCTTCCGTCCTGTGGTTGGTTACCGACAGTCCTCACGGTCGGCCGGGAGAGGACCAGGTGGAGCAAGGGCGATGCGTCCGAGGGGGTTTTCCCCGGCGTAAAGATCCTGAGGGCACCGTTTCCCGACATCCTGACTTCGGCGAAAGACTTCATGGTAAGCAAAGGTTTCATGAAAGCCGCGGGGCCGGGTGCCGAAACGCTTCTGAGTAGATCCGCCGGCGGTAGCTCCGGCCGAAGGAGTCCACTCGAGCGAGTTCTTCGATGGCTCAAGCGCTGGGCTTCGTTCCCCGACAGGTACAATCTCTGGATCCCTTTTGCTCTCATGTGCGGCTACAAGGAGCTCCGGTCCGGACAGTACGATGCGATATACAGCTCTTCGCCACCTATAGTAGACAACATCCTTGCAGCCGCGCTACAGCGTTTGAGCGGCCTGCCGTGGGTGGCGGACTTCCGCGATCCCTGGACCCAGAACCCCTATCTGCAGTTCACGCCGTTCGAACTAAAGGCAACTCGGGCGTTGGAAAGAAAAGTCCTGGAGGGATCCAGTGCGATAGTGACCGTTTCAGAACCGCTGGCCGGCATGCTGAGAGAGCTGCACGGTGACCGCGAGGGCGGGGTAGACTGCATAACAAATGCTTTTGATCCAGATGATTTCCGCGGCCACGTCGAGCCCCCCAGTGACAGGTTCGTGATCACCTATGCTGGAATGTTCTATGGGGACAAGAGGAGTCCCGCTGGATTCATGAGAGCGGTAGAAGAGCTCCTCAGCGAAGGCGCGATAGACCCTGACGAGCTCCTGGTCAGGCTCTATGGCCCGTACGATCCCGTGGTGCAGGAAGTGAAAGCCTCCCTCACGCACCCCGAAGTGCTCGAAGTTAACGATGTAGTCAGTCGACAGGAAGTGATAGAGCACGAACGGGAATCTACCGCGCTGCTCATTCTCGTTTGGGATGACGCCTATAGTGCTACCGGTTACGGGGGCAAGGTCTTTGAGTATCTGGGCGCTCGCCGCCCGATACTGGCATGGAACCCGGCCGGAGGAGTGCTTGACGAGCTGCTTGAACAAACTGGAGCCGGCGTTTCGGTATCATCTCACCGGGAAGTCAAGGCGGTCCTGGCAGACTGGTTTAAGGAATGGCGCGCGACGGGCGCGGTCGCTTATCGCGGTCACGAAGTTGATATTCAGAGCTATGGTTGGGATAAACACGCGAATGACTTTGCCTTGATCCTGAATACCATCTCAGGGGCGCGGTGTGACTAACCAGGCGGTGGAACGGCGGGTAGTAGAGGCCCATGTAATAAACTGGTTCATCGTTTCGGACCGCTATCCCACGTAAAGGAGACAGAGCTTGAAAGTGGCATGCGTTGTGGGCACAAGACCCCAATTCGTCAAGGAGGCGGCGCTCTCACCGGTGCTCCGATCTTGCCACGAGGAGATTCTTGTCAACACAGGGCAGCATTACGACTATGAACTCTGCGCGGAGCAGTTCAAAGTGCTTAAAATACCCGAGCCGGATTACAACCTCAGCGTCGGCTCAGGCTCCCACGCCAGACAGACCGCGGCAATGATGGTAGGGCTCGAAGACCTGTTCAGTGACATAAAGCCCGGATTGGTGCTACTGTACGGCGATACCAATTCGACGCTTGCCGGTGCGCTTGCCGCGGCAAAGCTGCAGCTACCTATTGCCCACGTGGAAGCCGGTCCGCGGCAATACGACATGAGCATCCCCGAAGAGGTCAACAGGGTTGTGACAGACCGCCTCTCCAAACTGCGCTTCGCCCCGACCGAGCACTCCGCTTTGAACCTGCGAAACGAGGGTATCACCGACGAGGTATACGTTACCGGTGATGTCATGTACGACATCTTCCTGAAGACAAGCGCCGCGGTTGGATCGGGGGAGGGCGTCCTGGAATCGTATGGAATCGAGCAAGGGAAATATGTGTTGATGACAATGCATCGACCCCACAACTCGGATAGCGAAACATCTTTGAGGAACATAATCGGCGGCGTCCGTTCGAACGGCGAGAAAACCGTCCTGCCTCTTCACCCCAGGACACGCGCGAACCTCGAAAGGTTCGGCATGCTCGGGGACCTGGAGAGAGACGAGATGATGCTGCTCGTTAAGCCGGTAAACTACCCGGCCATGGTTGCCCTGATGAAAAACGCGCGCATTGTCGTAACGGACTCGGGCGGGGTCAGCAAGGAGTCGTTCTTCTGCGGAGTTCCATGCGTCAGCATCGACAAGGTCGGCGCATGGCCCGAGACAGTCATTGCGGGCTGGTGCGTGGTGACCGGCGCGGACCCGGCTCTCCTCGAAAAAGCGCTTCGGTCGTTCTCACCGGCTGGAGAGCGCCCCCCGCTGTTCGGTGATGGGCACGCATGCGAGAAGATCGTCGACCTGGTCTCGGAGTTCGAGAGCCTCGGTTGATCAGCAACCAGACCTGTTTCGTACCCGAACGCCCCTAGGAGCGCCGTGCCATCTTTCTCAACTTCTTCAATCCCGGCCTGATGTAATAGACCGGATTTACCATCTGGCGTCGGGTGCCACGACACTTGAGGGAATGATCCCCGGCGGGTTTCTCTCTTGAGGCGATTGCGCTGATGGCCCACGAGCGCCCGCTCGTTCCCTGCCTGTAATCGGTCGAAACCCTGCCCGGAAAAAGGCCGGCCTCGTTGAGGCAACGGGCGACGGTAGCTTCGGAGAAGAAATTGATGTGGGTAAGCGGCTCGGCCTGTTTCCTCCATTCCCTGAACACCCCTACAGGGACCTCCAGGTATAAGAGCCCTTCGTCCGCGAGATGCGACCCCAAACGGCGGACCAGCTCGACGGGTTGCGCGAGGTGTTCAAGCGTGTGACATAAGAGTATGACATCAAAGGCCGCCTCGCCGGCCATGCTCTCAACATCTCCATGCACGTATCTCACCCCGGGTGGAGCGGGGTGTTCGACATAATCGACGACCAGGCAATCGTTCTCCCGGGCAAAGGGAACCAGGTTCAGCCCGTCCCCCCCTCCGTAATCGAGAATCCTCAGAGACCGGGGCTCCGCGCGCAGCGCGTCGCGGATCCAGCCGTAGATAAAGTCCGCGCGTTCGCCGCGCCCCGGAGGCTGTGGCTTGTGCATTGCAGCCTGGGTCCTCGGGGTATTCGAGAGGTAACGATACTTCTCGGCCATCTCCTCCACGGTAAGCCTGGGGTTGTTGAACACCATGCCGCATTCCCGGCACTCCTCGACGCGGAACGACGTCTCGTCGGAGCCCGCGACAAGGCATTCAAAAAGGAACGAGAGCCTGTCGGACACATAGGTGCTAACCACACCCGGCGCTGGGCTACCCGGAAGGCCCGGCCTCCTGAAAGTGTGACTCAAGATGGTCTTCAGATGATCACTGGAGCATAGTATGCAGTTTTCAGCGTCCTCCATGCCTTTGCCTCCCTGGGAAGCTGGCGCTCAATCCCCCGTATCCGACCTGCTGCCTGTTAGCCGCCCCGGGTTGCCGGCCCATGTCTTCCCCCGACCGATGTTTTTTGTCAGCACCACACACGCCCCGATTATCGCGTTGTCACCGATCTCTTCCACCTGCGGGAGAATCATCGCGGATTCGCCGATATTAACGTTGTCACCGATCTTCAGGCTTGAGAAAGATATTCTCTTCTCCTCGACGACATTTGGGACCTCGCCTTCCAGAAACTTGTGGCGGTGCGTGAATGTCTTCGCGCCGCTGCTTATTATGCAATGCTCTCCGATAGTCACATCGCCGGTGAGATCAATCTCGATCATGCCGAGCGCCGTTCCCTCGCCGATGGATATCGAGCCCCGGTGGATTGTTCGGTACGGGTATCGATACTCGGGACGGATCTTGCGGTGACGCCATTTTGCCCGGCTTCTTTTGGCCCGTTCCAGCAACCGTGCGCCCGTTTTTGTCTTTAATAGCGCCTGCAAGACGATCTCTTTTATCATACTGATCATGCTGTCGTGTTCATTCTTCGAACGTAACCCTGCTTAAACGGGATCAGTCGAATAAACCGCGAAAGTCCACTTCGGCCTTGTACGGTTGAAGAACGGAAGCAACCTGGCCATCTTTCTCACGGCATCGTGACCGGTACCGCCGCTTCTCTCGGTTGGAGCCCCGGAAACTACCTCGCCCCTTGAGTAGCCGCAGAATGGGCAGACGGTGCTTCCGAACGGGGTCCACCTGTCAAGCACGCTGTGCTTGAGAAAAAGCTCGATCCCTCTCTCGGTCCTGGCAAGGGCACCACCGTCAAAGCATCTTGAGAGTTTGAACCCGGGAAAAAGGCTGTCCAGGTCCTGGTGACAGTACGATCGCATGTGGTAGTACGCGTGGAACTTGGCTCCGCAGCGCGGGCATTTTGTCATGTTTCGCTCGAAATTCTCGTTATTGGGGACGGAGACTATGATACAGGACCTGGATACCCGGCTGATTTCCCGCAATGACTGCCGGTAATCTCCTTCCGGGATGTGCTCTATTACCTCGGAGGCTATAACGGCGTCCCAACTTGCGTCCTCGAATGGCAGCTCGGATACAGAGCCCAGCGTTGCCGGCCCCCGTACGCCCTTGAGACCGGATTCACTTAAGTCCAGTCCCATTGTCTCCCGCCCGGTCCCGGTGACCATGTTTATTATCAAGCCGTCACCACACCCGACCTCGAGCACGGAGTTTGAGTCCTCAGGAATAAGCGAGGCGATGATCGAAGCCCTCTCGACTTCCCGCTCGAGCAATGTGCCACCGTGGGCTTCCCAGTGGCGGTCGAAGTAATCATGGGCTCTCGACGCGCCGTTTTCTTCACCCGCCTCCATCATCTTTCCCGACATCTCCACATATCCCCCTCGTTATATCTTGAACTAACCCCATTTTCAGGTCCGATATCACGCTTCAAGCACCAAATGGCGTAAACGCCACGTTGCCAGGTCGCGCCGCATTCGCGGAATAAATCACCTCTTCCCGCGCATCTTTGTATTCACAGGCCCAGGCCTTCTTTCTCCTTGAACACGGTCCCGTTTATCAGGGAAAACGTCTCGCGTGCATGGTCGACGGTCGACACACCCACGACTACGGACGGAACATTGCCGAGAGAGTGGATATATTCGTACGCGGCCCCCGGGTCCAGATAGCCGGCGGCAAGCGTGCTCATCGCGACTACGTCGGCATAGCCGCTATCAAGAGCGCGCTCACAAGCCTCGCGCGAAGGGTTCATCTGGAAGCCCGCTTTGTTGAACGTGGTCATGACGAGCGGCCTCTCCATCCCCCACCGCTGGAACGACTCGACGAGAAGTGGGAAGTTCATCGTGACGAACCCGGGCCGCACGCCGTACCTGGAGCGAACGTGCTTCGAAAAAAACTCGAGCTGCTCTCGAGCCTGCAGGGCGAGGGCGAGGTCCACAAAGGCGTCGTGAAGGAACACCCCTCTGGTGTCGAAGCCTTTGAAGTTCAGCATCTCGATATCGACGAACGCCCCGAGGAGGCGCGTCAGGTCTCTCCTTGCCAGTCCAAGGCTTCCCTGCACCGCGAGGCTCGCCTTGGTCTTCAGGGGCGCCGCCTGGACGATCTCTTTTATCATGCCGGTCATGCCTACAGCGTTCATCCTTCGGACGTACCCCTGCGCGAACGGGATGAGAGGGTACAGCCCCAGCCCGTCAGCGAGACCCTCGGCTTTGAGGTAGGCCAGGATGTCTCTTGCTTTCGGGTGACTTGAGAGCATCATCCCGTGCACGCCCGATTCGCGGCAGAACCGTATGAGCTCGCCGACCCGGTCCATCCGCCCGAAGCGCTCCACGCGGGCGCGCGCCGCCTCCTGGCTCAGGTGGCTCACTCCGATAAACTGGTTGTGCCCGAGGATTATCGGGTCGAGGTGGTCCGTCATGCTATTCCCTGCCCGCCGGTGCGACGGTGCGCCCTGTGCGCGCCGACTCGTACATGGCGTCCGTCACACGCTGGACCCTGCAGCCGTATGCGACGTCCAATTCCGGTGAGCGCCCCGTCTTGAGGCACTCGACGAACAGGGCGTCTTCTCTGGTGTATTCAGCGCCACCGACGTAGACTGGCACACCCTCGAAGAGGTCCTGCTTGTACAGCATGGTGTAACGCTCATCCGCGTCGTCGAACGTCTTGACGAAATCCTCGGTCACGGTTAGCATGCCGCGCTCGCACTGGACAGTTACCTCTATCTCCGGCAACCGGAAGCCACGCATGCTCCAGGAGGCGTCCAGCGGCCCGGCGAGACCGCTTCCGAAGGTGAAGTACGCGTGAACGAAATCCTCGACCTCGCTCGAGTAGTGCGCCTTTGTCGAGCAGGTCACGGACTCGACACCACCAAAAAACCACATGAGTATGTCGACGAGGTGCGTGGCGAGAATGTTGAGCACCCCGCCACCGCTCGATTCCTTCTTGTAGCGCCACCCCGATCCCTGAGAAAAGAGCTGCGAGACGTACATGTGCGACGTGACGTAGATCGGTTTTCCGAGCTGTCCCGAGTCGAGCACTTCTTTCGCCTTACGGAACGTTTCTAAAAAATGCTTGCAGTAGCCCACCATCGTTACGGTCCCACGCTCGGAAGCCTCGCGCACCAGTGCCTCACACTCATTGGCGCTCAAACCCAGGGGTTTTTCCACAAAGAAACCGATGTTACGCTCGGCGCATTCGCTCGCGATCGAGACGTGCAGCGCCGTGGGCGAGGTGATATATACGGCGTCGAGGTGCTCGCGATCGAGCATCACGCGGTAGTCGCTATAGATGTTGACGTCGTCTATGATGGTTCCAAGCCCCTTCCTCATCATTGACTGTTTCTCTGCCACGGCCCGCACGGCCACGCCGTCGAGCGCGTTGAGGATAGCAAGATGAGCGATACCCATCTTTCCAAGGCCGACTATGCCGACGGAAGCTTCTTTTCTTGTTTCCATATTGCTCTTCTTTACGTCTTGGTGCCTTTTTTCGGGCCGGGCTCTCACGACTCGGCTCAAGGAGCGAAAACGACTCGTGCGTGGCTGTTGGTTAGGGG
>PMDX01000239.1 GCA_003154635.1 Actinomycetota bacterium | reverse complement strand
GTCCTGGATATCGGATGCGGCAGGGGCGAGTTCCTGGAGCTCATAAACGAGAAGGGCATCGGCGGGTATGGCATCGACCTCGAGGCGGACGCGGTGCAGTACTGCAACGACATGGGGCTGGCCGCGCGGGAGGCAGAGGCGCTCGAGCACCTTGCGACCCTTGACGACGACACCCTCGGCGGAGTCTTCATCTCGCAGGTGGTGGAGCACATGACGCCCGCTGAGCTCGTGGAGCTGGTCGGCCTCGTCGCCCGCAAGATGCGGCAGGGGGCATACGTTGTCATTGAGACGCCCAACCCCCAGTGCCTTCTTATATTCGCGAGCTTCTTCTACGCGGACATATCGCACGTGCAGCCGATCCACCCCGAGACGACCCGCTTCCTGCTGCTGTCGGCCGGGTTCCGCGATGTGGAGATAAAGCTCACCAATCCCGTGCCCAGGAACCAGCGGTTGTCCAGGGTAGCGTCTGATTCAGCGGACGAAGAGACTTGGATGCGCGAGATGAACTCGAACATCGACAAGCTCAACTCTGTTCTCTTCAGCTACATGGACTACGCTGCCATCGGAAAGAAGTAATAATATTTCAAGGACTGAAATGGATGCAGCGATAACGATAGTCATTCACGACTGGGATGGCAGCGAAAAGGCAGTGGCATGCGCTCGAGCGCTTGCCGACAATACTGACACGGCGCAACACCGGCGGATCGCCGTGGTGCCGAAATCAGGCGCTGCCGCGGCCGGCCAGGCGCTCGGGGCGCTTGGTTTTGACATTGTCGCCTGTAACGACGGTGCGACAGCGGGCGCAAGGAAGAACCTGGGCCTCAAGGAGGCTGCAGGAGATATGGTACTCCTGACGATCTCCGCCGGCCTGCCTGACCCGCAGTGGCTGGGTCGAATCAATGAGGAGGTAGAAGCCCTGGGTGCGGGTGTCGCGGGGTGCAGGGTCGTCGATGAAAAAGGCTCCATCATCAACGCCGGTTACCACGTCCTTCAACCCGAGTGCGAGAGCTTCCTGATAGGCGGTGGCAAGAAAGACATCAACCAGTACTACTACGGTCGCGAGGTCGAAGGCGTAGATTCCACCTGTATGTACGTTACGGCCGCCGCGCGTAAAGCCACCGACGGCTTTGACGAGAGCTATACCCACGGCTACGACGACCTCGACTTCTGTCTAAAGGTCAAGTCGGCCGGTCTCCACGTGATTTGTGTAGGTTCCGCGAGGGTCGTGGTCTCCCGCGATACGGAGCTTCAGTCCCCGCGCGACCTGGAGCTGGCCGGTGCCGCTCGCTCGGCGTACCGCGATCGATGGGAATCGTATTACTCGGAAAGGTACGATACGCGAGCGATGTGGCACTCCTGGATTAACGCACCTACGGGGTACGCGGTATCGTCGCAGTATCTGGTGCTCGCGCTCGAGGAGCTGGGCGTCGACATGCGCTACGGGTTCGTCTACGGTGTCGAAGAGCCGCCGAACGACGACCTGCGCATCATGGAGGTACGGCGTAAGCCGAAAGACCTGGACGTGACCCAGATCGTGTACGGCCAGGGTGACGTCTTTTTCAAGAACTCCGGCAAGTACAGGGTCGGATACTCGATGCTCGAGGTCACCGGAATCCCGTCGGATTGGGTGGAGCAGGCGAACGCACTGGACGAGATATGGGTCCCTTCGCACTTTAACAAGGAGACGTTCTCATCCAGCGGCGTCAACAGGCCCATCGAGGTGATGCCACTTGGCGTGGACGTCAATTACTTCCACCCGTTCATAAAGTCGCGCAGATTCAACGACAAGTTCGTGTTCATGTCGGTTTTCGAGTGGGGAGAGCGCAAGGCGCCTGAGATATTGATGCAGGCTTACAACCAGGAGTTTTCCTCCAGGGACGATGTGGTCCTGCTATTAAAGGTGATAAACACCGACCCGGCAGTGAATATCGAACGCCAGGTGGAGGCGATGCGCCTGCGCTCCGATCGCGCGCCGGTCGTCATGATACTCAACCAGAACATTCCCAGCTACCAGATGGGCTCCCTCTACTGCTCGAGCGACTGCTTCGTCCTGCCGACCCGCGGTGAGGGCTGGGGCATGCCGACGCTCGAGGCGATGGCCTGCGGTCTGCCNNTGGAGCGCGCAGACCGAGTTTTTCAGCGAGGAGGTCGGCTACCCGATAGAGGCCAGGCGGTTGATCCCGGCGGTCGCGAAGTGCCCTTACTACGAGGGCTTCGAATGGGCCGATCCCGACGTGGACCAACTCGCGTCGTTGATGAGACACGTCTACGAGAACCCCGAGCAGGGTCGCGCCATGGGGCTTCGTGCCTCCATTCGCGCCCGAGAGAAGTGGACCTGGTTGGACGCGGCGAAACGTATAAAGAGCAGGCTTCTCGAGATAGAGGGCACACAGGCTATATAATTAAATTATTGCGGTGCGGATTGAAATTACGGCATCCGGAAAAGAGTGGCGCTATTGTCCAGGAAACGGAGCGACGAAAAACGCAAGCGGGGCGGCATGCCGGTCGAGGATTCGCTCGACGAGCTTAGCAGGCGGCTGCGCGAGANNGCTCCTCATGGAGAACCTCCACCTCGCTAATGCGTTTCACGACAAGAACATGCCTGGCGAGGCTTCCTCGAGCAGAAAGGTCATCGGCCCCGTCTTCACTTTTTTCAAGCGCGTCGTCTGGAGGATGACCTCCTGGTCCATAAACCCGATCGTTGAAGGTCAGGCTCTTTTCAACGCCTACATGGTCCGTAGCGTCAACGAGATGAAGCGATATCTCGACCACGTCCAGATAAACGAAGATATACTATCCACGATAATGCACCGGGACCTTGCGCTATTCCGCGCCAACATCCTGTACCTCAACAAGCACATAGAGGGCCGGATGCTCGATTTCGAAAGTGCGCTCGAGGCGATAAGGAGCGGACGGCCCATCGTCGAGGTCGGAGCTCAAGAAGAGCCGCGCCCCAACGGCGGGCATGGGAACGACATCCTCTCGAGCCTCGATGTCCTTTCCCTCGAACAGCGGATCCACGGGTCTCCCCGGGTGGCACAGGAGCGCCAGCGCGCTTACGTGCAGTACTTCACCGCGTGCACAAACGTACTGGCGCTCGGATGCGGCCGGGGGGAACTGCTTCAGCTCTTCGCCCAGGAAGGGGTAGAGGCAAGGGGAACCGAAATGAACGCGACGCTCGTGTCGTACTGCCGCGACAACGAACTCGACGTCTCTAAAGCAGAGCCTCTCGAATACCTCGAATCGTGCGAGGAAGGAAGCCTCGACGGCATCATTCTCTCGAGGTTCGCCGGCCACCAGCCGCCGGCGCGTCTTGTCAGGATGCTCAACCTGTGCCGGCAGAAGCTCATGCCCGGCGCTACCCTGCTCATCGAGGCGCCTAATCCCTTCTCCCTGTACACGGTGGCGAGCTACGCGCTCGATGACGCCGATGGGACCCATCCGTTACACCCTGAGACGCTTCGGCTTCTCTGCGTCACTCTTGGCTTCCAGGAGCCCACGGTCATGTTCTTGAACCCGCTTCCTCCGGAGGAACACCTTGAGGAGCTCGACCCGACGATGAGTGGGGCGGTGCTTGATGTCCGCCAGCAGGAACTCTTTCACCAGGCGAGCCAGAACTTCGCCAAGCTCAATCGCATCCTCTTCAGCCACAGCGACTACGCGGTCGTAACGCGGACTGAGGGGAAGGGCTCTGCCTGATGTCAAGTACGCGTGACGCGGGGCGGCCGACCCAGGCTGTTTCATGCATGGTGAACCTTCCGGGCCGCGCGCTCAGACTTCAGGTAAGAGTGACATTCCCTTTTAATGGAAACGAGAGCGTCCCGCTCTCTGGCGGAGGGTCCGTGTCATGAGCAGGGTTATCGGCGCCCTGGTGACGCTGCCATTGCTGTTCTTCGTCCCGGGCTACATAGCCTACCGGAGCAGGCTGTTCAATTCCGGCAAGATGTCTTGGATCGGCCAGGTTCTTCTGGTCATAACCCTGAGCGTCGCACCCGCGTCTCTCTTTATTCTGTTCCTGGCCGAAACCGGGCACTTGAGCGTATGGCTGGTCGACGTTGCGCTCGCGGCTGCCGCGGTGCTTGCAAGGCTGTTCCTGGGAAACACTGGACGTGGGTTGCGAGTTCCCGGCCCCGCACGGCGCGAGCTACTCGTGGTTTTGCTCCTCTTGATAATCGGCGGCTTGCTCTTTTTCAGAGTCGACAACTACATTGTCGGAGACTCTGACCCCGGTTACTACTTCAACAACGGGTATCATATCGCCCAGACCGGCAGCGTCACCGTATACGACAGCAGCATTCCGCAAATGAGTGATTTTGAGATCTCCGCTTTCTACAACAAAGGCATTGTGCAGTTCTTCTCGTTCCACCTCAGGAATCGACAGACGGGCAAGATCCGACCTCTCCTGTATGATATGCTTCCCGCCTGGATCGGTCTCTTCATCATGCTTTTTGGGAGGATGGCAGGACTGTATGTCGTGCCGCTTTTCTCGCTGCTTGCCATGCTGATGGTATACGCGATAGCGCGAAGGTACGCCGGCATCTGGGCTTCTTTCGCCGGGGCGGTCCTGGCGACACTGTTCTTCCCGCAAGTCTGGTTTTCGCGCTACCCGGTCTCCGAGATATTCTNNCAGTTCTTTATCCTTGCCGCGCTCTTGTTCTTCCTGCAGATGAGGGAAAACGACAACCCCATGGCGGGGCTGGCGTCGGCTCTCGCATTGGCGGTCGCCGCGACCGCACGGCCCGAGGCTCTACTTATCATCCTGCCTCCGCTCATTATTATCATCGTTGATATGATTAGAGGAAAGTTCCGCACGGGCCAGAGGGTGTTTATCAACACACTGTTGGTAAGCATGATCTACCTATGGATATATATCCGCTTCGCGGAATACGAGTATTTCTACAAGCATACATTCAGTCTTCTCAAGGTGGCAAAAAGCCGGCACGGCGTCGATATTCTGATGTACGTGGCCATGGGGTTGATCCTGGCGGGCCTTGTGGTTTTTAACCTCAAGCCGTTACACCGCCTGCTATCGCGCATAGGCCTCGGACTCAAGCGCCGCTACGGCAGTCGCGTACCACGATTCTCTCTGGCACTTCGAGTCGCTCTCGCCGTTATGGTAGTCTTTATTTTCATCTTCTACTACTTTATCGAGCCCGGCAGCAGTGATCTCGTTTTTTCTTCGAGCCACTACTTCTTCAACATGGCGGTCTTCTTCGGCGGGATAGGCATATTTGTCTTTGCCGCGGCGTTCGCGTTGATGGTCGTTCGTGAGGACAACGTGACCTCTTTTCTGTTCGCTTCCGTTGTTATCATNNAGAAGGTACATGTCGGTTGCCATACCCCTGCTCTTCGTAGGGGCGGCCTACGCCTTTTCGTTTCTGTGGTCGAGGAGAAATCTCTTTCTCCGCGTTCTTACAGTGGGAATAGCAGCCGGATTCATCGTGATGTTCTCGATCTTCATCGCTCCCATCTTCAACCATGTGGATTACAGGGGAATAGACAAGCAACTCGCGAAGTTCGCTGCCAGGGCCGGAGGGGACGTCGTGATTTTCACCGATCCATTCCTGGCTGAGATGATGGGCGTGCCACTCAGGTACCAGTATCACATCGATTCCAGGACCGGTTACTATCTCAACGATGCCGTGGGGCTCGAGTCTATGGTGAGGAAATACAACAAGCGCGGGCGAAAAGTAATATTGGAGCTTGGCGGGGACGGCGTGCCGACCTTCGACCCGGCGATACTCGATAAGTTCTCTATCGAGCCGGCGTTCAGTGAGACGATCTCATACCCACGCTTGAGCATAACGTACAACTCGAGACCCCAAAAAGTTGGCTCACAGGTGTTTGGCTTGAACTTCTTCTACCTGGAGCCGAGGGGTTCCGAACCGAGCAACTGAATGAAGTTCCGGTACGCGGTGGCAATGCGAGGTTCGGCGGAAGGGGAAGCCTGGCAGAATCTGCTTCCGGATAACGTGGGCGAACATAAGGGTGAAATGATGTCTTGAGGGGTGTCAGAGTGGCTCTTGTAAGGATGTGTCCGTGTTGATGCGTAAGGTGTTACAGGTTTGCCTGGCCTTGCTCTTGCTTGCGCTTGGGTCCGGCCTGCTCTTCCACAGTTGGAGGGCGGAAGGCAGGGACAAAGCTGACGTCACTTTCCTGCTCATGGAAGAGCAAGACACTCTTGCCAGGAAAGCGCAGTGGATTCTGGACCTCCTGCCGAAGCTTGGGCAGCTGGAAGCACGGTTGAGCGCCCTTCAGCCTGGAACTCCCGAGTACGCGATGGTCCGTGCCGAGCTGGACAGCGCGCGCAACCTCGTTGCCGAGAAGGATCCGACTCTTGTATCAGGCACCGATGGAAACGGCAACGTCTCGCTTGAACCGCTCGACGTGATACAGATGAAGCTGAAGGCAACAATAAGTCTCGCTCAGAGCCAGAGCCGAACGCTACTGAGCGCGCGGAAGAGTTCCACCGTTGATCTTGAAACGATGCCGCAGTCGTTACAACTCTCGGAGAGTCCAAAAGAGTTGCTTGTAGATGGCTGGTATGATTCGCCGGGCCTCGGTTACCGTTTCACCATGAAGACAGCCATCTGTATGGTAAGGAACAATCCGGACAAGAAGCGAGTCAAGCTCAGGCTCATGTACCCGGAATCACTCGGTGCCGCAAAGGGCACGGTTTTCGTCAATAACAAGAAGGTGGGGACTTTCACCGTGGCGAGTAGTATCCCAGCGGATTTCACGTATGAAAAACCCCCGGGCTCATCCGACGTTCTTCGCGTCAAGCTGGTAAACGACGTGTTGTCGGTTCCGGATAAGTTGACCCACAATGGAGACAAGCGACCCCTGGGCGTCGCCGTCATCCGGATAACTCAGGAGTAATCGACAGTGACGAGGGTTTTGATTTTCGGGCATGCGCCCCTTCCGTGCGAAGACCTGGAGCGTTCGTACGGGCCCGGCACCCGCACGTGGCAGTTCGCCAGCCCGCTTATCGCCGACGGCCACGAGGTGGTGATATGCGCTTCGCGCATACCGTTCGTCTATCCCGAGTCCATGGACCCGGTCGTACGTTCGGAGGAAAACGGCTGCGTGGTCTACAGGGTCGAACAGACCGCCCTGGAAACCGGAGCCCATGCCGCCGACCTGGTCGAGGAGGTCGACCCCGACTGTATCGTGGGCGCAACCGCGTACCCATCATATATCGCGTCCCTGTATGCGGGGCTCAAGCCGCTGTGGGTGGATGTCTTCGGCAGCATACTGGCTGAAGCCCAGGCAAAGGCGGGAGCGTACGGCGACGACTCGTTCATCGACCATTTCCTCAGGATCAACTCGGCCCTCCTGGAATCCGGGGACAGGTTCAGCACTGTATCTGTGCGGCAGTCACACGAGTTGGTCGGTCAGCTCGGGGTGACCGGCCGCCTGACGCGCGATACGCTCGGGTACGATTTCGCATGCTCGATTCCGTGTGGCGTCCAGGACCTCGAGATGCCGCCGCCGGTCGACCCTACCCGGGGAGCGGCCACTGATGGCGATTTCGTGGTGCTCTGGAGTGGGGGTTTCAACACCTGGACCGACGTAGCCACGCTCTTCAAAGGCATGGAGATCGCCATGGAGCGCTCGCCACGGGTTCGCTTCGTATCCACGGGCGGCAGCATCCAGGGCCACGACGAGCAGACGTACCCGCGCTTTTACGAGATGGTCGAGGGCTCGCGGTTCAAGGACCGTTTCCACCTTCTTGGGTGGGTAAAGCGAAGCGAGGCTATGTCTTACTACGGTACGGCCGGGGTGGGCATAAATATCGACGCCGTCCATTACGAGGTGACGTTCGGAAGCCGGAACCGGATTCTCGAATGGGCGCTCGCCGGACTTCCGGCTATCTCCAGCGACCTGTGCGAGCTTACCGCGGACCTTTCCGGTGAAGGCCTCCTCTTCGCCGTACCCGTCGGAGATCCCGAAGCGCTCGCCGGCAAGATCCTCGAGCTGGAGCGGGAGCGCGGGATGCTGCGGGAAACCGGAGGCAGGCTGAGGGATTACGTCCTTGGCACGTACTCTTTNNNNACTTCGACGATCAAGAGGGTTCCATCTTACGTAAAGAGAAAACTGGAAAAGGACGGATAGGCCCCTGCTCCGGCAGCCGGACTCCGCGGCGAATGCCGAGGCGGCATCAACACGTGAACGACATCGTGCCGCGACGGATAACGGAGCGCACTTCCTGCCGTGCTATGCCTCGAGACACTTGAACGTGTCCGGCATCCATGGACGGCCCCCTGCGATCGTGGGGGGCCCTTTGTCCCCAAAGATCGAGCGGCAGCGTATATAATATGAAATCATGATGGTGGTTGCGGCATGGTCCAGTTAACTTAGTGGACCTGTGGGTTTTTGGAGATAGCGATTGAAGATAGCTTACTTTAGTCCTCTCAACCCGATAAAGTCAGGGGTTTCGGACTACTCGGAAGAGCTTCTGGAGTACCTGGCGGGTTTTGGTCGCGTTGAGCTCTTCATAGACGACTATAACCCGTCGAGCACATGGCTTTACGATTATTTCAACATCCATAACTACCGAAGGATCTACGAAAACCACGGAAAGAACGACCACGATGTAAACATCTATCACATGGGGAACAACGACCACCACTCGTACATCTACTCCGTGTGCCTCGAGCATCCGGGTATCGTTGTCCTGCACGAGCCTATATTGCATCATTTCGTATTCTCGCAAACAGTCGGAAACAACCGCCTCAGGGAATACCTGAGAGAGCTCGATTACTGTTACAAGTCCGAGAGGTCGCGGATAGTCAAACTGACCCTCGAGGACCGCGATGAAGATTCCTGGTACGAGTATCCTCTTGCAGACCGGATAATCGACTGCAGCATGGGTGTTATCGTGCACAGCGAGTTTGCTCGCGAGAAGGTCCTCGAGATCAATCCACTCGCGAGGGTGCGCCGGATACCCCATCATTACTCACCTCCACCTGCCGACCGCATGAGGTCGCCGGAGCTCCTGCGCGAGGTCCTGGGCTTCAAGGACGACGAATTCGTTGTCGGTTCGCTGGGGTATATGACCGCGAGCAAGCGCATAGACATACTCCTGAAGACGATAGCGTCAATCAAGAAAAAGGGTCACAAGATAAAACTCCTCCTGGTCGGTAGGATGATGCCCGGTTGTGAAGCGTTGCGATGGATAGAGGAGTTCGGCCTGTCCGAGGATGTGATTGTAACCGGCTATGTCGACACACACACGTTCCGCGAGTATCTATACATACCGGATATCTTCGTGGTGCTGAGGCACCCGAGCGCCGGCGAGACCAGTGGAAGCGTGATCAAGATGATGGGCACGGGCAACCCCGTTGTCGTCTCGGACCATTACGCGTTCAGCGAGCTACCGGATGACTGTTGCATCAAGGTCCCGATAGGTGAAGACGAAGAGGCGGAACTCGAACGCAAATTGATATACTATATCGAGAACGAAGAAGAGCGCCGCGCGATTGGAGCTCGGAGCCAGCAGTACATCATGATGAATCACGACATCCAGAATTCCGCCAGGAGCTATATCGAGTTCGCCGAGGAAGTGCTCGCGGGGAGCTGAGCCACTTTCGTCAGCGAGCATGCCTTGCTTATCGCAACCATAATTAATCCAAATACCTTGACCCAGGTTAAGATATCGGCCCCGGGGAAGGTCAAAAAACGNNAACATAAGCATGAAAGTTCAATTCAAAGAAAGCGGATAGCGTGCTGTGGTAAGATCTCCAGCACGCGTCATAGCGTCAAAGAGACGAGGCTGTCGGGGGTACAGGGGCTTATGCCCGCATGTGCCCCGTCATCAACGTCAGGACGGGGTAGAAGGGCAAGAATGAAGGATGTGAGCGTTCCGATGTCGTCTGGCAAGATCAGCAGGAGATGGAAGATCATAACCGGCCTCGCAGCCGGTATAGGACTATTGATTCTGGTGCTGTGCTTCACCCAGGGCACACCCGGGAGCGGTGGCTCGAAGCTCGGCTCGACTATAGGGGTCCGCAGTGCGCTTGCGGGGGACTTTTCGGGGAAGGGCGTTGCGGATCGCACATTGCTGGGACTTTTCAGTGAGAGCGTCACCAACAACCTGAAGGTCAAGTACCCTTCATCCCAACAGTCGTCCGTCCGAAACGTTCGGTTGTTTGTGAAATGGAAGATGGTCGAGCGTAAAAAGGGACGGTTCAACTGGAGCTCTCTCGACAAGGAGATAAAGAGCACTTTGAGCCTGGGTGTCAACAGTATTATGCTCACCCTCACCGGCCCGGTTCCGACGTGGGCCGAGGATCCGTCGAACCCATCACCCGACTATGGTCCCCCGAGAGACATGAAGTACTGGTATAGCTTCTG
>PMDX01000092.1 GCA_003154635.1 Actinomycetota bacterium | reverse complement strand
TCCATTGGGACTTTCCCGTATCCCTTGCGCTGTCCTATGACGAGGGCGAAAGCCAGGGCCGCGATTCCCGCGGTTATGTGAACGACCGCGCCACCCGCGAAGTCAAGCGCGCCCATCTTGTGAAGGAACCCGTTCTGGCCCCAGACCCAGTGCGCTACCGGGTCGTATACGATCGTTGCCCAGATGACGGTGAACACGAGGAACGTCTTGAACTTGACGCGCTCAACGAAGGCTCCAGTGATCAGCGCGGGGGTGATTATCGCGAACATCATCTGGTAGGCGACGAAGCCGAGGGCGGGTACGCCCGGAGCGTACACGGGATTTGGCAAGGCGCCGACCCCGTGCAGCCCGAAAAGATGAAGGCTGCCAAAAAGACCACCGATACTGGGACCGAAAGCCAGCGAATATCCAAAAAGCACCCACTGGATGCTTATCAAGGCGATTGTGATGAAACTCAGGTTCAAGGTGGAGAGGATGTTCTTTCTTCGCACCATGCCACCGTAGAAAAACGCAAGCGCTGGCGTCATCATCAGGACAAAACCCGCGGCAACGATGACCCAGGCCGTATCTCCGGAATTGATTTTCATCTCCGTCTCCCCCTGCTGAGGCTCGAGGGTGGAGTTTCCGCCGGCCTGCGTTGGCACGGCAACGTCACCATCGACGCTGCTCCGGCGTCCACACCACCCGAATGGGCGCTTCAAGATAGGAACTGTTACGTTTATATTCCGGTTTTGTTTCCCGGGTGTTTCGCAGATGTTAACTCCATGTAAACTCAAGGCAGGCAAAGCGCCCGGTAGCTCCGAAGTCATTGCAGGCGGGGAGTTGGGGCATGGTGGGGCCGTCGGTGGCGAGGGTGGACGCGAGCCGCCTCAACAATGTAGTAAAGTGAGCAACGACCAGTTGGGTCTATTGCGTCAGCTCGGGGGTCTCCCCGTCCGGCCGTAAAGCACTGAGGTGAGAAGAAAAGAGGTGCTGTTCTTGAAGGTAACCGGCATATCGATGATCGCATTGGTGCTAACGCTCGTAGCGGCCGGCGCCGGATGCGGGGGTGTCGGAGTGCTTTCAAACAGCGGAGCGCACCGGACGGTGGTGACGGACGGGGCGGAAGTAAGAGCGTACCTCGCGAAGTCCGAGAGCATCCTGAAAGCGAAAAAAGGTTCGATCGCGGAGCGCACGAAAGAGCTCGATTCTCTGCGAGGTGAATACGAGGTGTTCTGGCCCGGAGTCCTCGAGACCCAGGTCAAGCCGGCGGAGTGGAGAGCGGTAGTCCAGAAGAGCAAAGACAAGAAGACTCTCTACGGCACACTGTACGGGTTGGCTGACAAGAAGCTCATCAGCCTGAACGGTAATCAGCAGAACGCGAGCTCGGTCCCTGAATACGTCTCGAGTGCAGCGAGCAAGTACTACGTCGCGGTGGACAACCTGAACAGCCTGTCGTACTTCGACGACCTGCTGGCCGAGCACACCATTGGAGACGGGACAAAAGTGAACGCCGGCGACCCTCCCCCCAAGACCACGAGTGGTTTGGGCACATTCGGTGGCGCTTTCATAGGGTTCGACTGGGACCGTTCAACGGGGCAGCTGGAGCTGTTCAGGTATAACACTGATCCCCAGTTCGATACCTCCGGGGCCCCGACCACGGTGACGGCGACGGAGCAGTCATTCATCGATTCCGCCAGGGCGAGGCTCGATGAGGCCGACCGGATGGTAAAGGCGGAATCGGCCTCACCTTAGAACGGGTGCAACCGGCCACGCCCGCGTGCTCCTGGCTGCTATGCCCCGGCAAGCAACCCGGCAAGGCTCAACGCGCTACCCGATGCTATCTCGGTGCCGATACCCCGTGCGCCGACGTCCGAGCCGACAAGCATGAGTCCCTCGACAGGCGTCCCGTGCCCCAGGCGTTCGCTGCCGACTTGCCCGGGCACCTGCGCGAGCCCTATGCACTCTCCGGCCTTGTGCGCGGTCAGGCGTCTGGTGTCAGATGACGTCGAGCGCGACTGCCAGAGAATCGCACTCTCGATTCGGGGGAACAGGTCGCGGACGCGCGCGTAGACCCTGTCCAGAATCGCGTTGCATAACTCCTCGGAAGCGCCGGACGGCGCCGCCGTGCCGGCGATCACAAGCTGCCCCCCGGCAGGAGCCAGGGTTGGGTCGTGGTTACTGGGTACGGGCATGAAGATGTAGGGATCATCGGGCACCGTGAAAGTGTCGAGGTGCGCGAATACTTTTTCGGGGGGTAGGTCCGGCAGGTAGAATACGACAGGGTACGGCACGACCTGTCGCTCGAGCCCCAGCTTCACCGTTATGTAAGCGTTGGAGTCGACCATGCTTTCAGCCCTGTCCACGTATGCACCGGGGNNAAATGCTCGACGCCCACCATATCGATCGTGTTTCGCACTCCGGCGTTCGATATGACCAGGTCGGCTTCGTACCACCCCTCGGTCGTCTCGACGCCCTTAACCGCGCCATCTTCGACACGTATCAGCTTGACCGTCTCACCGTAATGCGGCGACCCCCCGTAGCGTTCGAACGCACGAAGGAAAGAGCCGGGTATGTTGCCCGAGCCACCAATCGGGTAGCCGAAGCTTGTTCCGTTGAACATCCTGTCGAACGACCAGATGAACTCGCCCGCGGAAGCCTCCAGGTAAGAGATCGCGAAGTAGAGCTGGGAGACACACGTGATGAAGAGGTGGATCATCTCATCGTCGGTGTAGCGTGAGACGTATTCACTAAGCAACGTCCCATCGTTTTGCTCGACGTTTTTACCACTCATGAGCGCACGGAACAGGCGGTACGCGCCGGCGTAATTCCTGGGACGCACTCCCAGCTTGCGGGCGATTCCCGCCTGCCTGACGAGCGACCTCATGTCGAGAGGGAAATCGAACTCGGTCTTGCCCATGATCCTGCAGGGTGGGTCCTTCGTGACCCAGTTGAGGTCGCCACCGAGCGCGCGGTTGACCTCGCTGTGGGGACCGGATGCGCCCCGGCTGAACATGTGGACTCCGAAGTCAACTACGAAGCCATCTCTTTCGATCGAGGCGCAGCGGCCCCCGTGGAATGAATGGCTTTCGAGAAGGTCGACTTTGTACCCTTGCTTCGCCAGCAGGGCCGATATCGCGGAGCCGCCGACACCGGAACCGATAACAACAGCGTTGCCGCCCATTCAGCATACCTCCCGAACCAGAAAATTGATCGCCTTATTGCCAGAATGGTTTGCGGGAGCAGTCGAAGCCCGGCTCGCCGCTCTTCTTGATGATGTAGACGGGCATCCCGATCCGACACTGTTCATAAAGAGCTTCGACGTTGCTTATGTACATCCTTATGCAGCCGTGCGAAGCGGAGGATCCGATGGACCCGGTGTCGTTTGTGCCATGTATCAGCACGCCGCCGCCGTTGAGGGTCATCGCCCTTGTGCCGAGCGGGTTGTTGGGCCCGGGCGGAAGCGAGGCCGGCATGTTCTCGGCCCACGTCGAGCCGCGGTTGTACCAGGTGGGGTTCTTTTCCATTTTGACTATTGCCCACTGACCGATGCACGTGGGCCACTGCTTGGAGCCCGTGGCCACGGGGTATTTCGCGAGCAGGGTCTCCTTGTCGTAGAGCGACAGCGTGTGCGTGTCGAGGTTGACGAGGATGAACTTACCAACGTTTATCTGCGGGACCTCGGGTGGGGTGCGCTTCACGAGGGGGACCTCAACCGAGCGCTTGCCCTCGTTCAGCGCCTGGTTAGCCGCGGCGAGCACCTGGTCGAGGTCGGCTTGCCGGCCATCTTTCGCGCTCACCATGTGGGCCGAGCCGCTCGATACGTCCAGGTATGCGTTTCGGGGCTTGCAGTCTATGAGGACCATCGCGTTCTGCACGAAAGAACGGACTTTGGCCTCGTCGTACCTGACATAGACCGGCACGTTGAGCGCTCTCGGTCTCCTCAGGAACCTCCTGATCATCCTCTCTATGATGCTGGGGCTCCAGGCGGTCCGGTACCCTTCATCTATCATCTTCTCGATATCCAGCTCGAGCCCGAGCTCGGCGGCGGTATTTGAGATGACCTCGCCGTCGGTCGTCAGAGAAAACGGTCTTGCGGCAAGACCGGACAGCCGCGCTCGGCACTTCGCCAGGGCTTCCTGTCGCGTGAGCTTGCTGACGTTCACGCCACCGATGCTGACCTGTGACGGGAAGCGCCCGAACGCCGACGCGTCCGACGCGAGCCCGAAAGGAAGAAAGCCCGCAAGCAGTACGAGCATAAACGCGAAACCTATCACCAGGATAACAAGGTGGGTCTTTTGACGGCCCAGCCATGCCAGTGATCGTAAAAAGGTTCTCTTGATTTTCACCCGCGCTCCATGTCCCGTTAGTATGCAATTGTATTGCCTTCACGCGACAATGCAACTACTGAAACGCAACCTCACCGAATGAAGTTTCCCCCCACCTACTCGAGGCGGGAGGATCAGGGTGGGGGAGGCTCAGTCGTACTGTACGTAAGAGCGTATCTGTTCGTGGGCCTTTTCGAGGAAATCCGGGTCCGTGATCTTGACTTCGATGGCCCCGGTGGGACAGGTGATGGCGCAACGGCCGCACGCGCGACAATACTCGCTTATCGTGGCCTTTCGCCCGTCGACCTCCACCGCGCCGATATAGCAACGTTTGACACACTTGCCACAACCTTTGCACTTATCGGCGTCCACCGTGACTGAAATGCCGTCGAGTACGGTGAACGTCGGTTCGAGGTACTGGAGAGGCGCGTAGGAGGCAAAGCGGGTTACGCAGCAACACTCGCAGCAGAAACAAACGGTCAGGAGGCGGTGTCGGTCCTTGATCTTGAATATGAAGTTGTCCGCGCGCGCTTTGCCCACAATAGGTACAAGCCCGGCCGCCACGGCTTTGCGCACGTGCTCGTGAGCCTCTTCAGGACCTACCTCCCGGAACGGGAACCGCTGTGCCTCGAGCGCGGAGTCTCCCATCAGGAGGCAACCGATCTCGTGCGGATAGTCCTTGCACTTCCAGCCTTTGCGACACCCGCAGTAGTCCATGATGACCCGGTGTGACGCCTCGTCGATCAGGCGGTGGAGCAGGTCCACGGGCATGGGGGCGTCGCCCGGCATATCGATGTCCTGGTTGATGGGGAGCCATCGCATGTCAGTCTTGCTCTCCTTGAGCCACGGGTGCCACCGGTTGACGAGAGGCAGCCTCATGAAACCTCTCATCAGGAGCTCGGCCTTCCTGCCGATTCCTTCGACGTGGACTTTTCTTCGGTTCTTGGAGCTGTTCGCCACGTTGCACCTCTTCAGATCTCGAGTACAGGCCCACCAGGGATAAGGAGCGTTAACACCACCCCCACCCTGACCCTTCCCCCTCGAGGGGAAGGGGAGAGAACATGCTAATAATTCTACATGCAGGGGAGAATCTTGACAGGGGAATGCGGCAGTTTTATTATCTGTTTGTCCCATGTGAGTGAGTACTCACTTATGATGACAAGAGGGTGCGTATGAATAGCAGCAGCAACGCGCGCCAGACCGGGCATGAGTCGGCAGTTGCGGTCACGGATCCCGGGTTCGAGACAGGACCGGCGGGAGTTCCTGGCAAAGCGTCGCGCTACGAAGACCTCGTCAGAGCATCGATAGAAGTGTTCTCCCGTACGAATTACGACAAGGCGACGACCGCGCTGATCGCGCGGGAGGCTGGAATCGCCGAAGGCACCATCTACCGTTACTTCTCCAGTAAAAAAGAGCTCTTCCTCGCATGCTTCCGACATGTCACGCAGCTACTTGAGGAAAGGTATGCCGTAATCTACCGGGAAACAACAGACGAGCCGGTCGAGTATCTTAGACGCGTCGCGAAGAGCTACCTCGAGTTCCTGCGCGAAAACCCGAGCATGCGGAAGTTCCTGGCGTTCATCCTCAACAGTTCATTCGACAAGGATTTCTTCTCGGAGCTGCAGGGGTTCGTGGAGATGAATATAAAGGCCACCGAGTCGATGGTGAAAAAGGCCATCGACAAGGGCGAGGTGAGGAAAGAAATAGATCCTCGAGGTGCGGCCTGGCTGTTCGTGGGCGGTTACTTTACATTCATCCTGATGACCGAGCTCGACGCCGAAGAGATCGGCGATCCGGCGTTCGTCGACAGGATGCTGGACATGGTGATGCGGTAGGGCGCCAGGTGCTGTGCAAGGCCGGTCGCGGCCTGGGCGAGGGGGTGGCATGAGGTTGGAAACGCTGAAGATGTACTGGAGCAGAGTGACCCTCGCATTTCGCATGGTGCGCTCGCTCGTCATGTTTATGGTCGACGAACACAGGCGAGGCACCCTCGCGGAGAACCTGCGAAGCTTCATCAAGGCCCGCGGCGTAGCCGTATCGGTGGACATGTCACACTCGGACCTGCTGGAAGAGAAGGCGGCGAATCCGAAGCTCAGAGACAAGTCTTTCCTCTACTTCGGCGAAACGACATTCACGTACGGGCAGATGGACGAGAACGCCAACCGTCTCGCGAACTTCCTCGAGAGCCTGGGTGGCGGCCCGGGCGTCGGCCTCGCCATCATGATGAAGAACTCCCCGCGGTGGCTCGATGTCTTCTACGGACTCGAGAAGCTCGGAATGTACACGATACCGGTCAACGTCGCGCTTCGCCATGAGCAACTCGTGTATATCATCGACAACTCGGAGGCGAGCATCCTGGTCATCGACCACGACCTGCTCCACCATTACAGGGCGGTGACCGACAGCCTTCCGGGAATAACGACCGTCATCGTCAACACCGAGGGAGCGCCAGAGGGGTTCGAGGTTCCGGACGACATGGAGAGCCTCGACTCCGCGTACTCAACGGAGGTTGGGACGACCAAACCGTCCGTGCTGCGGAACCCCGAGGACCTCTGCATAATCATGTATACATCAGGCACGACGGGCCTTCCCAAGGGCGTCGTGTACCGTTACAACTCGACCAACGTCAAGGCGCTGTCCGTCATCACGAGGATGCTCACGTCCGGTAGTGACGTCGCGTATACGTGCTATCCGCTCTTTCACGCGAACGCGCTGTTCCTTTCCGTAACCACCTCGATGCACGCGGGCGGTAGTGTAGCGGTGGCGACGAAGTTCAGCGCAAGCGGGTTTTGGGACGACGTGAGGCGCTACGGCGCCACGACGTTCAACGGTCTGGGGGCCGTCATGCCCATCCTCATGAAACAGCCTCCCGGGCCGAACGATGGCGACAACAAGGTCAGGCTCGTCATCTCCTCGGGGTGCCCGGCGGAGTTATGGCGCGACTTCGAGAAGCGTTTCGGCTTGACCATATACGAGGGTTACGGCGCCGTGGACGGGGGCAGCACAGTCCTCACAAACTTCGGGACGGCTCCTCCAGGGTCGATGGGTAAGCCTATCGGCGGGAAGATCAGGGTCATCGACGCCGAAGGCCGCGACTGCCCGGCGCATGTCCCCGGAGAGTTGATATGCGAGGTCGGCAAGAAGAAGAGCTCGGTCGAGTACTTCAAGGATGCGGAAGCGACTAACGACAAGGTGCGCGACGGCTGGATATACACGGGCGACCTCGTGTATCAGGACGAGAGCGGCTTCCTGTACTTCGTCGGCAGGAACACCGAGTCGATGCGCTGTCGCGGAGAGAACGTGTCGGCCTACGAGGTCGAGAGCGCGGTGCTGCGCTACCCGTGTGTGCTCGAGTGCGCGGTTTACGCGGTCCCCTCAGAGCTGGCGGAAGATGAGATCATGGTCACACTGGTGCCGGTGGACGGCGAGACGGTAGAGCCAACCGTCCTGCGCGATTTCCTCTCCGAGCGGCTCGCGAAGTTCGCGGTCCCGAGGTATTACCGCGCGGTGAGCGCGCTGCCCAAGACCGAGACCCACAGGGTGATAAAGAAGGACCTCGAGAGCCTCGGCGTTACACCCGACACGGTCGACACGATGGCCGGCGATCCGGCCCGTTGAATGTCTGGAAAGGAAGAAAGGATGAGACCCGGGAAGCGTAACATGTGCGGCGATGGTCTCAGGGGGAAAGTGGTCCTCATTACAGGTGCGGCTTCTGGCCTGGGCAGGGAGCTTGCCCTGTCGTTCGCGGGTGAAGGCTCCGACCTCGTCCTGGTCGACATCAGCTCGGAAGAGCTGGCCGGGACGGCAGCGATGACAGAGCGGCTTGGAGCAAGGACCATGTCGAGGACGGTGGACGTCTCGAGCTACGCGGCGATGTCAGAGCTCGCCGACGAGGTCCTGGCCGAATGGGGACGCGTGGACGTCCTGGTCAATAACGCCGGGGTGGGCGTCGGGGGTGGGCTCCACTCGATTCCCGTGGAGGATATCGAGTGGATCACCGGCATCAACCTGATGGGAGAAGTGTACGGCACCCGAGTCTTCCTTCCGCGGATGATCGAGAGAAGATCCGGTCACGTGATAAACGTAGCTTCCCTGTCGGGTCTTGTGGCGCTGCCGGGTCATATAGCGTACACGACCAGCAAGTTTGGGATCGTCGGGTTTTCGCAATCGCTCTGGGCCGAGGTACGGCGGTATGGGATAGGTGTTACCCTCGTTTGCCCGGGGGGGATGAAGACCAACATTATCTCGCATACGCGCATGCACGCGGAAAACGAAAGACAGCGAAGGTTCCAGGACCGCTTCGCCGAGATCCTGGACAACGCGATGGATCCCAAAGACGCCGCGGACCGCGTGATGAAGGCGGTGAAGAAGGGCAGGTTCCTGGTCCTGCTTGGACCGGAAGCGTACCTGATGTATTACATAAACAGGGTTTTCCCGATGTTTGTCATGAGGGTCACGGCGGCGGTCAACTACTTGATGAACAGGAAGAGCTAGACCTGCAGAAAAAGGTCGACGTGCTGGTCGTCTGATTTCATCGACGCGCACATCTCGATGACTCCGCCGGCGTCAGACCCCCGGGCTTCTTCGCCGTCCTTGTCGATCACCCTGAACGAGTACCCCAGTTTCTCCAGGTTTACGATGAGCGTCGCGGGGTCGTAACCCGCGTTCCTCAACCCGAAGGGCCAGAGCTCCATGAACATGACCGGCTCGTTCTCCTCGAGCACGTGTTGGGCACCCTCTATGATGAACCCCTCCGCGCCCTGGGTGTCCATCTTGATCAGGTCCACTCGTGAGGCGCCTCCAACAGAAGTGAGGAAATCGTCGAGCGTGGTCGTCTCGACAGAGACCTCGCCCGCGCTGATGAGCACGTTTTCCTGAGAGAAAGAGTGACCTCCGAGGTTGTACTTGTCGAGGTACAGGGTGATAGTGCCCGGCTCCTTTGAGACGGCCTTGTTGACGGCGGTTACGTTGGAGAACCCGTTCATCTCGATGTTCTTTACGAGGAGGCCGTAGTTGTGCGGGTCCGGCTCGAAAGCGAACACCCTGCCCGTGTTGCCAACGATCCTCGCGGCAATCAGGGTGTAGTGCCCGATGTTAGCTCCGATATCGACCACGACCATACCCGGTGCCAGCATCTGTATGAAGAGTCCGGTCTCGAACTCCTCGTAGATGCCGCCCGCCTGCAGCAGCGGCAGCACGCCCTCGTCTTTCGCGTCCGCGTACATCTTGTTCCCGTGCGATTCCAACAGGACGGTCCCGCGAGGTTTGAGGTTCCTCTTGAGAAAGACGTATATGTGCTCCGAGCCGGGAAGCTTCTTGAAGCCCACGCGCTTGAGGAACTCCTTGGTCCTGTTGAACATCTTCCAGACCAGCAGGGACAGCCCACCGCCTCGCGGTTTGCGGTCGTCCGCTCCAGCGTTCGAATCATCTTTACGTGCGCTCACTTGGTCACTTCAGCTTTCATCAGTAGGTACCTGACCATGGTGGGATTATATAATGACGGCCTTGATGCTGGGAGCATTTTTGTGCCGGGTTTCTCCAGCACGAACCTTTCAGTTGGTCATGCGCAGGACTTCGTCGGCGATAGCGGGCATTGCTTTGCCTGCTTCCATCTTGACGAAGACGTCAGCAGTCGAAGACAGGGTCGTCTCGGTTGGATTGATGTCGATCACGCGCGCACCGCAGCTGGACGCTATCGCGGGGACCGTGGCGGCGGGGTAGACCAGGACCGAGGTACCGACCGAGATGAGGCAGTCGCACCTGGAGGCGCGGTCGGCGGCTTCCTCGATCGTGTCCATCGGGAGCGACTCGCCGAAGAACACGACATCGGGCCGGTACCGGCCGCCGCAGAGGCACTTGCCGGCAAACTCGTTAAGAGCGGATATCATCTGCCGCCTGCTGACGGTCGGGACGTCGAGCTTGTCAAGGACGTCATTGATGTCCTTGCGGCTTCGACCCTCCCTGGAGCCGCATCTCGAGCATCGAACCCTGTAGGCGCTTCCGTGGACCTCGAGCACCTCTCTACTGCCGGCGGCCAGGTGCAGGTCATCGATATTCTGCGTGACGATAGCCGAGATCTTGCCGGCTTCTTCGAGACGCGCTAAGGCCTCGTGAGCGGGGTTGGGCTTCGCCTCGACGAGGGGACGTAGCGCGTCCGAGAAGAACGAGGCGATCCTGTCTTTGCTGAGCAGGAACACGCCGGCAAGACCCGGAAGATTCGCGTAGATGTTCGCAGGGTATCGCTCCCAGAGCCCGCCTTCGCCCCTGAAAGTGGGGATGCCGCTTTCGGCTGAGACCCCCGCGCCGCTGAAGACGAGCACGTCGCTCGACGATGCTATTATTCTAGCTGCCTGCTGTATCTTTTCCATGGATCCAGTGCGCGAAATGAATGCCCTCCGACTCAATTTGAGTGTAGCATCAAGATTTCACCGAATCGCGACAAGATGCACGAGAAGGTCTCTCGGAGGTACGGGTCTGTCGCAGGGAGAGACGAACTGTAATGAGAATTGCCGAAGACCCACGCGGGTTCATCCGCCGCCGCGCGAATGCTCCAGGTATTCGTGATATTGCGCCATCGCGCTGATCGCGGCACAAGAGGCTTCGACTTCCTTGAATATCATCGGCGAGTCGCCGTTCATGAACTCTTCGCCGGTGATGCCTCCCGAATCGACATTGGCCGTGAAGTAGAGAGGAATACCGATCTCGCGAGCCAGCACATTCAGCTCTTCCAGGTGGGGATGTACGGCCTCCATCGCCGCGTCCCAGAACAGTCCCATGTCGACGCCGGTGCCCCCGAACTCCTGGAGGTTCGGGCCTTTGTTTCGTNNCCACAAAGATGAACATGACGGAGTCCACCTCGCCGCTCCGCATCACGGTCTCGACTATCGGTTTGAGAACCGTCAGGTCGAGCCCCGCCACCAGGTCCACAGGATTGCCGGGGACGAAGTAGTCAGGCAGGTATCCCGCAATCTTCTCGAGGGTCTCCCTGGAGAAACGGGGCACCTCCAGGCCGAAGTTCGCGCACGCGTCCGCGGCTATCACACCGAGCCCGCCTCCACCGGTCACAATGCCGACACGCTTGCCTTGGGGAAGGGGACGCTTGACGAACGAGGCGGCGGTGATGCCTGCGTCCCTGATGCTCCGGGCCAGCACTATGCCCGCCTGCCTGCAAGCCGATTCGAACACCCTGTCGGAAACGGCCATCGCCCCGGTGTGGGACATCGCTGCCCGCATCCCGGTGTTGGAGCGCCCTCCCTTCAGCATGACGACGGGCTTGCGACTTGTCGCCCGGCGCGCGAGCTCGAAGAAGTGCTGCCCGTCTTCGATACCCTCGACATAGGACACCATAACGTCGGTATCGGGGTCGTCCGCGAAGTAGCAGAGATAGTCCTCGGTCTTCAACTGGGCTTCGTTTCCGCTGGATACGCCCTTGGACAGCCCGAAGCCCGAGTCCAGCCCGTGGCCTATCAACATGTTGAGGATGTTGCCGCTTTGAGCGACGACGCTGATCGGCCCGGGCTTCGGGTAGAAGATCGGCATCCAGGAGTAGAACGCGGACGAGGGGCAGCTGACGCCCTCACCGTTCGGACCCACGAGCGCGATGCCCGCGGCGGAAGCCCTGGCCACTATCTTGGCCTGCAGAGCCGCTCCCTCATCGCCGAGCTCCTTGAAGCCCGCGGTGATGACAACGGCCGCTTTTACGCCTTTTGCCACGCAATCGTCGAGGGCGCTTATGACGGACCTCGAGGGCACGGTGAAGACGGCCAGATCCACATCGTCCGGTATCGCCCCGACCGTCGGGTAGCACTTGTGACCCGCCACGGTCTCCCTGCTGGGGTTAACCGGGTAGAGCTTGCCCTCGAATCCGCCGCAGATGATGTTGTTGAAAACAACAAACCCCCACTTGGGCATCCCCTCCGTCGCCCCGACGAAGGCGACCGACCTGGGTTTGAAAACGTGATTGAGGTTGTTGAGCTGTGCCGCGGTGCCGGATGGTCCATTCATCTTCTGCTGCCACCTGCCGTGTTCGTTGGTGCCTGTGGTTAATAAGACGCGACAATGGCCGGCATGCATTGGTCGCCGACCATCAGCAATTATATAAGATTTGGGTGGTGGCTAGTCGAATCTTGAGGATCCAGCGCGTTTCCATTTGCCCGCCCCCTTCATAATTGTCACGGAACGCTAAACCTGTCGGGGGGCGGTGTCGACTGTGTCAAGGAGGCAGACACCGCTTCCCGGACAGCGGATGTGTATGGGAAAAGAAAGGCGCTCTGAGGCGGTAGACTCGTAGAAGAATGGCAACCGGGATAGGCTTCACCATCGCTCCGACGACTTCGCCTGCATACCCGGCATCCTCCTCGCCGTGACAGGGCGGTTTTATATCGTGGGTCTGCTGACCATTCCGGTACTGCCGCTGACGTTCCTTGTCGTTCTTGTGATGTACTGGAAAGAGAAAAAGATCTTCAATGTGCCGGGTCTGAAAGTGTGGCGGAACCGTCTCGGTGTGGTCATGTTCGTACACCAAATCTTTTTCTCCCCCTTCAGAGGGAAGAAGATGTTGACTGGACGTTTGCGGGAGAGTATATTTGCATAACGCAAACAATGCTTAAGGAGTATTTTAGAAGTGGCACATAAACAGGAAGCGAGTGTATCGAGCTTCACGCGCCAGACGATTACTCTGATCTTGCACATAATGCGCAATCTCCGAGGCTCGGGCGCGGACATGCACCCGGAGATCGAGCTATCTTACCCGCAGATCCTCATGCTTTACGTGTTACTCGAAAATGGGACTTCGAGCATGAGCGAGGTGGCCAGCCTGCTCAAGATCTCGCACGGGGTCGCGACCAGGACCGCGGACAGGCTCGTGGACAAAAGGCTGGTCGATCGGAGGCACGCGGATACCGACCGACGAATGGTTCTCCTGTCACTTTCCAAGCAGGGCAAGGAATACGCTGAGGAGATGCTCGGGAACCACATGGAAAAGTTGAACGGAGTATTCGAGGAGGTCAACCTGCAGGAAAGAGAAGGTTTTCTCACGCTTCTCGAAAATATCGACGCCAGACTGGAGGAGTAACACATGTCCGGCGATGTACTTATCAGGGTGGAAGACCTGGTAAAGATATACGACCTGGGAGAGGTGAAGGTGCCCGCCCTCAAGGGGGTTTCACTGACCATCGACAAAGGCGATTTTGTGATGGTGACCGGACGCAACGGATCCGGCAAATCGACCTTCATGCACCAGCTCGGGTTGCTCGACCATCCAACGTCGGGAACGATCCACTTCAACGGCACCGAGGTGACCCACCTCCACGAAAAAAAGCGCTCGCGGATGAGGCTCCGTGACCTCGGCTACGTGTTCCAGGAGTTCGCACTGATAGGCGAGCTGACGGCGCTCGAAAACGTGCTC
>PMDX01000020.1 GCA_003154635.1 Actinomycetota bacterium | reverse complement strand
GGCGCGACACGAGCTACAGGGTCCCGGTACGGATTGAATGCAAAACTGTAGTCCTGCTGCCGGATTTCGAGTCCCGACATCGCGCGTCGCCTCCTTCGTTCCGCTCGACTGCAGCTCGCGCACCGCACGGGCGGTATTCGCTCGGACCGTGGTTCGCCAAGCTGAGGGTGCGCTGATTGTACTGCCTGACTGGTGGATCAGATAGACTCGCCGCCGTCGACCGCGAGAATCTGCCCGGTTATGGAGCTGGCCGCGTCGGAGGCCAGGAGGAGCGCGGCCCCAACCAGCTCGTGCGGCTGGATGATGCGTCCCAGCGGGGTCTTCTCCAGGTGCTTGCTCAGCCTCTCGGGATTCTCCCGCAGCGGCCGCGACATGGTCGTTTCCACCACACCCGGCGCTATGGCGTTCACCCTAATACCGTAGGGTCCCCATTCTTTGGCCATGGCCTTCGTCATCAGGAGCACGCCGGCCTTGCATATGGCGTACACGCCGCTGTTGACGTTCGGTCGCATGGCGTTGACCGAAACCACGTTGACGATGCTGCCCGACTTCGCCTCCACCATGTGCTTGCCCGCGGCCTGGCACATGAAGAAATAGCCCTTGAGATCGACGTCGACGGAGCGGTCCCAGAAGTCCTCGTCTGCATCCAGCATGGCGCGAGGTGAGAAGGTGGCCGCGTTGTTCACCAGAATGTCGAGCCTGCCGAATGCGTCCACGGTTTCCTTGATGATCCGCTCCACCGGCGCGATCGTCAGGAGGTCCGCGACCATGCCGTGAAAGCGTCGTCCCTTTTTCTCCACCGTGGCTTTCGTCTCCGGCGAGGCGACATAGTCGACGCCGACCACGTCCGCCCCTGCGCTCGCGAGCCCTATACACATGCCTTGTCCCAGGCCCGTACTGCTTCCCGTGACGATGGCAACCTTCCCCTCGAGCGAGAAAGAATCGAGCATTTTTTTCGTCCTTTTCTATCGAAGAATGTCCATGGAAACCGCGTCCATGTCGTTGAAAAGCTGGTTTTCCCCGACCATGCCCCAGACGAAGGAGTAGTTCGACGTGCCGACACCGGAATGGATGGACCAGCTCGGCGAGATGACCGCTTGTTCGTTCCTCACCACGATATGACGGGTTTCACTCGGAGCGCCCATGAGGTGGAAGACGACGGCCGTCGGCCTCACGTCGAAGTAGAAGTACACTTCCATCCGCCGTTCGTGGGTGTGGCAGGGCATCGTGTTCCAGACGCTCCCCGGTTCCAGGCAGGTGAATCCCATGCACAGATTGCAGCTCTTGACGACGTCGGGATGGATGACCTGGTTGATCGTGCGCGCATTGCACTCCTCGGGGGAGCCCGTCTTGATCCGCTTCGCCTTGTCCTTGCAGATGAGCGTCGTCGGGAGCTCTTTGTGCGCCAGGCCGGACAAGAGATAGAACTTCGCGGGGTTGCGCGCTTCGCGGGAAGCAAGCTCGACCGACCTCGCTCCTTTGCCGACGTAAAGGGCATCCAGTCGACCCAGGGAATATTCTTTCCCGTCGATCGTCGCAGAACCGTCGCCGCCGAGATTGAGGATTGCGAGCTCGCGTGAGTCGAGGAGATGATCGCTCCCGATGAGCTCTTTCTTCACCTCGAGCGACAATGAGGCGGAGGTCGGAACAGCGCCACCCACGATGATCCTGTCAAAGTGGCTGTAGACGAGCGTGACCGCTCCGCTGGCGAAAAGTCCTGGAATCAGGAACTCTCTTCGCAGACCTTCCGTGTCCAAGTTTCTGCCATTATCCGGATGCATGGGCTGCCTGATCTCCATACGCTGACCCACTCCTTTTCGATATGACTTGACCTTGCGTCGGTTTCACTTCGTGGAACTATATATCGTAGAAAGAAACAGTCTACAGCAAGAGGCTTATGCTGTCAAATTCAATTTAATAAAGTTGAATCAGGAGGCTGACGTGGAGCTTTCTGCCCTGAACTTTGCATAGCCGAGGCGCAGAGAAATCTGGCGCGCCGCTTCGATCACATGGGGAGCCGTCTGCTCGAACGTGATGGCCGGATTGAAGGCGCTCCACACCGCGCTCACGGCCGCCACGACGATGCCCCGGTAGTCGAATATGGGGGCACCGAGACAGCGGATGTTCGGCTCGAACTCCTCATTATCAGCGGTCCATCCGCGACGACGACTGACGTCGAGATCTTTGAGGAGGGCATCGAAATCCGCAAGCGTGTTGGGCATGAACTTTTCGAACGTGACGTCCTTGAGGAGGTCCCTGAGTTCCCCTGCGGGGCGATGCATGACGAGCGCCTTTCCCAGGGACGTGCAGAAGATGGGACGACGCTGTCCGATGATGGAGTATTTCCTCAGGCTGTTGAACTGCTCCACCTTGTCGAGATACACCACGTCACGGCCCTGCAAGGTCGCAAGGAAGACGGTATGGCCGGTGACTTGGGAAAGCTGGCGCAGGTGAGGCTCTGCCTCCGTTTTCAGCTCGATGTTATTGAGAAAAAGGCTGGCAAGCTCAACGAAGCCAGGTCCCAGCCGGTAATGTCCCGACGTTTCTTCCTTTTCGATATATCCGCGATTCTTCAGCACGCTCAACAGCCTGTGCACAGTGCTCTTGTGAAGATCCAGGAGGGTTCCGATCTTTGTCAGGTTGAGCCCCTTTGGTTCGTGGGAAAGGAGCTCGATGATGTCGAAGGCCCGGTCTATGGATTGAACCGTGTTTTGCACTGCGGCACAGCGTAACCAATCGATACCATTTGCGCAAGCGCGGTATTGAAAAGCGGTATTGAAAAACACGGCGTCAACATCGCCCTCCCCCCTGCGACCACTCGATTCCTCCGGCACGCGTCTACTTGCACAAGAAGGTACTTTGTATTACAATCTACCTTGTCTTGCCTTATTGCTATGCGGGGGGGGGGCACCAAACGCCCAGGGAGCGTTCGTCATGGGGACCGACATCGACAGCCGCCTCTCCCAGTTCCGCAAAGGTGTGGTTGAGCTCGCGATACTCGCATTGCTGTTCAGGGGCGAAGCCTACGGCGGCGCGATCGTCGAACGCCTTGGCAGGCACCCGGGCCTCGCGATCAGCACCGGCACCGTCTACCCGCTTCTCTCGCGCCTGAAAAAAGCAGGATTGATCGATTCATCATGGAGCGAATCACCCGTCGGCCCGCCGCGGAAGTACTATCGC
>PMDX01000170.1 GCA_003154635.1 Actinomycetota bacterium | reverse complement strand
GACTACTCAGGCCGTTCGGTCATCGTGGTCGGGCCCGAGCTCAAGCTCCACCAGTGCGGCCTGCCGAAGCAGATGGCGCTGGAGCTGTTCAAGCCTTTCGTCATGAAGCGCCTTGTCGACCTTGGCTTCGCCCACAACATCAAGGGCGCGAAGCGGATGATCGACAGGATGATCCCTATCGTCTGGGACGTCCTCGAGAAGGTCATCCAGGAGCACCCGGTCATGCTCAACAGGGCTCCGACGCTCCACCGCCTCGGCATACAGGCTTTCGAGCCGATGCTGGTCGAGGGTAAGGCCATCCGCATACACCCACTGGTCTGCACCGCCTTCAACGCCGACTTCGACNNTCGACGGGGACCAGATGGCGGTCCATCTGCCGCTGTCCGCCGAGGCTCAGGCCGAGGCACGCATACTCATGCTGTCCGCGCACAACATACTGTCACCCGCGCATGGCCGGCCAATCGTCAGCCCGACGCAGGACATGGTGCTAGGCTGCTACTTCCTCAACGCGATAAAGGAAGGTGCGCTCGGTGAGGGCAAGGTGTTTTCCAATCCCGACCAGGCAGTGCTGGCTCAGGACTTCGGAAAGGTCCACCTGCAGGCGCTTGTCAAGGTGAGGATGGACGGCGAGATCATCGAGACATCCACCGGTCGCATCATCTTCAACCGCGCGCTGCCGGAGGACTTCCCATACCAGAACCGCCCGGTGGGCAAGAAAGAGATCGCTGAGATAGTAGAGCAGATAGCCGACACCTACGACTCGAGCGTGGTGGCCAGGATCCTCGACCAGATCAAGGAGACCGGCTTCCATTACGCGACGAGGGCGGGCGTCACGATCAGCGTCAGCGATATCGTGGTCCCACCCGAGAAGCCCAAGATACTCGAGGACGCCGAGAAGAAGATATCCAAGATCGAGGACGAGTACAGCGGTGGCTTCCTGACTGAGGTAGAGCGCCACGGCCGCGTCGTCGACGTATGGCACGAAGCCACAGACCTGGTCGCGACCAAGATGGAGGAGAACTTCGACCAGTTCAACCCCATCTACATGATGGCCAACTCGGGCGCCAGAGGCGACCTGAAGCAGATCAAGCAGCTTGCGGGTATGAAAGGGCTTGTCGAGGACCCGAAGGGCGAGATCATCGCTTCGCCCATCACGTCCAACTTCCGCCAGGGCCTGACGGTCCTCGAGTACTTCATAAGCACGCACGGTGCCCGCAAAGGCCTGGCCGACACGGCCCTCAGGACCGCGGACTCCGGGTACCTCACGCGTCGCCTCGTGGACGTCGCACAGGACGTCATTGTGCGTGAAGAGGACTGTGGCTCAGACCGAGGGGTCCCGTCCAGGGTTATGGTCGACGGCGACATCAACCAGAGCGTCCTTGCCCGTAACTCGCTCGAGAAGGTAAAGGGCAAGAAAGGTGTCATCCTCGAGGCCGGCCAGGAGATCATGAAGGAGCAGGCACGACAGCTCGCGGACCAGGGTATCGAAGAGGTCCGAGTCCGCTCGGTCCTGACGTGCAGGGCCAAGTATGGCGTGTGCTCTAAGTGCTACGGCCGTAACCTGGCGACCGGTGGACCCGTGCCGATGGGCGAAGCCGTGGGTATCATCGCGGCCCAGTCGATCGNNCTCTTCGAGGCGCGCAAGCCCAAAGGTCAGTCGTACCTCGCGTGGAGCCGCGGCGAAGTCGAGGTCAAAAGGGGTGAAAGGTACCACGATGTAATCCTCCACGGCGAGGAACTCGATGAGGATGGCAAAACAAATCCGAAGGACTACGAGTACCAGATCCCGGTGAGCCTCGAGCTGCTGGTGAAGGACGGCCAGATGGTCACCGCCGGCACGCAGATCACCGAGGGGTCCGCCGACCCCAAGGAGCTGCTCGAGATCGTGAACCGCGAGGCTGTCCAGCTATACCTCGTAAGTGAGGTCCAGAAGGTCTACAAGGACCAGGGAGTGGACATCCACGACAAGCATATCGAGATTATCGTCCGCCAGATGCTCAAGCGTGTGACCGTCTCGGATCCCGGAGACTCGGAGTTCCTCCCCGGGCAGCTCGTCGATTACATGGAGTTCGAGGAAGAGACCAAACGAGTATCCGCCGAAGGCGGCGAGCCCCCGAGGTTCAAAGAAGTCCTTCTCGGTATCACCAAGGCGAGCCTTGCGACCGAGTCGTTCCTGTCGGCGGCCTCCTTCCAGGAGACNNAGAACGTCATCATTGGCAAACTGATTCCGACGGGCTCAGGCATGAAGCAGTACCGCCGCATAAACGTAAAGCCGATGGGCGAGGAATGGGAGCCACTTTACACCGGAGAGACACTGCCTGAACTGCAGCCCCCGTTGGATGCAATGGACATATTCAGGATGGGTGGAATACCCTCCGAAGACCTCGATCTCAATAACATGGAAGACGATTTCATGGGCGAGGCGGAAACCTCAAAATCGCGGGCAAGGCGCGCTATTAAGGGCGAAGAAGCCAGCGATGACGTTGACAGCACCGACGAGTGATGGTACATTCACACCTCGGCGCTAGTGCGCCGCTTTTTAGTGTGAAACTACCCCGGCCTCAAGGGCGGGGTACGTTTTTCGGGAAAATGACGGGAGACAGGTAGTGCCTACGATAAACCAGTTGGTCCGCAACGGCAGAAAGCGGAAGGTTCAAAAGACCTCGGCTCCGGCCCTTCAGGGGTGTCCGCAGCGGCGCGGCGTCTGCAC